>NZ_FNWP01000043.1:0-26012 GCF_900108435.1 Methylobacterium sp. 275MFSha3.1 | reverse complement strand
TCGTGATCGGCTTCGAGGCCGACGCCCAGTACGTCGACTTCGCCCGCCGCGCCAACGCCACCCAGAACTACAGCTTCCTCGGCTTCCCCGGCGTCGCCTTCTCCAACCCGCCGGCCTTCGTCGCCACGAGCGGCAACGGCCTGGACTACTTCGGCACCGTGCGCGGCCGCCTCGGCTACGCCTTCGACCGCACCCTCGTGTACGGCACCGGCGGCTTCGCCTACGGCTCGGGCCAGGACGACCAGAACTTCTCCGGCAACCGCTTCCGCGACAGCTTCCGCACCGGCTGGGCCGCCGGCGGTGGCGTCGAGTACGCCCTGCCCACCGACTCGTTCCTGAACTTCTTCCGCTCCTCGGCCGTCACGCTCAAGGTCGAAGGCCTGTACGTCAGCCTCGACCGCCAGAAGAACTCGGCCGGTGGCGTGTTCTACGGCAACCTCCTGCCCCCGAACGGCACCGCCTACCTCAACGGCGCCGCTGCCAAGACCGAGTTCGCCGTCGTCCGCGCCGGTCTGAACTACAAGTTCGGCTCCTACTGAGACCGGATGCCGGAGCCGGCTCTGCCGGCTCCGCGCTCCCGAAGGGCCCGGCCGCAAGGCCGGGCCCTTTCGCGTTTCGGGACAGCGAACCGACCTCGGCGGGTGCGACAGGGAGGGCCGGAACCGCGCGGGCCGCCCGCGATTGAGACCGCGGCGCCCCTCAGTGACCCGGACAGGGCCTTCCACGCAGGGACCGGGCGCGCGGAGCGATCAGCCATGCGAAGCCGAATCCTTCTCCTGTCGCTCGCGGCCCTCGGCCTCGCCAACGCGCCGGCCTCCGCGCAGGACGCCAGCGTGATCGGCAAGGACACGATCCTGCCGGCCACGGGACCGGGAACCTCGACGGACGGCAAGGGGGGCGGGCGGCTGACGGAGGCGGCGAGCGCCGAGGACGCCGCCAAGCGTCAGGGGCTCAAGCCCGTCACCTTCCTGACCACGAAGATGATCGGCGTGACGGTTCGCAACGCCGCCGGCGACAGCGTCGGCAAGATCGAGGATCTGCTCATCGCCGACGGCGGGACGCTCAAGGCCGTCGTGATCGACGTCGGCGGCTTCCTCGGCCTCGGCAGCAAGCTCATCGCGGTCGAGCCGGGCGCCCTCGTGCTGCGTCCCGGCGGCGACCGCTTTTCGGCGGTCCTCAACATGGGCAAGGACACGGTGGCGGCGGCCCAGCCCTTCGACCCGGCCAAGGTGATCGCGCCGCCCCGATAAGGCGCGACAGAAACCCGTCACCCGTCTTTGCGAGCGCAGCGAAGCAATCCAGGGCAGCGCCACTTCGATGAACGTGGCGCTGCTGGGCTGCTTCGCTGCGCTCGCAATGACGGCGCGGCGCCATCGACCGACGCGGCGCGGCCGCTCCGGCGTCAGATGTCGAGGTCGGCGCCCTCTGCGAAGGCCGCGCGCTCGCTGATGAAGGCGAAGCGCGCCTCGGGCTTGTTGCCCATCAGACGCTCGACCGTGTCGCCGGTCGATTCCCGGGCCTCGTCCAGGACCGCGACGCGCAGCAATGTGCGCTTCTTCGGATCCATGGTGGTCTCCTTGAGCTGGGCCGGCATCATCTCGCCGAGGCCCTTGAACCGCCCGATCTCGACCTTGCCGCCCTTGAACACGGTCTTGACGATCCGCTCCCGATCCGCGTCGTCCCGGGCATAGGCCACCTTCGAGCCCTGCTGCAGCCGATAGAGCGGCGGGATCGCGAGGTAGAGGTGGCCGCGGTCGATCAGCCTCGGCATCTGGCGGTAGAAGAAGGTGATCAGCAGCGAGGCGATGTGGGCGCCGTCGACGTCGGCGTCCGTCATGATGATCACCTTCTCGTAGCGCAGGTCCGCCTCGCGGAAGGCCGAACCGGTGCCGCAGCCGAGCGCCAGGGTGAGATCCGAGATCAGCTGGTTGGCGCCGAGCTTGTCGCGCGAGGCCGAGGCGACGTTCAGGATCTTGCCGCGCAGCGGCAGGATCGCCTGGGTCGCCCGGTCCCGGGCCTGTTTGGCCGAGCCGCCGGCCGAGTCGCCCTCGACGATGAAGATCTCCGAGCCCGCGGTGCCGGCCGCCGAGCAGTCGGCGAGCTTGCCGGGCAGGCGCAGCTTGCGGGTCGCGCTCTTGCGGGCGACCTCCTTCTCCTGGCGGCGGCGCAGGCGCTCCTCGGCCCGGTCGATCACCCAGTCGAGGAGCTTGTTGGCCTGGGCCGGGGAGGCGGCGAGCCAGTGGTCGAAGGCGTCGCGCACCGCCGTCTCGACGATGCGCTGGGCCTCCACGGTGGCGAGCTTGTCCTTGGTCTGGCCCTGGAACTCCGGCTCGCGGATGAACACCGAGAGCATCGACGCGCAGGTCGCCATGACGTCGTCCGTCGTGACGGCGGTCATGCGCTTGGCCTGGTTCACCCGCTCGGCGTGCTCGCGCAGGCCGCGCAGCAGCGCGACGCGCAGGCCCGCCTCGTGGGTGCCGCCCTCGGGCGTCGGGATCGTGTTGCAGTAGGAGTGCGAGATCCCGTCCTCGGCGACCATCCAGGCCACCGCCCATTCGAGCGACCCGTGCGAGCCCGGCTTGGTGATCTTGCCGGAGAACATGGCGTCCGTGACGAGTTCCTTCCCGTCGATGTCCCGGGCGAGGTAGTCGCGCAGCCCGTCGGGGAAGCGGTGCACCGCCTCGGCCGGCACGTCCTCCAGCCCCTCGAGGAGGGCGGAGGCGCAGCGCCAGCGGATCTCGACGCCGCCGAACAGGTAGGCCTTGGAGCGCGCCATCTTGAACAGGCGGCGCGGGTCGAACTTCAGCGAGCCGAAGATCTGGGCGTCCGGGTGGAAGCGCACGCGGGTGCCGCGGCGGTTCTGCACCCGGCCGACCAGTTCCAAAGCCCCTTGGGCATGACCGCGCGAGAAGGTCTGGCGGTAGAGGGTCTGGTTGCGCGCCACCTCGACCTCCAGCAGGTCGGAGAGTGCGTTCACCACCGAGATGCCGACGCCGTGCAGGCCGCCCGAGGTCTCGTAGACCTTCGAGTCGAACTTACCGCCGGCGTGCAGCGTGGTCATGATGACCTCGAGCGCCGACTTGCCGGGGAATTTCGGGTGCGGGTCGACCGGGATGCCGCGGCCGTTGTCGGTGACGACGAGGGCGCCGGTCTCCTCAAGCTCCACCTCGATGAAGCTGGCATGGCCGGCGACCGCCTCGTCCATCGAGTTGTCGATCACCTCGGCGAACAGGTGGTGGAGCGCCCGCTCGTCGGTGCCGCCGATATACATGCCGGGCCGGCGCCGGACGGGCTCCAGCCCCTCCAGCACCTCGATGTCGGAGGCGGTGTAGCCGCCCTCCGGCTCGGCGGCCGCGAGCGTCGCCACGGAGGCCGCCGAATCCAGCCGCCGCCGCGGCTCGGGCGGGCGGGCCGCCGCGCCCTTGCCGCCCGGCCCGAACAGGTCCCGCGCCGGATCGCTCACGCGCGGCCTCCTGGCGCGCGGCGCGTCGGCCGGCTCGGCTTCGCGCAGACGGGTCTTGGGACGGGTCTCGGGTCGTGGAGCATGCGCCTTCATCCCCGCATGATAGCGGAACAAACCATAAACATCAAAGCCGTTCGCCCTGCGGCGAGGCGGTCGCATCATCGCATGCTGCGCCGCCGCGAGCGAGGGCCGCGTCCGTGCCGGCACACGGTTCCGCGCGCCGGGCCGTCATCACGACGTTGCACAACAATGGGTTAAGGCTTTCTCGTGACCCGCATGCCCGGCTTCCACAGGCGACGCCCGGAACAGAACGGGACGATCGACGTTGGTGGCGGAGATAAATCTTGACCGTGGTCAGGGAGCCGCAGTCCATGAGCGACGCCGCGATCGAGGCCCGCCGCCTCACGTTGATCCGCTTCGAGCATGCGGCCGGCGCCGCCTTCGGCTGCGACGATGACGCGGCCGCAGTGCCGCCGGCCCGGGCGCTGATGAACTCCACCACCCTCGCGCTCGCGACCTTCGCGACGGCCGTGGCGGCGACGATCACCTACTTGGTCTGAACCCGATCGCTGACCGCAACCCGCGGTGAGGGGCGGCAACGCTGCCTCTGCCACGTCCTTGCGAGCGGAGCGAATCAACCCAGTCGGCGCCACGTTCGAACGCCTCGCGCTGCACTGGATTGCTTCGCTCCGCTCGCAAGGACGGGCGGGCTTGCCGGCCCGCCTCAGCCTCGTCCACGAACGCTTCAGCCCGCGCTCGACGTCTTCGCCGCCGCCTTCTTGGCCGCAGGCTTCTTCGCGGCGGTCTTCTTCGCCGCCGGCTTGTCGCCGCTCGCGGCCCGCGCCGACCCTTTCCGGACCGCCCCGCGCTTCGCCGGCTTGCCGCCGCCCGCGGCGCGCTTGGCGTTCACCAGGGCGATCGCCTCGTCGAGGGTCAGCGCCTCGGCGCTCATCGTCTTCGACAGCGTGGCGTTGACCTCGCCGTCCGTGACGTAGGGCCCGTACTTGCCGGCCTTGACCACGAGATCGCGGCCGCTGGCCTCGTCCTTGCCGAGCGGCCGGCCCGGATCGGCGGCCGGGCGGCCGCGTCCGCCGCCCTGCTCCTTGGCGACGATCAGGTCGATGGCGCGGTTAGCCCCGATCTCCAGCACGTCGTCGTCCTTGCCGAGATTGGCGTAGGTTTTCCCGTGCTGCACGTAGGGTCCGAACCGGCCGAGATTGGCCAGGATCGGCTCGCCGGTCTCGGGGTGGCGGGCCACCTCGCGCGGCAGCGCCAGCAGGGCCAGCGCCTTGTTCAGATCCACGTCCGAGGGGCTGAGCCCCTTGGGCAGCGACGAGCGCTTCGGCTTCTCGGCGCCCTTCTCGGCGGAGGCCTCGCCGAGCTGGAGGAACGGCCCGAAGCGGCCGTCGCGCAGCGTCACCGGCAGGCCGGTCGCGGGATCGTCGCCCAGCACCCGCACGCCCGGCTGGCCGCCCTCGGCCGAGGAGCCGTCACCGTCGCCGTCGACGCCCGAGGCCGAGAGCTGCCGGGTGTACTTGCACTCCGGGTAGTTCGAGCAGCCGATGAAGGCGCCGAACTTGCCGAGCTTCAGCGACAGCTGGCCCGAGCCGCAGGTCGGGCAGGTGCGCGGGTTCGAGCCGTCGCCCTTGTTGGGGAAGATGTGCGGGCCGAGGAGGCCGTTCAGCGCCTCCAGCACGTCGGCGACGCGCAGCTCCTTGGTCTCACCGATCGCCGCGGAGAAGTCGCGCCAGAAGTCGCGCAGCACCGCCCGCCAGTCGATCTCGGCGTTGGAGACCCGGTCGAGCTGCTCCTCGAGGCCGGCGGTGAAGTCGTACTCGACGTAGCGCCGGAAGAAGCTCTCGAGGAAGCCCGTGACGAGCCGCCCCTTGTCCTCCGGCTGCAGCCGCTTCTTCTCGATCTTGACGTATTCGCGATCCCGCAAGGTCTGGAGAACCGCGGCATAGGTCGACGGGCGGCCGATGCCGAGCTCCTCCATGCGCTTCACGAGGCTCGCCTCGGAGTAGCGCGGCGGCGGCTCGGTAAAGTGCTGGGTCGAGCTGATCCGCTCGCGGGCGAGCGGGTCGCCGGCCTTCATGGGCGGCAGGCGGCGGCTCTCCTCGTCCTCCTCGTCGTCCTTGCCCTCCTGGTAGAGGGTCAGGAAGCCGTCGAACTTCACCACCTGGCCGGTGGCGCGCAGGTCGATGGTCCGCGGTCCGACCTTGGCGGTGACGTCGACGGTGGTCCGCTCCAGCTCGGCCGATTCCATCTGGCTGGCCATGGTGCGGGTCCAGATCAGGTCGTAGAGCTTGGCCTGCTCGGGCTCGAGGTGGCGCGCCACCATCTTGGGCAGGCGGCCCATGTCGGTGGGGCGCACGGCCTCGTGGGCCTCCTGGGCGTTCTTGGCCTTGACGCTGTACTTGCGCGGCACGTCCGGCACGTAGCGGTCGCCGAACTCCTTGCCGATCACCCGGCGGGCGTCCTGGATCGCCTCCGGCGCCATGTCGACGCCGTCGGTCCGCATGTAGGTGATGATGCCGACCGTCTCGCCGCCGACATCGACGCCCTCGTAGAGGCGCTGGGCGACCCGCATGGTCTGGGCCGGCGCCATCCCGAGCTTGCGGGAGGCCTCCTGCTGCAGCGTCGAGGTGGTGAAGGGCGGCTGCGGGTGGCGCTTGGCGGGCTTGGCCTCGACGCTCGCCACCTGGAAGGTCGCGAGTTCCAGGTCGCGCTTGAAGGCGGCCGCCTCCTCGCCCGTGCCGACGTCGAGGCGCTGGATCCGCTTGCCGTCGGCGCCCACGAGGCGGGCCTCGAAGGTCGCGCCGTCGGCGGTCGTCAGCGTCGCGATGAGCGTCCAGTACTCGCGCGGCTTGAACCGCTCGATCTCCATCTCGCGCTCGACCACGAGCCGGAGCGCCACGGACTGCACGCGCCCGGCCGAGCGGGCGCCCGGCAGCTTGCGCCACAGGACCGGCGAGAGGTTGAAGCCGACGAGGTAATCGAGCGCCCGGCGCGCCAGGTAGGCGTCGACCAGCGCCTGGTCGATCTCCCGCGGCTTGCGCATCGCCTGCTCGACCGACGCCTTGGTGATGGCGTTGAAGGTCACGCGCTCGACCGGGATGCCCTTGAGCGCCTTGCGGGCGGTGAGCGCCTCCAGCACGTGCCAGGAGATCGCCTCGCCCTCGCGATCCGGGTCGGTGGCGAGGATCAGCTTGTCGGCGCCCTTGACCGCCTTGGCGATCTCCGAGACCCGGCTCGCCCCGCGGTCGGCCAGCTCCCAGACCATGTGGAAGTCCTGCTCGGGATCCACCGAGCCGTCCTTGGGCGGCAGGTCGCGGATATGCCCGAAGGAGGCGATGACTTCATAGTCGCGGCCGAGATACTTATTGATCGTCTTGGCTTTGGCCGGCGACTCGACGACGACGACTTTCATTCAGACCTCTGCCCCTGACGGAGCCTGGGCGCGACGGACGAATTCTGTTCGAGATTCGCGTGGGACGTATGCCCGCCGTCGGGCCGGGGCCGCGCGCCGGGCACAAGTGGGTCACGGGCGGCGGGTTGTCAAATCGCGAGGTTGTTCGGGGGAGCCACTGCGCGGCACTTTTCGGGCCGGGTCCTGATCAGGTTCCGCGTCGCTCCACCTGTCCGGGGAAGAGGCCATGCAGGATGAAACGCGGCCCGGGCTCCAGCACGGAACTTGCCGCGTCAGCAGCTCAAAATCCCGTCAGTCGCCTCAGATCCCCGCGTACCACTCGTAGCCGCGGTCTTCCCAGTAGCCGCCGCTGCCCTGGCCGATCCCGGCGAGCGACTCCACCATCTCGACCCGCATCACGTACTTGGCCTGCTTGTAACCGAGCTGGCGCTCGACCCGCAGCCGCAGGGGCGCGCCGTTCGAGACGGGCAGCGGCTTGCCGTTGAGGTCGTAGGCCAAGATCGTCTGCGGGTTGAAGGCGTCGTAGAGGTCGATGCTCTCGTAGTAGCGGATCGGGATCCCCGCCGGCGCGGGCTCCGGGGCCGGGCTGCCCTGGCCCCAATCGTCCTTGGGCGCGTCGGTCGCGGTGGCCGGGCCGCCCCAATCGTCGGCGGCGGCGAGCTGCACGTAAGCCTCGCGCACCGCGCCCGGATGGGTCGGGCGCCAGAGGGACGCGCCCTGGTCGCGCCCTCTGCCACCGCCCTTGGGACCGGCCTCGAACTCCAGCGTGTCGGCGCAGTGGAACACCGCGTAGCGCGCCTGCGGCTTCAGCCCGGCCTTCTTGAGCACCTCGGCGAGCGGCACGCCGCCCCATTGCCCGATGCAGCTCCAGCCCTCCACGCAATCGTGCCGCGTGATCTGGGTGCGGGCGGGCAGGGCGCGCAGGTCCGCGAGGCTCAGCGACAGCGGCGTCTGGACCAGCCCGTCGACGGAGAGCTTGAAGTCCGAGAAGTTCCGCGCCGCCAGCGCCCGGTAGGCGCGGTCCGGCGGGTCGATCGTGCCGTTCGGCTTGAACCAGGGCGAGATCATCGAGGCCGGGAATTCCCGGGCCAGGGTCGTCGGCGACATCAGCAGGCGCTGGACGTATTCATTGGCGTCCTCGCCGACCTTGAGGGTGCGCTGCCCCGTCTCGGTCCCGGCGAACTTGTCGCAGCCGGCCAGCAGCGCGGTGCCCATCAGGCCGGCGCCCGCGGTGAGGAGCTTGCGGCGGTGGAGGATCATCGCGCGGTCTCCCGGTCGCGGCCGAGGCTGAACCAGCCGGTGATCATGCCGCGCATGTTGTTGACGAGCCCGGAGACGACCACGAGCAGCACGTGGACCACCACGAACAGCACGATCAGCCCGGCGGCGATGAAGTGGACGCTGCGCGCCGATTGCCGGCCGCCGAACACCTCGGTGAGCCACGGCCAGGCCGCGTCCATCCCGGGCGACATGGCGAGGCCGGCGAGCACCATCGCGGGCAGCAGGCCCAGCACCAGCACGAGGTAGGTCAGCTTCTGGATGACGTTGTAGCGCTTGGCCTCGGTGCCCTCGGGGAAGCGCAGGAGCAGGTGCTCCTTCACGGAGCCGCCGAAGTCGCGGATCTGGTCGCCGTCCGGGATCAGGCGGCGGCGGAGCTGGCCCGAGACCAGGCCGTAGAGCAGGTAGACCGCCCCGTTGATCACCAGCAGCCACGCGAACAGGAAATGCCAGCGCCGCCCGGTGGCGAGATCCTGGTTGGCCGGCAGCGTCGCCCAGGACGGGAAGGCGCGCTCCACCTCGGTGCCGCCCTCCCTCGACAGGCCGAGCACGCCGGTCGTGTCGAGGGTGTGGGAACCGACCGTCACGACGCCGCGGGTCGTGCCGTCGCGGCCGGGCTCGCTGGTGATGGCGAGCGACGGATTGTCGAAGGTCGAGACCGAACCCCAGTAGAGCGCCGGGTGGGCGTTGAAGATCTGCAGGCCGCTCATCAGCAGCACCAGCAGCACCGCGGCGTTGATCCAGTGCGCCAGCCGGATGACCAGCGGGTGGCGGTAGAACCAGCGGCGCCCCTGCCGGTCGACGGTCTCGGGGGCTTCGAGGGCAGGGGAGGCGGCCAAGCGTCTGGATCCCGGGCAAGCGGCGCGGGGTCGGGAGCGTACGAATCCCGACCGTTCGGGCAGATACGTGGCGCGGGGGCGGGCGGTTACCATCCGCCGGGAAAAAGGCCGCAGCCGCCTCTCGAAGTGCGACTGCGCCGATGGGCGCGCGCCGTCGATGACGGAGCGCGACGCGCCCCATCCTGCCGCCGGACGGACAGCCTGGGCCTCGAACCCGTGACGCCCGCAGCCCCTGACGGAGCGAGCGTCATGACTGAACCGGGATGAGCGCCGAACAGCCTTGCCCCCAGGGCGCGCCGCACCTACACCCGGGCCTCATCATGACGACGCCTCCGACCCCGGCCTTCCCGCACCGGCACCTCCTCGGCATCGAGGGCCTGACCCGGCCCGACATCGAGGGGCTGCTCGACGCCGCCGAATCCGCCGTCGATATCTCGCGGCAGGTGGAGAAGAAGCGCACGACCCTGCGGGGCCGCACGCAGATCAACCTGTTCTTCGAGCCCTCGACGCGGACGCAATCGTCCTTCGAGCTCGCCGGCAAGCGGCTCGGCGCCGACGTGATGAACATGTCGGTGGCCTCGTCCTCGGTGAAGAAGGGCGAGACCCTGATCGACACCGCCGCGACGCTCAACGCCATGCGGCCCGACATCATCGTGGTCCGTCACGAATCGGCGGGCGCCGTTCACCTGCTCGCCCGCAAGGTCGACTGCGCGGTGGTCAATGCCGGCGACGGCGCCCACGAGCACCCGACCCAGGCCCTCCTCGACGCGCTCACCATCCGCCGCAACAAGGGCCGGATCGAGGGCCTGCAGGTGGCGATCTGCGGCGACGTCCTGCACTCGCGGGTGGCGCGCTCCAACATCATCCTGCTCCAGGCCATGGGCGCGCGGGTCCGCCTGATCGCGCCCTCGACGCTGCTGCCCTCCGGGATCGAGCGCTTCGGCGTCGAGACCTTCACGGACATGCGCAAGGGCCTCGTCGGCTGCGACATCGTGATGATGCTGCGCCTCCAGCGGGAGCGCATGAACGGCTCGTTCGTCCCGTCCGTGAAGGAGTATTTCCGCTACTTCGGCCTCGACGGCGAGAAGCTGGCGCTCGCCAAGCCCGACGCGCTGGTGATGCATCCGGGGCCGATGAACCGCGGCGTCGAGATCTCCTCCGAGATCGCCGACGGGGCGCAGTCGCTGATCCGCGAGCAGGTCGAGATGGGCGTGGCCGTCCGCATGGCCGTGCTGGAGGCGCTGGCGCGGCACCTGCCGAACGGGTGAACCCAAGACAACGGGTGATCCCCAGACAAAGCCGGGCGGCCTTCACCCGCTCCGCTTGCCCGCCGAGCGGCCGTGGCGCAGTTTCCTGCCGAAATCCGGCCCTGATCTGTATAAGGGGCCGTCGCAACATGCAGATCGCTTCATGACCGCCTACACGCTCGCCGACCTCGCCGCCCTCGTGGCGAGCCGTGCCGGGACCGATCCGGCCACCTCCTACACGGCCAAGCTCCTGTCCGAGGGCCCCGCCAAGGCGGCCAAGAAGCTCGGCGAGGAGGCGGTGGAGGCGGCGATCGCGGCCGTGCAGGGCGACAAGACCGGCCTGCGGAACGAGGCCGCCGACGTGCTCTACCACCTCGTCGTGCTGCTCCGGGCGGGCGGGGTCGAGCTCGACGCCGTGATGGCCGAGCTGGAGCGTCGCACGGCCCAGAGCGGCATCGCCGAGAAGGCCGCGAGGCGCCACGCGTGAACGCGGCCGCGCTGCCGGGCTCGGTCGAGGCGATCCTCGAAGCGTCCGACCGGCTCTCGCCGTATCGCCGCTTCAGCCGCGAGGAATGGGCGCAGCTGCGCGCCGACACGCCGCTCACCCTCAACCAGGAAGACCTGGAGCGGCTGCAATCGATCAACGACCCGATCTCGGTCGAGGAGGTGGTGGCGATCTACCTGCCGCTGTCCCGTCTGCTCGCCCTGTACGTCGCGGCGACGCAGGGCCTGTTCAAGGCGACGCAGCGCTTCCTGCTCGCCGAGCGCGAGACCAAGGCGCCCTACATCATCGGGCTCGCCGGGTCGGTGGCGGTGGGCAAGTCCACGACCGCCCGCATCCTGACCGCCCTGCTGGCGCGCTGGCCCAACACCCCCAAGGTCGACCTCGTCACCACCGACGGGTTCCTGCTGCCCAACGCCGAGCTCGCCGCCAACGGGCTGATGGAGCGCAAGGGTTTCCCGGAGAGCTACGACACCGCCGCGCTGCTGCGCTTCCTCCACGACGTCAAGGCCGGCCACAAGCGCGTGACCGCGCCGCTCTACTCGCACCTCGTCTACGACCGGGTGCCCGGCGAGGAGCGGGTGGTGGAGAGTCCCGACATCCTGATCGTCGAGGGCCTGAACGTGCTCCAGCCCGCCCGCCTGCCGCGGGACGGGACCGCGATCCCGTTCGTGTCCGACTTCTTCGACTTCTCGATCTATCTCGACGGCCACGAGGACGACCTGCACCGCTGGTACGTCACGCGCTTCATGAAGCTGCGGCAGACGGCGTTCCGCGACCCGCGCTCGTACTTCCGGAAATACGCCGAGATTGCCGAGACCGAGGCCCTCGACATCGCCGACCGGCTCTGGACGACGATCAACCTGCCGAACCTGCGCGAGAACATCGTGCCGACCCGCCAGCGGGCGAGTCTGATCCTCACCAAGGGCGCGAGCCACCGGATCGAGAGCGTGGCGCTGCGGCGGCTGTAGGCCGGTTCGGGCCGATCGCGCGATCGGCCCGCATGAAGACCGAACCTCCGTCATCACGAGCGACGCGAAGTGACCCAGGGCAGCGCGACGTTCGGGGCGATGTCGCCGGCTCTGGATTGCTTCGCTTCGCTCGCAAGGACGTGAACGACCGAGCCCAGGCGCATCACGCGAACGGGAACTCCGCCTCCGCCACGTACGGACCGCCGCCGGTCGAGTCCCGCGCCGAGAACAGCGTCACCCGGTCCGACGTGTAAGTCAGCGGCGCGAAGACCGGCGCCTGCGACAGGTACATCGCCGCCGCCTCCGGCGTGGCGTCGCGCCGGAGGCGCGCCAGGGTCACGTGCGGGGTGAATTTCCGCCGCTCCGGCTCGACCCCGGCCCGGCGCACGAGCCGCTCCTGCTCGGCCTGGAGATCCGTCAGCTCCGCCTCCGGCACCACCGAGGCGTAGAGCGCCCGCGGCCTGTCGCCGCCGAAGATGCCGAGGCCGTCGAGCGTCACCGTCAGGGCCGGGCGGACCCGCATCTCGGACAGCGCCTCCACCACGTCGTCGGCCGTGGTCGCGTCGACGTCGCCGATGAACCGCAGGGTCACGTGGAAGTCGCCGGGCTCGATCCAGCGGGCGCCGGGCAGGCCGCCCTGCCAGGCCCTGAGCGCGTCGGCGATCGCGGGCGGCACGGCGAGGCCGGTGAACAGGCGCGGCACTACCGCGACGCCCCCTGCCGGAGGCCCCCCAGGAAACCCTCCACCGTCGGCAGCATGCGGGAAGCGATGGTCTCCACGCCCTGCCGGTTCGGGTGGATCATGTCGTCGAGGTGCTGCGCCCGGTCGCCGATGATCCCGTCGAGGAAGAACGGGTAGAGGGTCAGGCCGTAGCGCTTGGCGAGCGCCGGGTAGATCGCGTCGAACCGCGCCTTGTAGTCCGGCCCGAGGTTGGGCGCGGCCTGCATGCCGGCGAGCAGGACCGGGATGCCCCGGGCCTTCAGCCGCTCGATGATCGCCGACAGCGCGCCCTCGGTGACCTTCGGGTCGGTGCCGCGCAGCATGTCGTTGGCGCCGAGTTCGAGGATCACGCCCGCGGTCCCGTCCGGCACCGACCAGTCGACCCGGTCGAGGCCGCCCGTGGCGGTGTCGCCGGAGACGCCGGCATTGGCGACCGTCACGTCCGCGCCCCTGGCCTTGAGCAGGCGCTCCAGCACGGTCGGGAAGGCGGCGTCGGCCGGGAGCTTGTAGCCCGCGGTCAGGCTGTCGCCGAGGGCGACGAGCTTGACCGGCCCGCCGGGCGCGGCCCGCGCTCCCGGCGCGACGGCTGTCATGAAAGGGACCATCAGGAGCGCTAGCGCTGCGGCATACAGGGCCGTGCGCCGGAACACAGCGCGCGCGTCATGGCGCGGCCCCAATGCCGAACCCATATCGCGGTGCACCCGCGGCCCGTAGAGCCAAGATCGAAGCCGAAGGGATCGACCCCACGTGAGGACCTCGCGCGCCATGCTCGTCATCGCCCACAGATCGGCTCACCGGTGAGCCAAGGCAAGGTGCTGCGCGAGCCCGCGATCGCGCTGTCGGACATCGATCTCAGCCTCGGCCGCGGCGCCGCCCGCGTCCACGTCCTGCGCGGCATCTCGCTGAATGTCGACCGCGGCGAGGCGGTCGGCCTCGTCGGCCCGTCCGGCTCCGGCAAGTCGACGCTGCTGATGGTGATGGCCGGGCTGGAGCGGCCCGATTCCGGCGGCGTCGTCATCGAGGACACCGACCTCGTCCGCCTCGACGAGGACGCACTGGCGCGGTTCCGCGGGCGCCGGATCGGCATCGTGTTCCAGGCCTTCCACCTCGTGCCGACCATGACGGCGCTCGAGAACGTGGCGCTGCCGCTCGAACTCGCCGACCGGCCCGGCGCCCTGGAGCGCGCCCGCGCCGAGCTGGAGGCGGTCGGCCTCGGGCACCGGCTGCACCATTACCCGGCGCAGCTCTCCGGCGGCGAGCAGCAGCGCGTCGCCATCGCCCGGGCGGTCGCCCCCGACCCGGCGATCCTGGTCGCCGACGAGCCCACCGGCAACCTCGACGAGGCCACCGGCCGCCAGATCGTCGACCTGCTGTTCCGGCTGAAGCGCGACCGCGGCGCGACGCTGGTCCTCGTCACCCACGACAACGGCCTCGCCCGCCTGTGCGACCGCACCGTGCGCCTGCGCTCGGGGCGGATCGAGGAGGCGGTGACCGCCTGATGCACGGCACGATCACCCGCCCCGACCCCGCGCCCCGCCGGATCCCGCTCACCCTGCGCCTCGCGCTGCGCGAGTTGCGGGCCGGGCTCAACGGCTTCGCGGTGTTCCTCGCCTGCATCGCGCTGGGCGTCATGGCCATCGCGGGCGTGGCGTCGATCTCGCGCTCGCTCTCGGACGGGCTCGGCCGGGAGGGCCGGCGCATCCTCGGCGGCGACCTCGCCTACAATCTCATCAACCGGGAGGCGACCGACGCGGAGAAACAGGCCCTCGCACGCGAAGGCCGCCTCGACATCGTCGCCTCCCTGCGGGCCATGGCGGTGGCGCCGAGCGGCGACGCGGCCCTGGTCGAGCTGAAGGCCGTCGATCCCGCCACCTACCCGGCCGCGGGCGACCTCGCCACCGACCCGTCGGGCCGCCTCGCCGACCTGCTAGCGGAGCGCGACGGGGTGCCGGGGGCGCTCGCAGACCCGGCGCTCCTCACCCGCCTCGACGTCAAGGTCGGCGACCGGATCGCGCTCGCCGGGCACCCGGTGGCGATCCGCGGCACCATCGTGTCCGAGCCCGACAAGATCGCCGGCGGCATCGGTTTCGGGCCGCGGCTGATGATCGCCGAGCCGACGCTCCGGGCCACCGGCCTCGTCCAGCCCGGCAGCCTCAACCGCTGGAGCTACCGCCTCCTCCTGCCGCCCGGCGCGCCGGATGCCGACCTCGACGCCGCGCAGGCCCGGATCCGCGCCGCGACCCCCGAGGCCGGCTGGGAGATCCGCTCGCGCACCAACGCCGACCCGCGCTTCGCCAAGAGCATCGAGCGCTTCACGCAGTTCTTGACCCTGGTGGGACTCACCGCGCTGATCGTCGGCGGCGTCGGGGTCGGCAACGCTGTCCACGCCTTCGTGGAGCGCAAGCGGCCCTCGATCGCGACGCTCAAGAGCGTCGGCGCGCCGGGCTCGCAGGTGGTCGCCCTGTACCTGACGCAGGTGATGCTGATCGCCGGCCTCGGCACCCTGATCGGCCTCGCGATCGGCGCGAGCCTGCCCTTCCTCCTCGACACCCTGTTCTCCGCCGACCTGCCGCTGCCGCTGAACCCGACGCTCGCCCCCGGGGAGCTGGCGCTCGCGGCCGCCTACGGGCTGATCACGGCCTTCGCCTTCGCGATCACGCCGCTCGGCCGCGCCCACGACGTGCCGGTCTCCGGGCTGTTCCGCGACACGGTCGACCCGGCCCGCGTCAGCCCGCGCTGGCGCTACCGGATCTGGCTCGCCGTCAGCCTCGCGGCCCTGGTCGGCCTGTCGGTGGCGACCGCCTTCGACCGGCGCGTCGCGCTGATCTTCATCGCGGCCGCAGCCATCGCGTTCGGCCTGCTGCATCTGGTGGCGCTCGGCCTGATGGCGCTCGCCCGCCGCCTGCCGCACCCGCGCTGGCCGGCGCCCCGGATGGCGCTCGCCAACCTGCACCGGCCCGGCGCCCTGACGCCCGCCATCGTCCTGTCGCTCGGCCTCGGCGTGACGCTCCTCGTGACGCTCAGCCTGATCGACGCCAATGTCCGCCGCACGATCAGCGCGACCCTGCCGGCCCGGGCGCCGAATCTCTTCTTCCTGGACATTCCCTCCCGGGACGCCGCCCAGTTCCGCGAGTTCCTGGCACGCTCGGCCCCGAGCGGGAAGATCGAGGATGTGCCGATGATGCGCGGCCGGATCGTCGCCCTGAACGGCGTGCCGGCGAGCAAGATCCGCCCCCCGGAGGACGCCGCCTGGGTGCTCGACGGCGACCGGGGCATCACCTACGCCGACACGGTGCCGGACGGCTCCAGCCTCACCGAGGGCGCGTGGTGGAGCCCGGAGCAGGGCGCGAAGCCGCTGGTCTCCTTCGAGGCCGACCTCGCCCGCCAGCTCGGCCTGAAGCTCGGCGACACCGTGACGGTGAACGTGCTCGGGCGCGACCTCACCGCGACGATCTTCAACCTGCGCCGGGTGGAGTGGCGCAACCTCGGCATCAACTTCGTGATGGTGTTCTCGCCGGGCACCTTCCGGGGGGCGCCGCATTCCGACCTCGCGACGCTGACCCTGCCCGGCGGCACCGACGCTTCCGCCGAGAACCGCATCCTGCGCGACGTCGCCAAGACCTTCCCGTCGGTGAGCGCCGTGCGGGTGAAGGACGCCCTGGACGCCATCGGCGACCTCGTCGGCCGGCTGGTCCTGGCGATCCGGGGGGCGAGCGCCGTGGCGGTGCTGGCGAGCCTGTTCGTGCTGGCCGGCGCCATCGCGGCCGGGCACCGGGCGCGGCTCTACGACGCCGTCGTGCTCAAGGTGCTGGGCGCGAGCCGGGCGCGCCTGCTCACCGCCTACGCCCTCGAATACGCGGCGCTGGGCCTCGCCACGGCGCTGTTCGGCCTCCTGGCCGGGACGCTCGCCGGCTGGGTGATCGTCGCCAAGGTCATGCACCTCGACTTCCGCCTCGACCTGTCGGGCGCGCTGGTCGCGGCCGTGGCCGCGGTGGCGCTGGCGATCCTCCTCGGGCTCGTCGGCACGTGGCGGATCCTGGGGCAGAAGCCGGCGCCGTATCTCCGGCAGGCCTGACGGAGGCCGATCCCGCAGGCTCCGTATCCGGTTCAGCCCCGGCGGAGGCCGCGATCAAGGCCGTCGAGAGCGGCGGACCGCGCCCGGCCGGAGACGGTCCGGCAGGATATCGAAGCCCTCGGTCCGTGGGGGAGGGGCTTCCAACCGTCGGACCCCGCGCTCACGGGTCGCCGCGCTCCGCATTCTCCGCGGTGCGCGCGCATGCCTCGGTCGGTTCGGGGCCGACCAGAGCTTGGACCGCCTCACCGAATCGCCTCCGCGCCGCAGGATCGAGTCGGCGCAGGTGGACCCCGACCAGCATCAGCAGCCGCTCCGTCTCCCGCTCGATGGCCGGACGGACCACAGATCCGCAGTGATCGGAGCCGTAGAACGCCTCGATCGGCAAATCGAGGGACTGCGCAATCCTGTTCAGCGCGCGCGCGGCGGAGGATTCCACCTTCTGGTCAGCAATCGTCCGCAGGAATTCGAGTCCGTTCTCATCCATGGCGGCCCCTCGAATCACTCGCGACGGGGGAAAATTTCCCAACCATGACAAGAAGTGCCCCCGTGAAGGGGTATTCGCAAGTGAACTCTTTGTCATTTCGCCGGAAGATTGGTACGGAGCTAGACATTCGAGCTTCGAGCGGCCCGGGGGGACCGTCCACCATGCGCATCAACGTCATCGATGGCTACGCGGAGAACGCCGACCGTCTCCGGGCGGCTCTCGAAGCCTCGTGCGTTGTGGGAACCTGGGAGTGGGACCACGTCCGCGGCGTGGTCGTCTACGACGCGGGCGCGGCCCGGTTGCTGACCGGCAATCCCGACCTCGCCGACCGTCCGATCAACGGGCCGATGGCGCTGGCCGCGGTGCATCCCGAGGACATGACGTGGTTGATGGACCACATGCTCCGGGCCGTCCGGTCGAGCGGGCTGGTCCTTGCCGAATACCGCGTGTTCAAGGCGGACGGCACCGTGCGCTGGCTCCTCAGCCGGGGGCGGACCCATCGGAACGAGGACGGCGAGCCGCAGCGCTCGCACGGCATCCTGATGGACATCACCGAGATCCGCGACGGCGGCGACCGCTACGTGGTCGGCAGGCCCATGGCGGGCGGCGACCCGCTGGAGCGGGCGGCCGACCTCGCCGTCGCGCTCAAGGAGACGCTCACCGACGACATGCCCGCGGAGGTGCGGGCGGCCGCCGACCTGATGCTGCTGGGTCTGGGCCGTGCCCTGGCCCGCCGGATGACGCACTGAACCGCCCCTCCCGGGCCGCCCAGATCCCGCGCGCCGGAGAGCGGATCTTCGAGGCTGCGCACCCGCCGTGCAGGCACGAACCCGCCGGGACTTGGCGATCTGGACCGGAGAAACCGGGGCGCACGCGGACGCACGTGGCATAAGGAAGCCGTTAAGACTTCGCGCGGGCGCATCGAAACGCCTGGACGGCGGCAACCGTCAGTCGAACAACCCGACGACGGAGCGGAATGCATTTTAATCCCGGCCCAGATGGACAAAAATACATCCGCCGGACACGCAAAAGCGGCCCCGGAACCGTGGCCGGGGACTTGTGTCGCGGCTTCGGGCGCAACATATTCCGGATCGAGGCGCCAGCCCGGCGCCAGAGGTCCTGCGTGGGCCTCGACCGAACACCACGCTGAGAGAGCCTCCGCAAGGAAACTCCCATGGCATTCGAGAACAGCCCCTTCCGGTACGGCGCCCAGCAGCCGACCGGCTACGCCGGCACCCAGGTCGAGGTCGATCAGGGCCTGCGCACCTTCATGCTCGGCGTCTACAACAACATGATCGTCGGGCTCGGCATCTCGGGTCTCGTCGCGCTCGGCCTGAACATGGCCTCCGTGGCGGCCTACCAGGGCACCCGCCCGATCCTGACCCCGTTCGGTCAGACCCTCTACCTCAGCCCGCTGAAGTGGGTCCTGATGCTCGCCCCGCTGGCGTTCATCTTCGTCTTCTCCATGCGGATGGACCGGATGTCGGCTTCGTCCGCGCGGACGATGTTCTGGGCCTTCGCGGCGGTGATGGGCGCCTCGATGTCCTCGCTCCTCCTGGTGTTCACCGGGGGCAGCGTGGTGCAGGTGTTCTTCATCACGGCGGCGGCCTTCGGCTCGCTCAGCCTGTGGGGCTACACCACCCGGCGCAGCCTCTCCGGCATGGGCTCGTTCCTGATGATGGGCCTGATCGGCATCATCCTCGCGTCGCTGGTGAACATCTTCTTCGCCTCGTCGGCCCTCCAGTTCGCCATCTCGGTGCTGGGCGTGCTGATCTTCGCGGGCCTGACCGCCTACGACACCCAGAAGCTCAAGGAGATGTATCTCTACGGCGGCTTCGACGGCGAGATGGCGGCCAAGATGTCGGTGAACGGCGCCCTGACGCTCTATCTCGACTTCATCAACATGTTCCAGTTCCTGCTGAGCCTGATCGGCGACCGCCGATAAGCCAGCCCGAACAAGACGGGTCGAGGGAACCCCGGCGGGACACCGCCGGGGTTTCTTTTTGCCTGGCCGCCGCGCGCGGATGCGCTAGGCTCGGGCCATGCCCGCGCTCTCCGACCTCTCCGGCCTCTCCGCTTTCCCGATCACCCCAAGCGACGCAGACGGCCGCGTCGACGCGGAAGCGCTGCGCCGGTTGCTGGAGCCCCTGGCGGCCGCCGGGGTCGACTCGATCGGCCTCCTCGGCAGCACCGGGACCTACGCGTACCTGAGCCGCGAGGAGCGGCGCCGGGCGGTGGCGATCGCCGCCGAGGCCGTGGCCGGACGTGTCCCGCTCCTCGTCGGCATCGGCGCCCTGCGCACCGACGAGGCCGTCCGCCTCGCGCAGGACGCGCGGGCGGCCGGCGCGGATGCCGGGCTCCTCGCCCCCGTCTCGTACACGCCGCTCACCGAGGCGGAGGTCGAGGCGCATTTCGCGACCGTAGGGGAGGCGGGCGGCCTGCCCCTCGTCCTCTACGACAACCCCGCGACCACGCATTTCCACTTCACGCCGGCGCTGATCGGCCGGATCGCCCGCCAGCCCGGGATCGTGGCCGCCAAGTGCGCCGCGCCGGAGCCGGCGCGGGCCGCCTCCGGGATCGCGGCCCTGCGGGAGGCCGTCCCGGCGGGCTTCCCCATCGGGTTCAGCGGCGACTGGAACGTCACCGAGGCGCTGATCGCCGGCGGCGCGGCGTGGTTCAGCGTGGCGGGCGGCCTGTTTCCCCGGACCTGCCTGGCGATCGTCCGGGCCGTGGCGGCGGGCGAGACCGAGCGGGCCCGCGCCCTCAACGCCGAGCTGGAGCCCCTCTGGACGCTGTTCCGGACGCATTCCAGCCTGCGGGTGGTCTACGCCCTGGCCGATCTCATGGGCCTGTGCCGCGCCGAGCCGCCGCGGCCGATCCGGCCCCTGGCGCCGGAGGCGGTGGCCGAGATCGCCGCGACCGTCCGGCGCCTGTCCCTGTCCTGAGCGGGCGCCGTCAGACCGCCGCCGGTGCCGGTTCCAGCACGGCGATCACCCGGGCGAGCTCGGTACCGCGCTTCAGGATCTGGCCGCTCGCGGCGACGACGGCGTAGGCCCCCTGGCGCCGGGCGAGCTTGGGATCCTTCTCGATGCGGTAGAGCGGCATCTCGGAGGAGCGCCGGTAGATCGAGAACACCGCCTTGTCGCGGCGGAAATCGAGGGCGTAGTCGCGCCACTCGCCCGCGGCGACCTGCCGGCCGTAGAGGTTGAAGATCGTGCGGAGCTCGTCCCGGTTGAAGGCGATCTGCGGAGGGGCCGCGCGGGCGGGGAAGGGGATGACATGGCCCACCGCCTCGTCGGGCCTCGACCCGGCGCTCGTCCTCTCGGTCATCACGGCTCCCGTGCATCGATGCTTTGCCGGATGATGGGCCTCGCCGCCGCGGCCCGCAAGGGTCGCGCGCGCCGTGTCCCACGAGACACGCCCAAGCGACAAAAAACACGGTTTGGCCCGATTCACGCCTTTTGCAGGCCGCGTTGCGGCGCGACAACAGGCGTCGAACCTCGCCGGGTTCTGCCCGGTCGGCGACCGACACCCAGCTCCCCAGCCATCGGTCGCCGCTCGGGATCCCAGGATCCGGCACTCCGAGGTTTCGAGACCCAAGACTTCAGGCCGCCCCTCGGGCGGCCTTTTTTCCGTTTCCCGTCGGGCCGGGGTTGCGGCTATGCCAGCCGCACCATGGGCCCGCCCGCCTTCGACGCCGCCTTCCTGCACGACCTCGACGCGCTGTTCGCGTGGCGCCGCGACGTGCGCCGCTTCCGGACGGATCCGGTCGACGAGGACGTCCTGCGCGCCTGCCTCGCGGCGGCCCACCGGGCCCCCTCGGTCGGCAACAGCCGGCCCTGGCGCTTCGTGCGGGTCGCGGATCCGGGACGCCGCCGCGCAGTCGCGGAGAACTTCGCCGGCTGCAACGAAGCCGCGGCCGCGGGCTACGCGACCGACCGGGCCGCGCAGTACCGCGGCCTGAAGCTCGCCGGCCTGCGTGAGGCGCCGGTCCATCTGGCCGCCTTCTGCGACGCGGCCACCGAGACCGGCCTCGGCCTCGGCCGGGCCAGCATGCCGGAGACCCTGGCCTACTCGGTCGTGGGGGCGGTGCAGTGTTTCTGGCTCGCCGCCCGGGCCCGCGGCCTCGGCGTCGGCTGGGTCTCGATCCTGGAGCCGGAGGCGGTCACGGCGATCCTGGCCGTGCCGGAGACGTGGCGGCTCGTGGCCTATCTCTGCGTCGGCTACCCGGTGGAGGAGCATCTCGACCCGGAACTGGAGCGCCACGGCTGGCAGTCGGAGGACCGGCGCGGGAGCGAACTCCACGAGCGCTGACACGCCCGCGGAAGGAGGGCCGGGCAACCGACCGTACACCGTGGATCGTGGTTGCTCTTTTACCGTACCCCGCGGATCCGCAGAATGACACCGCGTCAACCATAGCTTTTCTCGGAACGGTAAGCTCGGCCGGGGATTACTTGCCCGCGTCTAGTCTAGCTTTGCGAGGATCGCGGTGATGTCGGGTCGGGTGGCGGCTCTATTTGGTTTGGCCGGCGCAATGCTGGCCGGTTGTTTCCAGGCGGCGCAGGCGCGCGAGATCGTCCCCTTCGCCAACGGCGTCGCGCCGGGCTCGGTGGTGATCAGCGTGTCGCAGCGCAAGCTCTACCTGGTGAACGGCGACGGCACGGCGATCCGCTATCCCGTGGCGGTGGGCCGTCCCGGCAAGCAGTGGTTCGGCATCAAGCCGATCGACGGCAAGTACGTCGCCCCCGCCTGGTCGCCCCCCGCGGAGGTGAAGCGCGACAACCCGCGGTTGCCGAACCTCATCGCGGGCGGCTCGCCGCACAATCCCATGGGGGCGGCGGCGATGACGCTCGCGGGCGGCGAGTACGCCATCCACGGCACCAACCGGCCGAACTCGGTGGGCACCTACGCGTCCTACGGCTGCATCCGGATGTACAATCAGGACGTGGTCGACCTCTACGCGCGGGTCGATGTCGGCACGCAGGTCTACATGACCCACTGAACCCACTGAGGCCCGCCGGCCTCACCCGGCCGGCGGTGCGGTCGCCTCGACGGCCGTGAAGGTCTCCAGGATCCGGTAGGTGTGCGCGGCGCCGGCCGGCACGCAGTAGGAATCGCCCGGCGCGAGCGCCACGGTCTCGCCCTCCAGCACGAGCTCGGCTCGGCCGCTGATGACGTAGCCGACCGTCTCGTGCGCCGAGGTCGTCATCGGCTTGTCGGCGTTGGGCTCCTCGGCCCGCCACATCCGCATGCCGAGCCGCTCGCCGCGGGCGAGGTGGATCTCGCCGTGCGGGCCCGCGGCCGCGCTCCGGGCCGATACTGTCGTCGCCATCGTCGCCTCCCTCCGGTGAACCTCGCCAACGGGGCCCGGCGCCCGACGTTCCGCGCCCGACAGCGCGACACGTTCGGCAAGCCCCGCGCAGGCGCGCCGCTTGACGGCCCGCGCCGCGCCCCGACAGGATGACGCACCGGTCCGAGAGGCGCCCGACAGAGGCGCGGGCCGGCGCGGCGTCCGCGATCCCGCCCGGGTCCGGCGCGTCGGCGGACGACCCGGATCGGGAGGGACGCGCCATGCAGATCAAGGCGGCGATCGACAGGATTCCCGGCGGCCTGATGCTGGTGCCGCTCCTGCTCGGGGCCCTGTGCAAGACCTTCGCGCCGGGCGCCCCGGCCTATTTCAAGGGCTTCACGCAGGGGATCATGACCGGCGTGATCCCGATCCTGGCGGTCTGGTTCTTCTGCATGGGTGCCTCGGTCAGCCTGAAGGCGACCGGCACGGTGCTGCGCAAGTCCGGGACGCTGGTGGCGACCAAGCTCGTCGCCGCCTGGGCGATCGTGCTGGTGGCCGGGCTGTTCATCCCGCCCGAGGGCATCCAGACCGGCTTCTTCGCCGGCCTGTCGATCCTGGCGATCGTCTGCGCGATGGATATGACCAATGGCGGCCTCTACGCCTCGCTGATGCAGACCTACGGCAGCCGCGAGGAGGCCGGCGCCTTCATCCTGACCTCGATCGAGTCCGGCCCGCTGATGAGCATGATCATCCTCGGCGCCTCCGGGGCGGCGCATTTCGAGCCGCAGATCTTCGTGGGCGCGGTGCTGCCCTTCCTGGTCGGCTTCGCCCTCGGCAACCTCGACCCGAAGCTCCGGGCCCTGTTCGCGCCCGGCGGCCAGCTGATGATCCCGTTCTTCGCCTTCGCGCTGGGGAACACGGTCGACCTCAACAACCTGCTCTCGCCGCTCGCGGGGCTCGGCATCGTGCTGGCGCTCACGGTGATCGTCCTGACCGGCATCCCGCTGATCCTGGCCGACCGGGCGATCGGGGGCGGGACGGGCACGGCCGGTTTGGCCGCCTCCTCCACCGCCGGGGCGGCGGCCGCCAACCCGCTGGCGATCGCCGCCGTCGCCCCGCAATTCGCCCCCTCGGCGCAGACCGCCACCGTGCTGGTGACGATCTGCATCATCGTCACCTCGATCCTCGTGCCGATCCTGACCGGGCTCTGGTACCGGCGCTTCGGGGCGGGCGTGGCGGAGGCCCGGGCCGAGGAAGAGGCCGGCGCGCCGCTGGCGGTCCCGGCCGAGTAGGCGCCCCGCGGCGGATCTCTCAGAAGTCGACCGCGAGGCCCTTCACCTCCCAGTCGTCGTAGCGGACCGGCTCCAGGCCGCCGCGCCCCTGGCGCTCGGGCTTGGCGCTGATCTCGGCGGCCCGGGCGTCGATCGCCGCGCGGCGCTCGGCGGCCTCGGCGAGGGCGCGCTGCGCCGCCGGGCTGAGGATGCGGGGCGGGGCGGCGCCGTCTCCGGCCTCCGCGGCCGGGTCCTGTCGGTGCGGGTCCTGTCGGTGCAGGTCTCGTGCGGTCGGCTCTTGCATCGCGCTCGCTCGGGTGTGAGGGCGTGGGTCCGGAAGACGTCGGATCTGGAGCAGAAGTGGCATCGCGGGACACAGGCCGCAACACGCGGAACGCAGCGGCACCGGGCGGGACCGGTCCGGACATCGCGGGACTGGGGGCGCGCCGCGCGGCGATGCAGGCGGTCGCGGCCCTGATCGGCCAGGAGCGCCCCCCCGCCCTCGACGACGCCCTCGCCCAGGCGATCCGCGCCGAGGCGCTGGCGCCGGCCGATGCCGGGCTGGCGCGGGCCATCGCGGTGGCGACCTTCCGCCGCTACGGGCTGATCCGCGCCGCCCTGGCCGCGCGGCTCGAGCGCGGGCTCCCGGCGGCCAAGCCGCAGCTCACGGCCCTGCTGGCCACCGCGACCGCCCAGATCCTCGACCTCGCGGTCCCCGACCACGCCGCGGTCGACCTCGCCGTGCGGCTCGCCAAGGCGGATACCCGCACGGCCCATCTCGCCGGGCTCGTCAACGCGGTGCTGCGCCGGGTCGCCCGCGAGCGCGACGCGATCCTGGCCGCGGACGCCGACGCCCTGGCGGTCAACACCCCGGACTGGCTCGCCCGCCGCTGGGTCGCGGCCTACGGGCCCGAGCGCGCGGCCGCGATCGCCCGCGCCCACCTCGCGGGGGCCGCCATCGACCTGACCCCGCGGGGCGAGCCCGCCGACTGGGCCGCGCGGCTCGGCGCCGTGACCCTGCCGACCGGCTCCCTGCGCCTGCCCGAGAACGGCCCGGCCATCCCCGAGCTGCCGGGCTTCCAGGAGGGAGCGTGGTGGGTCCAGGACGCCGCCGCGGCGCTGCCGGCCCGGCTCCTGGCGCCGCGGGACGGCACCCGCGTCCTCGACCTCTGCGCGGCGCCCGGCGGCAAGACCCTGCAGCTCGCCGCCACCGGCGCCCGGGTCACGGCGGTCGATCGGTCCGCACCGCGGCTGGAGCGCCTGCGCGAGAACGTCGCGCGGCTCGGCTTCGCCGTCGACGTCGTGGTCGCCGACGCCCTCGCGCTGGAGCCGCAGGACCACGACGCCGTGCTGCTCGACGCGCCGTGCTCGGCCACCGGGACGATCCGGCGCCATCCGGACGTGGCCTGGACGAAGGCCGAGGCCGATATCGGGCGGCTCGCCGCGCTCCAGGCGAAGCTCCTCGACCACGCGGCCGGGCTGGTGCGGCCGGGCGGCCTCCTCGTCTACTGCACCTGCTCGCTGGAGCCGGAAGAGGGCGAAGCGCAGGTGGCGGCGTTCCTGGCCCGCGATCCCCGCTACGCGCGGGTGCCGGTCCGGCCCGAGGAGGTCGGCGGCGCCGCGGCGCTGATCGACGACCGCGGCGACCTGCGCACGCTGCCGTGCCACCTGCCGGAGTTGGAGGGCGCCCGCGGCGGCCTCGACGGCTTCTTCGCGAGCCGGCTGCGGCGGGCGGACTGACCGGGCGCGAACCGGATTTTTAGGGAGGCGGGCCGGCGGTCCGCCTCCGCCCCATCATTTCGTGGGGTGCCGCAGGCGAGCCCGGAACCCGGACCTGCCGACGGTGCATTCCCGATCGTGTTGCAAAGGTCCGGAAGACAGGCGTCTGCGGGTCGGCACAGCCGCGCCGCGACGCGATCCCTCTCTCGCACGGGAGAGGGACCTGCGCCTGACTCTCATCTTGTTTCCGGGTCATGGGATCGATTCCGCCGTCCTCGCGAGCGGAGCGAAGCGATCCAGGGTCGCGCCCCGCTCAACGACGTCGCGCCGCCCTGGGTCGCTTCGCTGCGCTCGCGATGACGGAGAGGCGCGTCGACCGTGCTGCGCCGCTCAGTTTGCCTTGACAATGTTCCTATTTTGTGCTTCCTGACCGCACCTGTCCGCGGCGGCCCGGGAGCGATCCCGGGCCGTCCTTCGGGGGCCCGCCCGGTGGCTGACCGTGCGGGTCCGGGGACGGGGCGGCGCCCGCGTCGGTGGCTCTCAGCCGCCATCGCCCCGGGCGGCGGACCGGTGCGGGGCGTGCCTCGGACGCGGGCGTGAGACCGGGCGGCACTGTGCCCGGCGGGGTGAGGAAATGCCCCCGCGCCGACCCGCCTCTGGGCCGACCCTGAGCGACCTGCGGACCCGCCCACTACGAGGCGGGGGACGGCTGGAAGGCCACG
>NZ_FNWP01000039.1:0-27771 GCF_900108435.1 Methylobacterium sp. 275MFSha3.1 | reverse complement strand
TGTCCGCCGTCAGCACTCCTGAGACAGATTGAGGGTCTTCACGAACGGAGGATGGCTGGTTCATCGTAGCCCAGGAGCGAAGATGAAACAGACGTCCGGGCCGGCGCGGAAGCCGGCAGAAGCCGTGATCAAGGACATCCGCCGCGCCACGCGCCGGCAGTTCTCGGCGGAGGAGAAGATCCGCATCGTGCTGGAGGGCCTGCGCGGTGAGGACAGCATCGCCGAGCTGTGTCGGCGTGAGGGCATCGCCAGCTCGATGTACTACGGCTGGTCCAAGGAGTTCTTGGAGGCCGGCAAGAAGCGGCTGGCCGGCGACTCGGCCCGTGCCGCGACCGCCGACGAGGTCAAGGACCTGCGTTGCGAGGCGGGTGCGCTGAAGGAGGTCGTGGCCGATCTCGTCGTGGAAAACCGCCTGCTGAAAAAAAGTATGACTGGGGTTGGGGGCGACGAGGCATGAGGTACCCGGCCTCTGAGAAGCTGGAGATCATCCGGCTGGTTGAGCAATCCCACCTGCCGGTGCGCGCCACCCTGGACAAGCTCGGCGTCACCCGGGCGACGTTCTATCGGTGGTACGACGCTTTCCAGCGTGGCGGCCTCGAGGCATTGGCGGATCGCCCGTCCCGACCCAGCCGGGTCTGGAACCGGTTGCCCGCCGAGGTTCGCGATCAGATCGTCGCCCTCGCGCTGGAGCAGCCGGAGCTCAGCCCACGCGAGTTGGCGGTGCGCTTCACCGACGAGCGGCGCTACTTCGTATCGGAGGCAACCGTCTACCGTCTGCTCAAAGCTCAGGACCTGATCACCAGCCCGGCCTACATCGTGATCAAAGCCGCCAACGAGTTCCGCGACAAGCCCACCGCGCCAAACCAACTCTGGCAGACGGACTCCACCTACCTGAAGGTGGTGGGCTGGGGCTGGTACTACCTGTCGACCGTGCTGGACGACTTCTCGCGCTACATCGTGGCGTGGAAGCTGTGCACGACGATGCAGGTCGGCGACGTCACCGCCACGCTCGACCTTGCGCTAGCGGCCGCCGGGCTCGACCACGTGCAGGTGGTGCATCGGCCACGGCTGCTCACCGACAACGGTTCAAGCTACGTCGCGGGTGATCTGGCCGACTGGCTCGGCAGCCGGGGTATGACCCACATCCGCGGTGCGCCCCGCCATCCGCAGACGCAGGGCAAGATCGAGCGCTGGCACCAGACGCTCAAAAACCGCCTCCTGCTCGAACACGCCTACCTGCCCGGCGAACTGGAGGCGCGGGTTGCCGCCTTTGTCGAGCACTACAACCACGCTCGGGCTCACGAGAGCCTGGGCAACCTCACCCCTGCCGACGTCTACTTCCGCCGCGGCGAGACAATCTTGTGTGAACGGGCGCGGATCAAACGCCAGACCCTCATGGACCGCCGCTTGCGCCATCATGCGCAGGCTGCCTAACTTCTCACCCAGATGGACCAGAACCTCCGTTCCTGAGCATCGCAAACCGTCTCAAATCATCTGACGACGGACAGTGCGGAAATGGGCGGAATCGCTCACGCCTGCCGAAAATTAGAGCACAACAAAGTTGCAGAATAGATCCAAAGATCATCTACTTATTAATGAGACAAGTGTCTCCGCAACTCGGTCAATGTCTGATTCCGTCAAGCTTAAAGCGCTCGGGAGATTAATGCCCGTTGCCGATATATCTTGTGCAACTCTGTTGCGGGTCCTAGCCACCGCCGCCTCATCTGTGTGGTAGTAAGCTGGAATTAGGGACAGCGGGTTAAAAAACGGTCTAACATCGACGCCGCGTTCCCTGAGCAATGATACAAGTCTCCCTTTCTCGATGCCGCAAGATGGATCTAAAATGGCAGTCGACATCCAGTAACTGTTGTATACTTCCTTATGGTCAGGGTTGAGTGATATTCGCGGATCTTTATCAAGACGCTCTTTATACCATCCAAAAATCGCCCTTTTCATCGATACGAGTTCTGGAAGCCGTTGTAACTGGGCCGATCCAAGCGCCGCCTGAAGTGGAGACATCTTATACTTGTACGCGACCATGTCATTGTTGAACATGACGTCGCCCGGAGCTCTGCCGTGATCTCGGAGCTTCATTATTTTATCGTAGAAAGACTTGTCGTCACAAACCAGCATTCCCCCTTCTCCGGTGGTCATCGTTTTCGACCCGTGAAATGAAAATGCCGAACATAAACCAAAAGATCCAGCTGGTCTATTCCCGTAAGTCGATCCGACTGCCTCGGCCGCATCTTCTATCAAGAAAATATTATTGCGTTCCGCAATCTCGGTGATCGCATCCCACTCTGCCATATGCCCGTACAAATTTACAATCACCGCCGCCTTTGTATTTTTAGTAATGCATTCACTGAAGGAATCCGGTGACATGCACCATGTTTGGCGACTAATGTCGGCAAACACCGGAGTCGCTCCTACGTAACTGATGGGCGCAGAACTTGCTATCCATGTGCAATCTGGCACTATGACCTCGTCTCCGGGGCCGATGTCTAGGGCCGCTAATGCAAGATGAAGTCCCGCGGTGCAGGAAGGCAACGATATAGCATACTGCCGCTTGGTGTGGGATGCAAACTCAGACTCAAATCGGCCAATATGCTCGAAAGCATTGTCGTACCAGCCGTTTTTTGCGGCATCCATTATGAATCCAATTTCTAGGTCAGTGATGGATGGGCCGGCAATTGGAATTCGCCGCGTTGACATAATACACTCCTACGATTCACAGGGTACTGAAAGGTCTTCTGCTACCAAGGTTGGGTTATTCTGGTTCGCAATGTTGCGCGAGCGCTGGTCACCATCCACTGCCCTCGTTCGGGTTCAGCGGCGATGCACCGAAAGTAACCAGCCAGTGCTCCGCACTGGCTGGTTTATCTCCAGAGCGCTTCCCCGAGAGAAAGGCTCCCTCCGCACTTGCGTTTACAAGACCGCGCAAGCCATCGAATAGGATTGACGGAACCCAGCTCTCCTAATGAGAAGGCCACCTATCCAGCTATGGCCCGCCTACACTAAAGGGTCGGCTCTTGGAGACCACCCAATCACACTTGCGCGCGATCCTACATTGCCGCGGTAACTGAACTGATGTGCCGCAAGGGGCGGGTATATTAACGCCATTTAACATTATGATCGAAGATCTTCGATGCATTGTAGGTACCCGCCCGGGCCAACGGAAATCTGCAGTTTGTTATCAATCTCAAAGACAGGTGCAAATCGGGTGTTTTCTTTTAGGAATTCCTCGACTGCGGGAGCAGGGCCCGATCCAGGACCCCAAGGCTTATTTGCCGAAAATTCTTCATCCATATAGTCAATAATCGTATCGAGTACAATGAGATATGATCCCTTTGCGACATACTTCTCATAGGCCCGAAGCTCGCACAAAACGTGATCTCGAGTATGATTGCTATCCAGTATGACAACGGATTTTTGATCTTTGTTCACCAGCGTGCGGACTTGATCCTGCACCTCCGCTGAGCAGGAGTTGCCTTCGATCAATGTAATATTCTTTGACATCGGGTGCTCCGTGATCGCGCGGCGGTTATGCTCCCTAATGTCAATATCAATCCCAATTACTCGCCTGCCGGGTCCTAACAGCTCAAGCATTGACGAAAGGAATATTAACGAACCTCCGTGCGCTACTCCGGTCTCGATCACAACGTCGGGCTTTACGTTCCAAATAATTTCCTGGATTGCGATGATATCCTGCGGGAACTGAATGATTGGCCTTCCCATCCATGAAAAATGGTAAGAGTAGTTATGGCGCGATGCGCGCCTAAACCACTCTCTGGAAAGTCGGGTCATCTCTGGATCACTGCCGAGGGCTTCGATTTTTCGGCGGTTTTGTTCGGCAAATTCACGCTCGGCATTCATTTGCTGTGCTTTCTTTGGATGAGGATCTGAACTTCATAAGTTTCATCGCCGTCGCGGAAATACGCCCCTGGGTACGGCGGATAACTGCGTGCGCGCACAATATTAAAAAGATCTCTGGCCGTATAATTTCTTTCCAGTTCAATATGACTCACTGTATCTAACTCTCTCCGCCTGTGAAAACTTCCAACGGATATTTGTTGTGTCTGATGAGGTATATCTAGACGAAGCATCTGGGCGATATTATCCTTAAATAACTGAACCATGGCTTCTTGGGCTCGGAGATGCAGTGACATACCGGTGTCGGTCCAGTCAACCGCGAGTTTTTTCTGATATGCAATATCGCCTGCGTCTATGTCGGCAGTTACATGATGAATCGATACGCCGAAGGGTCTCATCTCAACGAGGGCCCAAAAATTGGGATCTTTACCTCTGCAATGCGGCAGGTAGCTTGGATGCATATTCAAAATTGCTGAGCGAGCAGTGCTGATCGTGCTCGGCTGAAGTATTGTTGGCCACCAAGCAAGGAAGATCAATTCGGGGCCTATGGAGTTTATTTTGGCATTGAGTTCATCCGTCGACATGCGGTCCCATACGAAAACGGGGACATTGAGTGGGCGGTTGTACTTATGCCATTGCTCTTGCGAGAGAGCATTATGAAAAACGACGCCACACAAAGATTCTGAATGGTGATCTGCAACATATGCGAGGGCTTCAAACCCGACTGTTGCACCCACAAACATTAGGAGTATGCTGCGGCCAGGTTCGGACACGTCGAGTTTTCCTCTTCTTGCATATCGGTGCCTTCGCCGTCGTGCGCTTCTAATTGACCGCTAACTGGGCGCTTTGAACAATGTGGGCGAGAGGTACAGCTCGCTTGAGCCGCTCCTGATCTATTACATTCACCGTCTTGGTAGCGCCTCAGCGTCATCTCAGTTTCGCTTGCGCGATGAAGCTGTCGCACACTCAACCCGATGCTGACAGATATGGTGCCCTGTATGGCGTTTTCCGGATAATGAACAAGGGAACTGATGTATAGAGGAATGAGTTTGCGCCTCTCCGTGACTCTGCCCGCCACAATTAAGCTCGCAAAGTTTTATCTAGAGTATGTGCGAGGCCGCTCTCGAGGTCGTAGTAGGGATAAAATCCGACCTCCTCGCGCAAGCGAGTGACATCGGCCTCGATGCTGACTGGTTCGGTCTGCTCAATCTGGCGGCCGCCAAAATCGATCAACTCGGGCCGGCCGGTCAATCTACCGATCCGCTCCAAAATAGTACTGACTGGCACAGCCTCGCCCGAGCCGATATTGACGGGCCCTTCAATTGCTGAGTCGACTAGAGCTGCGAACGCACTGGCTGCGTCAGCGACGTGGCTGAAGTCCCGGCGTTGGTGACCCCGGCTAGTGCTGAAGCGCTCGCCCGCAAGCAGCGCCCGGATCGCGCTACTCACCAGCCGGCCCGGCTTCTCCCCCGGTCCGTAGAGGAAAAACAGCCGTCCCCACGCGAATGACAGCCCGGTTTCGGATGCGTATGCTGCCAAGACTCGCCGCGTTGCGTCTTTTGCCGCCCCGTATAGGGTCGTTGGAGCACAGAGCCCATATTCGATTAGGGGCTCGGAGCCCCAGGCGTACTCAGCGCAAGTACCCGCCACTACCGCCCGCGCACCGCCGGTCTCCCGGAAGGTGCGAACTAACGCAAGGCTCGCTGCCAACCAGTCAAGATTGGCCGGCGAGCGCCAATACCGACCCGGCTCGGCATACCAAGCGAGATGCAGCAGGTGGCTAGCCCCAATTGCCCCCACGGCGCTGCGCGCCGCATCCGCATCCAGTAAATCCACCGGGTGGAAGGTGACTTGCGCCGACGGCGGTCGACGGCCAAGCGCGTGGACCTCGAAGCCGCGAGCGACGAGCGCCGGGACCACATGGGCGCCCACGAACCCGGTGCCGCCTGTGAGAACGACGCGCCGTACGCTGGAAGTCACGCGACTGTTTCCGCGTCGGCCCAAGCTGGGAAGGCTAGGTCGCGCTCCGAGATCACCGTCACCGGCTCCGGCCAGACGATGTCGAGTGCTGGGTCGTCCCAGCGCAGGCCCTGTGCGGCCTCGGCGACGTAAGTGCGGTCGATCATGTAGAGCACCTCCGTCTCATCCTGCAGTGTTTGGAAGCCGTGCGCAAACCCGACCGGTATATAGAGAGCTGCCCGGTTCCTGGCCGACAGCTCCACGCCTATCGATTGCAGATAGGTGGGCGAGTTCCGGCGGAGGTCGACAATTACATCGTGGATCGCCCCCATCGTGCAGCGCACAAGCTTGGTCTCGGCGTGCGGCGCGATCGCGTAGTGCATCCCCCGCGTTGTGCCGCGCCTCAGGTTGAACGAGACGCTCGACTGCCGGAAGCGGCCCACCAGCCCGCGCGTTGCCAGTGTGTCTTCGCAAACTGTCCGGGCGAAAAAGCCGCGCTCGTCCGTGTGTGGGCTCAGGCTGATCCGGTAGGCTCCTGCGAGCGGCAGCTCCTCAAGGGTCACGTGGTTCACTCCACAGCTAAGCTTGGGATGCACGTGACGAACCGCCCACCCCAGGCGCGGATCCCGCCCATCTCCCGCATGATCTCAGTCTTCAGGTTCCAGGGTAGGATCAGCACGTAGTCCGGCCGCATCTCCAACATCGCCTCCGGCGAGATCACCGGGATCCGGCTGCCGGGCAGGAGCGTGCCCTGCTTGTGCGGCGAGCGGTCGGCGACTGCCTGGACCAGTTCCGGACCGATCCCGCAATAGTTCAGGAAGGTGTTACCCTTGGCCGCGGCTCCATAGCCGCAGACCCGCTTGCCCGCCCGGCGCTGCCCGATCAAGAACTCCAGGCTCGCGCACTTGATCTCGACCACCTCCTCGGCGAAGCGCCCATAGCCTACGGTCGAGAATAAGCTGCCGTCCCGCTCGGCAGCGAGTACGCGGGCCACCTCCGATGTCTGTGCGTGCGGCCCCTCGGCGTGGCAGAAGAACACGCGCAGAGACCCGCCATGCGTCGGCAACTCCTCGACGTCGAACACCCGCAGTCCCGACCGCTCCAGGATGCCGGAGACCACGCCCAGCGACAGGTAGGAGAAGTGCTCGTGGTAGATCGTGTCGAACTGCTTGTGCTCGATCATCCGCAGAAGGTGCGGGAACTCGAAGGTGCCGGCGCCGTCGCGCTTCAGCAGAACCTGGAACCCTGCTATAAAATCGAGGATATCGGGCACGTGTGCGAGCACGTTGTTGGCTGCCATCAAGTCGGCGCCGTGCCCCTCGGCGAGTAGCCGCTCGGCTGTAGTCCTGCCGAAGAATGCGACCTCGCTCGGTACACCTTTTTCCCGCGCCACGGCCGCGACGTTGGCCGCCGGCTCGACCCCCAGCACCGGTACGCCGCGGGCGACGAAGTATTGCAGCAGGTAGCCGTCGTTGCTGGCCACCTCGACCACCTTGCTATTTGGTCCCAGGCCGAAGCGCTCGGTCATCGCGGCGACGTAGCGTTCCGCGTGGCGCAGCCAGCCAGCCGAGAAGCCCGAGAAGTAGGCGTAATCCGAGAAGATGTGCTCCGGGCTTTCAAACGCCTCGAGCTGCACCAGCCAGCAACGCTCGCAGACGTAGGCGTGGAGCGGGTAGACCATTTCCCCCTGCCCTGCCCTCTCGGGTGGCACGTAGGAATTAGCGAGCGGAGACAGGCCGAGATCTGCCACAGTGCGTGTGAGGGGCGCGCTGCAGGCCCGGCAGCAGGCGCGGCTCGTCAAGCCCAGAGGGGTGCTCGTCGCGCTCATGCCAAATCCCCTGTCCCTATCAGTGCTTCGTAGCGCGCGATCTGTTCGAGTGTCAGCGCGGCTGCGTCCGCGCCCCGTGCCTGCGCGCGGTACCACGCTCCAGTCCAATCCAGCGCCTCGGCGAGCCGCAGCCGCCGGTCCCAGCCGAGATGCGCGCGCGCCTTCGAAGCGTCGACCTTGAGGAAGGTCGCCTCATGCGGGTGTGTGCCATTAGCAAGCTGCCACGACGCTCCCTCACCCCAACCTCCTGCGAGGCCTGCAACCACCTCCGAGACCGGCCGGCAATCCGCCTCGGCCGGTCCGAAGTTCCAGCCTTCCGCATAGCGCGCGCCGTCCTCTCCGCACAAAGCCTCAGCCAAGCGCAGGTACCCCGAGAGCGGCTCCAGCACGTGCTGCCAGGGTCGCACGGCACCGGGTGCGCGGATCTCTACCGGTTCGCCGCGCTCGAAGGCGCGGACTACGTCCGGGATTAAGCGATCCAGCGACCAATCCCCGCCGCCGATGACGTTGCCGGCTCGGGCGCTCGCGATCTTAGCGGAGTGATCATTCTTGCCGAAAAAAGAAGCGCGGTAAGCGCTGGTGACCAGCTCCGCGCAGCCTTTCGAGCTCGAATACGGGTCGCGCCCCCCCATAGGCTCGTCCTCACGATAGGCCCAGACCCACTCGCGATTCTCGTAGGCCTTGTCGCTGGTCACGATCACCACGGCGCGCACTGACGGGCAGGACCGCACGGCCTCCAGCAGGTGGACCGTACCCATGACATTGCTGGCGTAGGTGCCGACTGGATCGATATACGAAGGTCGCACCAGTGCCTGGGCAGCTAAATGCAGGACGATTTCGGGCTGCGCCGCTGCAACGCTCGCGGAAAGCGCAGCAAGATCGCGCACGTCGCCGATCTGGCTCTCAATCCGGCCTGGTAAATCGGCCAACGTGTAGAGGCTTGGCTGAGTCTCGGGCTCCAGCGCGAAGCCGGTGACCCGGGCGCCCAGGCGGGTGAGCCACAGGCTCAACCACGCGCCTTTGAAGCCGGTATGGCCAGTGATCAGCACCGACCGGCCAGCCCAAAAGCCCGGATCGGGATTCAGTGCGCGCGATGCGAGTGCGACCGGCATAAGTGCGCTCACGCCCAAATTTTCCAAGGGGCGGCCTTGCTCGCCCAGAGCGCCTCGAGCTGGTTCTTGTCGCGCAGCGTATCCATCGCCTGCCAGAAGCCATCGTGCCGGTAAGCCTGGAGCTGATCTTCCCGAGCCAGTCGCTCCAGTGGCTCGTTCTCCCATACCGTGGCATCGCCAGCGATGGTGTCGAGCACTCGTGGGTCGAGAACGAAGAAGCCGCCGTTTATCACAGCGCCGTCGCCAGCCGGCTTTTCACGGAAGCTGCGGATCGCGTCACCTGAGAGCTCTAGGGCTCCAAACCGGCCGGGGGGGGCCACTGCGGTCAAGGTAGCCAAGCGGCCATGGCCCCTGTGGAAGGCGGCAAGCGCGGTCAGATTGACGTCGGAGACGCCGTCGCCGTAAGTCATGAAGAACGGCTCAGTACCGAGATAAGACCTAACGCGCTTGAGCCGGCCGCCAGTCATGGTCTCGGCACCAGTTTCTATTAGCGAAACACTCCAGTCTTCGGCGCCGCTTCGGTGGAATTCTACCGCGCCGGAGCCAGTCTCGACGGTGACATCGGAAAGATGGAGGCGGTAATTAAGAAAAAATTCTTTGATCACGTAGCCGCGGTAGCCGAGGCAGATCACAAACTCGCGCACTCCGTGCGCGGCGAAGCCCTTCATAATGTGCCATAGGATCGGCTGCCCGCCGATCTCGACCATCGGTTTGGGACGCGTCCCGGTCTCCTCTGACAGGCGCGTTCCAAGGCCGCCCGCCAAGATCACTGCCTTCATATGAGAACTCCGCTAGGCTCGATGTCCGCGACGCACGCACCGACGTGGTGAGCCGACGCGACTGGCACGACCTAGCCGCGCTACGAGCCTTGGCCAAGCGGCTGAGGAACCTAACCTCGTTATTCTAGGGCGACGGGACGTCCCAGACAGCTCTCGCTATTCGCGGCATCCCCCGACAGCTCTTAGATGACAGGCGGCCTGATGCGCCGACTAGCATGCTGCAGACCCCGCGTCGAGATGCGGGCCAGGCCCCGCTCTGTCCGCAGCTCCACTGCCGCACAATTGCCGCCTGTTCCGCATGCGCCTCGACGGTTGGCCAACTGGCCGTCTATATAAAGCGAAGACCCATAAGCAGGCGGCTGAGACATCGCCGCCGGCCCGACTCCCGGCACACAGCGCACTGGAACCGGCAGATAACTCTGGTTGATAAATATGTGATGATGTAAAGATACCTGCCGTAAAATTGCGATCGTTCGACGCCGGTTAGTACTAGGGAGCTGGCAGGCAATTCGGACCGAAACTAGAAAGGTAAGCCATGTCCCGGCCAAACACCGAATCTGACGACCGAGAAGCAGATAAAAAATTGCTGATGGAGTCCGGGTTATTTGATATAGAGTGGTATGGGAAGAACAACCCGGAACTGAGCGGCGTTTCCTTGCTCGATCATTACCTGGATTTCGGCGGATACGAGGGGCGTGCCGCGGGGCCGACTTTCGATGGAGGGTGGTACCTCAGAAACAACCCGGATGTAGCCTCCGCCGGTGCCCATCCCTTGTTACATTATATCAAGTTTGGTCGTGCCGAAGGAAGGCCTTCTGGTCCAGCTCCCGATGATCTGGAAAACGAACTTGAAAGTGAGCAAGATCGGGCTTTGAGAAAAAGCCTAATCATGGAGTCTGGGTTATTTGATATAGAGTGGTATGGGAAAAACAACCCGGAACTGAGCGGCATTTCCTTGCTCGATCATTACCTGGATTTCGGCGGATACGAGGGGCGTGCCGCGGGGCCGAGTTTCGATGGAGGCTGGTACCTCAGAAACAACCCGGATGTAGCCTCCGCCGGTGCCCATCCCTTGCTACATTATATCAAGTTCGGTCGTGCCGAAGGGCGGTTTATCGGTCTCAACGAACGGCAGCGCCGTCTAGTCATCGATAATCTCACGAGAATGGGCGGATTCGATTGTTCCATTGACTCGGAAGGAGTATCAGATTGGATAAGCGCCATAACTGTGATTAGGGGCGTTGGAAACGGGACAATATTCTCGGCCTGGAAAGGTATACTTTCTAATATCCGTAGAGCGCCTGCGAATCTGGTTTTTGTGTCTGCAGGCGACAAATCGACAAACGCTGCATATTTCCATTATCTCAAAGCGGCCACGAGTCGAATGGTCGCTTCTGACGATGTTCTGTTCGTTGTTTGCGGGCCTTGGTATGAGCCTGAAGATCCGCGGATGCCCAGAGCAGAGAGTGTCTTGAAATTGTCTGACCATACATTCGATTTGCCACCGCATGACGTCGCGAGACTTGTCGAAACTTTAATATTTGCTTTGCGCCCGAAGACAGTATTTAACTTTAACTGCGTGCACCTGTGGGAGGTCATGCGGCAGCGAGGCGCCGCCCTTTCGAACATTTCCGATCTAGTTGCTTTTCTTCCCGAAGGATTCGACGGAGGCAAAGCTGCTGCCAGTGCAGAAATGTATTTTAGAGATTGTTTCGATTCTGTGAAGAAATTTTTTGTAGTATCTGAGCGAGAGAAGAAACGCTTGATCGACATGTTTTTCCTTGCTGAAGCGATTTCGAACAAAATTCATGTTGTTCCTGAGGACAGTTGCGCTTCTGTTCGGTGTTTGACCGCTAGGTCGTGAGACATCTTTGATTTTCGAAGCAGTGCGCCTAATTTTGTACACATTGATTCTATCCAGCGATATGTACTAGTGTCCTGGCTCAGACGAATGGTTCAGGCGCTCGGCTCGGGGCATCGAAGATCACTGGGGTGGGTTTAGTCTAGACAAAGGGTCTGGGCCTTCGGTTGTGCTCGGCGATGCAGCGGTTGATGGTGGCCCGCAGTTCAACTATGCCGGTGAAGGTGCCGCGCTGCAGACGGCGGCGCGTGAGAGCGGAGAAGAAGCCCCCGACCGCGTTGGGCCAGGAGGCTGAAGGCGGCGTGAAGTGGAAGGTCCGCCGGGAGTGGTGGGCGAGCCAAGCACAGGGGGCAAGGTGGGCGAAAACCCGGGCCATCGGCCCCTCGCGTGGCGGTCAGACGACGAGGATCGACGTCCTTGGCCGTCCCGGTGTTCGCCTGCCGACGCCGGGCAAAACCAGCGGCGTGCGAGCCGCCGCGGAAGCTCCCGATCCGCCACGACAAGAGCTGATATCGGGAGCGCTGGCGGATCCTGGTGCTGATCGAGCCCAAGCCCTAGGGTGGCAGCGCAGAGCCGGGTTAGAGGGAGCACGGCATTCGTACCGTGATAGGCGCTGAATGGGCATCCGCACTGATCGCAGCAATAGGCGAGCAAACCACGCTTTTGGCGAACCCAAGCTGAGCTACTGACCGGCGATTGCCTCGTCACGCAGAATAATGGCACTTGAGCGATGACAGAGAACGGAGATGATCCTGCCGGTGGCGGTGTCGCTGACGGCCGAGCAGAACATGGCGGGAGCGTCGATCCGGTCTGGTATAAGCAGCGCTACCTCGACGTGGCGGCAGCTGGGCTCGATCCGCTCGAGCACTACTTGTCCTACGGATACGCGGAGAAGCGTTTTCCGAATCCCATGGCTGAGATAGCATCTCTTGGCGAGGTTGTGGATGCAAGTTGGTACCGCGCACGTTACCCCGACGTCGCGGAAACTGATGCGGATCCACTCCGGCACTATCTCCTCTACGGACGAAGCGAGGGACGGTATCCCAGCGCGGATCACGAACCACGAAAAGTCTGGGATACCCGCTTCGATCCGGCATGGTACCGGGCGCGAAATGCCGACCTAGGTCCTTACCAGGACGATCCATTGGAACATTTCCGCCGGATCGGAATCTTGGAGGGCCGAGCGGCAAACGCCTCCGAAGAAGACCGAGAGGCATGGCGTGGGATCTTCGATCCAGCCTGGTACCTTGCGCGTAATCCAGACGTCGCGCAGCGCGGTCTCAATCCTTTAGAGCACTTCATCGTCGAAGGCCTGATCGACCGCCGCCGTCCCAACGCCGCCACTATCCTCGAATCGGAGCCGGTCACGGCCGCGCGGATCGACCGCCTGAAGGGCGGCGCTTTCACTGACGAGGTCGCCCTGTTCGTCACGCACTCGCGCAACGGCGCAATCAAGCCCCATGTCGCACACCACATCGCCTCCTTACGGCAATGTGGGATCGAATGCGCTCTAATTGTCGCCTGTGATTACAACAAGGTTACGATAACAGGCGCTGCCTTCGACATAGCTGATCATGTCTTCCAGCGCGCAAATGCTGGGTTCGATTTCGCTGCCTGGGCTCACCTGCTACGTCTGCATCCCGAACTTCTCAGCGCAAACGCACTGTACTTAGTCAACGATAGTGTGTTTGGGCCCACCCATCTGGAGGCGCTTGAACGGGTGGTCGCCAGAGTCCGCGCGAGCGAATCCGACATCGTCGGCTTAACCGAGAACGCGGACCGCGGCTGGCATATCCAAAGCTACTTTCTCACGCTAAAGCGGCGCTTCCTTGACTCAGAAGCGGGCCGGGCCTTCTTCGAAGGCGTGGTCTCGTACGCTCACAAGAACGACGTTGTGAACGAGTATGAGACGCAACTGGCGCGCTACGCAATGGCGCGCGGGTTTCGCGCGGAGGTACTTTTCCCAACGCCGAATTGGCTTGACGCAACACTACACAACTGGCGAAAGCTGCTCCGCGCTGGCTTCCCTTATTTGAAGGTCGGGACGGCACGTGGGCTTGTCCGCGGCGTGGAGACCGCGGACTGGCGTGCAGAGTTGGGGGCTCGCGGCTACAACACAAGCTCGGCGGACCGAACCCTCGCCCAGTTGGCGCTGGGATCGCTGGTCGATGGCGTCGCCACCTTGTCCAACGACACAGCGACAGACGCGCGCATCTGCTTAGCTGAGATGCACACATTCCTGGCTGACGGAGGCAAGGTTGTTCTCCCCGACGTACAGGAACCCGTTGTTTCGTTTATCGCAATCGTTGATAACACGCCGGAGCGCCTGCTTCGTGTTGTTCGCGCTTTTGCCGAGGGCGATCTATCAAGGACGGAATTCATTATCATCGACAACGGCACAACAGACGATACACACCACGTGCTTCAGCAGCTGCCTGGTGCAACGGTCGTCACGAATGTCGCGCCGCTGCCGTCGCTGCGTGCCGCACGCCAGGGTCTCGCTCTAGCTCGTGCGGGGATTGTCGTAATATTACAGCCGCTTCACCGGCCATCGAGTAGTCTGGAGAGTCCTATTCTTGATGCCTCGCACGAGTCTGAGTGGGCTGCCTTGCACGCACTGAGAAGTCTGCTTCCAGCAAGCATCTGTTTGTTTCAAGAAGCAGACCCCTCAGACGATGCGGCGCGCCGGCGGACCTTCATCACTCATCGAGGTGGATGCCTCGGCACCGCCAGTGTTATGCAACGACGTGAAGCTACAAATGTCTTGGAGCTGCTCATGGATTCGATGGAGCAGTCACAAGCGTAGTGCGCCTTCGTCAGGACGTGATCTACCGCACCACTGTAGGAGCTCCTTTCCCAATCCGAAATTGCCGCCAAACCGATGCCCGACTACATTGTCCAGAAAGAGGGCTGCATCTAAGGGAGCGCTTTTCGCCAGCGGCCGAGGGCGGCAGTGCGCGAGATGTAGAGGATCAGAGCTGCCACTCTGTGATCCCCTTATGTTGACGCATAGAGAGGCTTCAAGCATTAAGTTATGGCATTGAACTGTGCCGACGCTAGCATTTCACGGTGCCATCTGCGAGCTTAATGGCGATGTGGTTGCATCTTGGCCAAAACGTTGGCAACTATCGGCTATGCCATTGTGGTGCGAGATCTCCCGCCGCGCCCGGGATGTGTACTAGAGACCGCAACTTTGCAGCGGCAGTCTGGCGAAGCTCAACTCAGCTTTGAAGGTAGAAAAGTGACTGTAAATCCGCCGGCGGACGTCTATGAAATATCCGTTGTAGTAAATGCCCATCGAGAAGGTCTCATAGCAGCATCGACGCTAAGAAGCGTCGAAAGGGCGGCGGTACATGCTCAAAGAGCAGGTATACGAGTCGAGCCTATTATTGTACTGGATCGAGGGGACAATCTTACCCGCCTAGTTTGCAGCGAATGGTGCTCAAAAGGGGCGTCGCGTATTCTCTATGACACACAGTATGGTGACCTTGGGCTCGCGAGGAATGAGGGGGCTATCCGAGCTAAGGGCGAATGGTTGGCGTTCGTGGACGCGGACGATTTAATTGGAGAAAACTGGCTTACCGACGCTTTCGGAGCTGCCGTCTCGGATTCTCGGCCAGTTGTATGGCATCCCGAACTAAACATCGCTTTTGGATCGGAGTCATATGTCTACGTTCATGTCGATATGGAAAGCCCGTTCTTCGACGTGAGCGCGATTGCTATAACGAATTTATGGACCGCCCTCACCTTCTCGAGAAGGAGTATGTTTCTTAAGGTTCCGTATAGAGCAACACAATTGAGTAAGCAGATTGGCTTTGAGGACTGGGGGTGGGCAATGGAGACAATTGAGGCGGGATATATTCACAAAATTGTCGAGGGTACTGTCCATGCAATTAGAAAGAAGACAGTATCGCTCGTCCAACAAACAACTGCCGCGCAATGTCTGCCCACGCCTTCTGATCTATTCATACGGACGATTAGTAGTGGCGTGCTAGAAGCTCAGAAATAAGATCGTGCCAATTTTGTGCGCCAATCGGTCATCCTGACCTATATGGCGCAGCACTATAATGGCTTGGCCAGTCGACTGCGCCCAAAGGCCACTTCAACCGCAGGACTTATTCTCCAGTACGGTTGCCTACGGGCGAGGTTCGGCTGAAACGGCAAAGGGCCGAATGACTATTGCGCGAATCTTTTTTTCGTCTAATCCGCGGCAACATCGAAGATGAGTCAGCGTTGCGTTTCGCAGTTTGCCGGCATTCAGGGATATAAAGATGGACCATATCATTGTCGAAGTGATCGGCGGCCTTGGCAATCAGCTGTTTCAATACGCGTTTGGTCGTGCAGTGTCGATGCAGCGTGGCGCAGAACTAACATTAGACGCAAGTGCATTCTCATCCTACAAGTTGAGGAATTTTGTGCTCGATAATTTTGGAGTCGAAGCCAATATTTGCTCCGAGCCGCCAGACGCAACATTGCCGCTATATCGTGAGCCTCATTTCCACTACGATCACTCCGTCTTTAGTCAGATCGGAAGTATGCGCTATTCCGGCTACTGGCAGAGCGAACGCTATTTCTCGCAGGTTGCTGACAAAATAAGATCAGAGATTCAGCTGCGCTGTGCCTGGCCGGAATACTATCAGCAGCTTGCGAGCTATATGATCCAAGAGGAGTCGGTTGCAGTTCACGTACGCCGAGGTGACTACGCTTCAAACGCTTCGACTCGGGCTTTTCATGGTTTGGCAAGTGTCAAATATTTCGGCTTAGCGATGCGGTTGATGAGGAGCAGATTGGCTCGACCTCGATTCTACGTTTTCTCCGACGATATTGATTGGTGTAGGGAGAATTTTTGCGGCGCGGACATAGAATTTATCGACATAATTCCGGGGGACGATGACCAGGGGCTTCAAGATTGCCGCGAGCTCCATTTAATGTCACGTTGCCGTCACTACATTCTGTCGAACAGTTCATTCAGCTGGTGGTCGGCTTGGCTCGGCGGTGATGAGCAAACTGTAGTAGTGGCGCCTGACCCCTGGTTCGCGAATCCGGAATTGTGTACACGGGATCTCCTGTTTCCCGGATGGAACATGCTTCCGATTGGGGGTGATTAGAATTGAACCCGTCGGAAGAGTCTGATTGCCCCTGTCAGGTATAAAGAGGTCTCTGATTTTCCCCTCACATGATAGGCGTCAAACCAACGAGAAAGACAGGGTCGGGTGCCTCGACTATGTTGCTTGGCAGGAATACGCCGGATACGGACTCTTTCGCGGGTTGGCGTTAGCGCCGTTTAACTTGTGGGATGTCGCCCGTACTTCAAGTGTCTCCAAAACCTTCGCTGACTTTATTCGCCCAGTTCAACACTGCGGGTATTGGCGGCAGGAATCGTAGTGTCGCACCCCAGATTAGTTTCTTGTAACAATCGTGCTTTTGCATCTTGCGGATCTTCATAGATAGCGAAGTTGATGGCGGCATTATACAGAATCTTCGCTGCTCGATTTGGAAAGGATAAGGTATGCAAGAAGAAGATGGCGTATTGCCGCAAGAGTTTAAGCGCCTGGATCGTGAGAATTCCGAGTTGGCGCGAGATAAGAGGTTGATGCTTCGGGAAATATCCCTTCTGAATGCGCAGTTAAACTCTACAAGAAGGTCGCTTAGCGAATTGGAGGAGTTCAGGCGTGAAGCTGCAACCGCTGTCGGACTTGCGGGACACGCCGGCGGGGCGGCGCAAGTTCATAATGACATACCACTAAATTCGGAGGCGGGCATACTATCTAAAATCGCGGCCCAATCTACCAGAAATCTTTACTTGAGAGTGGCTCTTGAGCTTGAGGCAAATAAAGCGCCGGTTCTGTCTGAGCTTTCGGATGTCCGATCACTTCGACCAATGCAGGAAGTTTCGAGAAATAGAGGTGCTTTTAGAATTATTTTGCTTGAGGCCGGGATTTTAGATGCTGATTGGTATATCTTAGCAAATCCGGATGTCCAGAATGCCTGTGCAGATCCATATGAACATTTTGCTTACTATGGAGATGACGAATTTCGGGCTCCGCGAGCCGGCGTTAATCCGCTGGAGTACGTAAGACGTAATCCAGATGTTGCGGAAAGTGCACAAGGACCGACATTTCATTACTTTATGTACGGTATACATGAGGGTCGGTCTGGATATTTTTGTTGATCCGCAGAGTGGGCTGAAGTGGCAGATACGGGAGCGAGTTTTAGCGGGCCCGCTCGGTCTGCATCCGAGTCTCCAGCTCGGCTACGGGCGGGGCGAGGCACTCCCGCCGGATTGTGAGACGGGCAGTGGCACCCAGGCCGTTGATCTCCCTGTCGACGGCAAAGACCGCGTAGGTGTGCCCGATCGCTGCCTGCGGCGTGAGCGTTGTTCGCGCAGCCACGTCTCCAGGTCGGCCACGAGCGAAGCGGTCTCGGTACGACGCACCTGCAGACGTTCGTCGGCCGAGCGTCCGTTGATCCCGCGCTCGACCGCAAACAGCTCGTCGATCCGACGGACCGCCTCCAGGGCGATCGGCGAGATCGCCGCCGCCTTCCGGCCTCGCCGCGCCCCGGCCGCCACGTCGGCGAGGACGAAGAACCCGCGGCGGGCATGAGCCCAGCAGAGCGCCGGGCGGATCGCGCCTTGCGGGCGTGCGGGATCGTAGAGGCGATTGTACCCACGGTCAGCATCCGCCTGCAGGATCCCGCGGTAACCGCGCAGATGAGCCTCGGGATGCTCTCCGGCCCGGTCGCGCGAGGCGTAGAACAGCGCCGCCGGCGGGTCCGGGCCGCCGAAGGGGCGGTCGTCACGGACATAGGTCCAGATCCGGCCGGTGACCGTCCGGCCCTTGGCCAGGATCGGCACCGTGGTGTCGTCGCCGTGCAGCCGCCCGGCCGCCAGAACATGCGCGGCGATCAGCGCGTGCAGGGGCGCGAGCGCGGCCGTGCAGGCACCGACCTGATCGGCCAGCGTCGAGACCGACAGCGCGATCCCCTCCCGGGCGAAGCGCTCGCTCTGGCGGTTCAGCGGCTGATGCTGGCCGAACTTCTCGAACAGGATCGTGGCCAGGAGCTGAGGCCCGGCAAAGCCGCGCGGCGTGACGTGGAACGGTGCGGGCGGCTGCGTGACCGTCTCGCAGGTCCGGCATGAGAAGCGCTCGCGCACGGTCTGGATCACCTTCCAGCTCCGGGGGATCACCTCCAGCGTCTCCGTGATGTCCTCGCCGAGCTTGGACAGCTTGGTCGATCCGCAGCAGGGACAGCACTCAGGTCCCGAGCCCATCGGCGCTCAGCAGCACGATGCGAGCGCGCCAGACATGCTTCTGCGGCGTATTCCGGTCAGCCACGAGGGCGTCCAGTCGAAGGCGATCCGAAGCAGAAAGCGAGAAGGAGATGCCGCTGCGGATCCCGCCAGACTCGCAGGACACAGCCCAAACCGAAACCCGGGACGGACTCAACCGTCAGGTCTTGACCACTAGAGAAAGGCGCCACACAGCCCAGGCTGCCGTCGGGGTACGGCGGCAAGCCTCTTCAAGGCGAACGTCGCCAGCCAAGCTATTCAACGGTCTTTCCGAAGCTCCATTTTATCATGTCGGGGCGACCTTCAGAGGAAAAGCTCCGGACGCCGCGTTCTCAGTGCAAATACCAGGGCCACTGTCTTCAGATCGCGCAGCTCCCCGGCGTCCAGAAGACGTGCGAGCTGCGCGAGCGGCATTTCGATAACTTCGATGTCCTCATGCTCGCCTTCCGCTCCACCGCCGGGTGCTACACGGTCGGAAAGCTCGTATGCTGCGAGGTATAGGTGCACCCTCTCCGTAGACAAGCTCGCGCATGAGAAGGCCGCACAAATGAATTCTAATGATTTTAGGCGTAGCCCAACTTCCTCCAGCGCCTCACGGCGACCGTTCTCTTCGGGGACGCCTCCATCAATGACACCTGCCGGCACTTCGAGCTGTGCGTGTTCACCGAAGGCATAAAGCAGCGGAACCCGCAACTCGCTCACGAGGGTGGCGACTCGACGTTCAGGGTCATAGGGCAGGACGCCGACCGACTCCCCGTGTTGCTCGATCTCGCGCTCGACGACCACACCGCTGGCGAGCCTGACAGTCACGACGCCGAACCGGCTCCAGCCGTCATGGATCGATCGGTATCCCAGCACTTCCGCCTTCATCGAAAGCCCTCAAGCCATTACGCATTAAGTCGGTGTTGCTCAATCTGCTCGCGGGTCGGAAGTGATGCGTAATCTGGTGGCGCGCTTGGTTTGGCACGTGCCGCTTTATGGCTACGCTCAACAACACGCAATGCAGATAGCAGCTTCGGGATTAGACGAAGCGCTTGTGGTAGAGGGAAATTCGCTAACGAGAACCGGATCAGGTAAAAGGCGAACGGCAAATATTTAATCCGACCGCCATCTAACGAATTTCTTGTCAGTCGAGCCTCATCAGAGACGCCTGAGCGGTAGAGATCAAACGGCAAGTTTTTTAACTTGCCTTCGACAGCGAGCCTGATGGTGATGGCCACATCGCTAAAATCAAAAATTCCGACCTGTTGAATGGCTTTGATGAATGGTTCGGTTCGATGTACGCCATAAAAGGCGCAGGGCGCCATATCACGTGCGCGGACCAAGACGCGCTCAACTTTGTCGTCTGAGGCACTGTCGGAATGCATTATGATATGATCGTAGCGCTCCGCGTAGTGGTAGTATACGCGATATTGGGTAAACGCGCTAGTCAAGCTCTCATCTGCCTCGAGTGCTGACACACAACGTTCTAGGTAATCTGGCTCCCAGAAATCGTCGTCTGCCAAATATACGAAGTACTTTGTTTTACAGCCGACTGAGGCGGCTTTAAAATTATCGTAGGCGGCCAGCGTTTCGCGCTGCCGGATCATTTTCGCGTCAGGGAAGCGTGTTAGATACGTTTGAATAAAATTCGAAGTATCGTCTGTCGAATTATTGTCTGAAATTGCTACTGTAAACGACCTGTAGGTTTGGGCAGCAACGCTGGCCAACGCACGCTCGATCGTTTTAGCGCCGTTGCGAGTCGGAATGCCGACTGTGAGAAGAGGCTCGAAGTACCTAATTTCTTTCGGTAAATTCTGGTACTTCGAAGCTAACACAAAGATAGTGTTGATGACGTCTCTATAGTATTCCACATAACCAGCGCGAGCGAGTCGACCTCGAATATAACGAGCTGCTTCCGTGACGCGCTCGTTGTTCCGGAAGTCAGCGTGATCGTCTTCCAGCTCGGCAACGATTACGGTCGGCATAAATTCTTCCACCGCGAATCCTTCGAGCACCTCTCGCTCAAAGCCTTCGACATCGATCACGAGCAGATCAAAGCCCGTGGAAATTTCATTATTCCGCAAGGTCGCGTCGAGAGTCTGAACGTCGATAAAGCGCTTCTCGCCTTGATGAATGCCTTTGGCCCAACCTATCTCGTCGTAGTCTGCTACTTGCTCGCCGGACAGAGTGGTCAGAGTGCCGCCGAGGTGGATTTGCTGTTGTCCGGGCTTGTTGGAGATCGCAACCTCCGCAACCCTTACATTCTCGTTGCGGGCGTGCCGTTCCCGGCATTTCTGGGCGTACTCAGCGATTGGCTCTATGTACAAGCCTGTCCACCCAACGTCCGCGAGGAAGGAGGTGTTCGAGAAGCTCTCCCCGTCGTAGGCTCCAACTTCTACAAAGACTCCGTCCCGCTTCTTGCCGAACAGGGCCTCCCATTTCCCCGCCAGATTGGGTATCTGACAAGTAGCCGGCGGATTAAAAAATGGCGTCTTCATGGTAACTCAGTGAAGCTCTCTGATCGTGGCTACCAGTTAAATAGAAGGTGTTATGGTGTGTCAATTTGATGGTTTGTTTACTGTTGGATTGTATATTTTTCTAAGCGTGATTGTAATGTTTGCGAGACTAGATACTGTTTCGGTCGATCTTTTTTCGAGGTATCTCATGATGTGCTGATCGAGGCGGTCGAATAATTTTCCAATATAATCTGAATCGATGGCGCCCTTTGGTCGCAACATCTCGATCGTTTCGCCGAACAGCAACATAAATGCGTGCGATAGAGCCCGCAGACGGAGCTTTATCGCGTCGTCTAGAAGCCCAACCGCGGTGAAGGGATCTTGGGCCTTCTTGCTAGCATCAGACATATATGTTGGCCTTTGCGGTGGAGGCGTTGGCGCTACTCGTATCTCAGCACCAGGAAATTGCACTAGCTGCTCAAGCACTTCCGCGCGACCGAACCTCCGACCGGGCTGCACGAGGGATTGTGTCGCGAGGCGCGGGTGATTTGTCTTAACGCGTCGCCGTTGGCAATCCTATCTGCCCAGCCGGCGGCCATCCGCGGCGCATCACTCCCTCGGATGTCGCTGGGTGCGACGCACTTCATTAAGGGCTGCGCGGTATCGCGCCGGCATGTCAGCCAGCCTCGCTTCCGCCGTGGCCTCTTGGCGCGAGCAGATCGAGCGCCTGTCCGAGCACGCCTCTTGGTGCCGCTATCTCGCGCCAGCGAAGTGGGCAGCGATCCGCGCGAACGCGCTGGCTTTCATCGACCAGTTCGGCGCGGAGGCATATCGGCTCGGCTGGTCGGCGGCCGATCTATTCGGCGTGCATCCGCAGACCGGCACCCTTCGTGTGGATTCCTGCGGGGTGTTAATGCTCGACACCGGTGCGGTCCATGCCGATCGCGTCGCCTTCGCTTAGCCCTCGGGCTATTGCTTCTTGAAGGGCCAGGCGCCGGGGATCCCGATCTGGGACTTCGCCGCAAAGGGCTGAGCGTCAGCCGCCCTGCAGGCTCTCGGCGAAATCGTCCGGGATCTCGCCCCACCGGCCGAGGATCGTCACGCCCTCCAACTCGCCAGTTTCATCATCGGCCACGATCTTAAGCGCCGCCGCGCCCGGCATCCGCGCTGATAGCGCCTCCGCCTTCTTGCATGCGCCGAACTCGGTCTGCGCTGGCTCCTGGCGCGCCGGCCGTAAGCGCTTCCGGTGCAGCTCGAACGGCTGCACAAGGTAGGTGGTTTTCAGCGCCATCGTCGTCTCCTCCTCTCACGGGGCCTGCAAATCGGCATCGACGTCGGTAAAGGCCTGGATCCACACCCGCCGGCCCTTCGGGTCGTAGACCTCAACCTGCCACGCCGACCAGTCGAAGCGCTCGGTTATCCGCTCCATCACGCCGAGTGCCACCTGCTCGGCGCGCAGCCGCATCTGCCCGACGCTCTGCTGGCGACAGCCGACGAGGTCGGCGACCAAATCGTGCCCATCCGTGCAGTGGATGCTGCCAGCAGCGCTACGGCGGCAGATCATCGACGAGATCGCCGCGGTCCTGGCGGAGACACGCCATGAAGTCCGAGCTGGTCCAGCCGACGCATCTGGCGCGCAAAGCGGTCGTCTACATCCGGCAGTCGACACCCGCCCAGATCGTCAGCAACCAGGAAAGCCTGCGTCTCCAGTATGCGCTGACGCAGCGCGCCCGGGATCTCGGATAGCGCGAGGCCAACGTTGACGTCATCGATGCCGACCTCGGCCTGAGTGGCGCCTCCACCACCCATCGCCGCGGCTTCAAGGAACTGACAGCGCGCGTCAGCCTGAGCGAGGTCGGCCTGATCCTCTCGGTCGACGTGACGCGGCTCGCCCGCAATTGCACGGACTGGTACCCGCTCCTGGATATCTGCGCCGTCCGGAAATGCCTCATCGCCGACCGCGACGTATCCATCCGGCGAAGGACGCGGGAGCTACGGTTTCCTCGGGAGCAGATCACTTTCTGCCGTATGGGCGGCGATCCGCTCCTTCAGCTCGTCGATCCCATCGTTGGTAAACGCTGGGTACGCCTCGTCGCCGGAGCCGTGGACCCAGATCAGGCCGTCCTCGGGTTCCATGTCGACGATGATGTCGAACAGGGCGTCTTCATCCTGTCCGAGGTCAACGGCGACCCTGGCCAGCGTGAACACGGTGCTCACCTTATTGCGCTGCATCGGCTCCCTTCCGTCGCGGCCCGATCGTTTCGTCCGGGTCGAGGCTGGCTGGCGAGAATGCTCAGGCAGCCTCGGCAAGCGGGGCGGTCGCTGACCGCCAATGCCACGGCAGAAGTTCGTGCAGCCGAGGGGCGGGGTGATCGGCGATGCGGGTGAGAACATCGGCGAGCCAAGCCTGCGGATCGATGGCGTTGAGCTTGGCCGTCACGATCAGCGTCGCCATCGCGGCTGCCCGATCAGCGCCCCGCTCCGAGCCGGCAAACAGCCAGGCTTTTCTGCCCAGGGCAAAGCCTCTCAGAGCCCGTTCGGCGGCGTTGTTGGTCAGGCAGACCCTTCCATCTTCGAGGAAGTGCGTGAAGGCAGGCCAACGCCGCAGCAGATAGTCGATCGGCTCGGCCACGGCCGAGGAGCGCGACAGGCGTGAGCGTTGTTCGCGCAGCCACGTCTCCAGGTCGGCCACGAGCGAAGCGGTCTCGGTACGACGCACCTGCAGACGTTCGTCGGCCGAGCGTCCGTTGATCCCGCGCTCGACCGCAAACAGCTCGTCGATCCGACGGACCGCCTCCAGGGCGATCGGCGAGATCGCCGCCGCCTTCCGGCCTCGCCGCGCCCCGGCCGCCACGTCGGCGAGGACGAAGAACCCGCGGCGGGCATGAGCCCAGCAGAGCGCCGGGCGGATCGCGCCTTGCGGGCGTGCGGGATCGTACTCTCGACCCTGGCCGATCAGGTCGGCGGCTGCGCGGGCCTGCTGCGGCCGCTGGTCGAGCGGATCCGCACTCACGTGCTGGCCGGTGCTCGTATGCATGCCGACGACACGCCGGTGCCGATCCTGGCCAAGGGCAAGACGGCGACCGGGCGGGCCTGGGTGTACGTCCGCGACGACCGGCCGTTCGGCGGCCGCGACCCGCCGGCGGCGCTGTTCCAGTTCTCGCCCGATCGCTTAGCAGGCTGTTGAAGAACTCGGCCAGCGGCGAGCGATGAAGGGGATGTCGTCGCCGGCGTGGAAGCCGATTTCGCCCCGAAGCGAGCCGTCGGCCTGAAGCGCGGCCCATCCGGAGCCGCAGGCCTCGTCCATCTCGTCGTTCCCGTTCCAGTCGAACTTGACGGCAGCGTGGTCACCACCACCGGCGAAGGCCCCGGTGACGCATCCGAAGGCGAACTCGCCGCCGGTTGCCTCAAAGAGGATGTAGGCTGGCTCGACCATGTCGGCATAGTCGTCCGCGTAGCCCGGCAGCTCGACGATCCGCCACTTGCCCAGGACGCTCAAGCCAGAGCTCCGAGCAGCTTGGGCAGGCGAACCAAGTTGTAGGCCGCCGCGGTGAAGGCGAAGGCCCACCCGACCCTGTCGCGGCCTCTGAAGCGGGTTTTCCGCTGGCCACCCACCGTCTTGATCCAGCCAAAGCCCTCCTCGATGCGCTTGCGGATCTTCTGGCTCATGCCATAGCCGACATGGCGAGTGGTTCGTCGATCGATGGACGAGCGGCGGCCGCTGGTGTTCTGGGCCACGTGCGCTCGCACGTTCATCGATCTCAGCTCGTTGACGAAGTCCTCCGCGTCATAGGCCTTGTCAGCACCCACGGAGATGGCCTTGGGGCGGTCCGCCCTCGGCTCGATCATCGCCAGCGCGGCGATGCGCTCGGCGTGGCCGTCTGCGGACGTCAGGCAGGTGTCCACGATCAGGGCCGAGCGGTTCTCCATCAGGGCATGGCCGATGAAGCAGAGCTTGGCCTCCATGCCCGGGCCCTTGCGGTAGAGCCTGGCTTCGGGGTCGGTGGTGCTCGCGTGCGTTTCGTTCGAACGCTTCTGACCCTTGAAGTCGACCTCGGCGTTACGTCCGCCGGCGGGTGGTGGAGCTTGGTCCCCGTTTTGATCCCTGGGCTTGACGCTCTTCATCGAGGCCCAGGCTTCGATCAGCGTGCCGTCGACGCTGAAGTGGTCGCTGGACAGGGGCCGCTTCACCCGGGGCTGGGCGAGCACGGCTGCCAGGAACTTGGCGGCGATCTCGCCGGCCAGCAGCCGGTCCCGGTTCTTGCTGAAGCTCGAATGATCCCAGGCCGGATCGTCGACACCCAGCCCCACGAACCAGCGGAACAACAGGTCGAACTCCAGCCGCTCCATCAACTGCCGCTCCGAGCGGATCGAGTAGAACGCCTGCAGGAGCATCGCCCGCAGCAGCATCTCAGGCGGGATCGACGGGCGACCCATCCGGGCCGCATAGAGCACGGAGAAGTCCCCGCTCAGCGCTGCGAGCGCCACGTCCGTGAGCTGCCGGATCGTGCGCAGGGGGTGGTCGGGTCGGATCCGAGCCTCCAAGTCCACATAGGAGAACAACGTCCCCGAACGCTGATCCGAACCCCGCATCCGCCTTCCCCAAGCGCTTCTAGGAAGGAGTGAATCATGCCCCGCTCGGCCACGCCACGGACTTCTTCAACAGCCTGCTAGGCGAGCATGCCGAGCGTCACCTCGATGGCTTCTCCGGTGTGCTGCAGGCCGACGCCTTTGCCGGGTTCAACCGGCTCTACGACCCCGCGCGCCGTCCAGGGCCGCTCGTCGAGGCGGCGTGCTGGGCACATGCACGCCGCAGATTCTTCGTGCTCGCCGACGTCGCCGCCAAGGCACGCGGCCGGTTGCCGGTGCTGGCCCCGCTCGCACTGGTAGCGGTCGAGCGTATCGACGCGATCTTTGCCGTCGAGCGGCAGATCAATGGCCTTGAGACTGCCGCCCGTCTCATGGCCCGGCAGGAGCGCCTCGCCCCGCTGGTTGCCGAGTTGGAGACCTGGATGCGGACCGAGCGGGCCAGGCTCTCGCGCCATGCCGAGGTGGCCAAAGCGATGGACTACATGCTCAAGCGCTGGCCGGCCTTCGAGCGCGTTGTCCACGACGGGCGGATCTGCCTGACCAACAACGCGGCGGAACGAGCACTGCGCGGCATCGCGCTGGGCAGGAAAGCCTGGCTGTTTGCCGGGTCGGTGCGCGGCGCCGAGCGCGCGGCGGTGATGTACACCCTGATCCAGACCGCGCGCCTCAACGGCGTCGACCCGCAAGCGTGGCTGGCCGATGTGCTCGCGCGCATCAACGAACACCCCGCCCGCGACCTCGATGCCTTGCTGCCGTGGAACTGGCCGCAACCTGACGCTTCTCAGCTCGTCGCCGACGCCGCCTGACGCAGCCAATCTACCGCGACCGGAACGCCTGCGGCCCAGGCCGCATGCTTACCGCGGAAGCAGAACAGATGCCCGTTCAGCGGATCGCGCCGGAGCACCTCCTGCACCTGCAGCGCGAGGCCGGGGAAGCCCTTGCGCATGTCGGTGTGGCCGGTCGCGAGCCAGACCCGCACGCCGGTGGGGACGGGGATCATCGCCCCTCCAGAACCGACAGCACTCGGCGCAGCGCCTCGGCGTCGACGTCGCGATCGACCTTGAGACGCCGGTCACCGCCGAGATCGATCTCGATCACACCGGCCCGGCGGCGGCGACGCGGATGCTCGTCTGCAGCGGCCGATGCCGGCAGGGTTGGCGGGCAGGGGTCAGGGGCCGGCTCAGGTTTTGTCACCACGGGCACGAACACCGGCACCTGTTCGGCCCCGCCGAGCCGGCCTTCGCGGGCTTGCCGCCGCCACGTGAACAGCAATCCGAGCGCGATCCCATAGCGGCGCGCGAGCACACTCACGGACGTGTTGGCCGCGTAGGACGCCTCGACGATCCGCGCCTTCTCCTCGAAACTCCAGCGCCGCCGGCGCTCGACCCCGGCAAGAACCTCGACCCGCATCGCCTTGATCCGATGACCTTAACGCCAGCATTAAGGTCAGACGTCGGGCACGAAGCCCCGTCTCACAAGGCGGCTCTCACCGGAGGCGTACACCGCGACGGCGTCTACGATCCGGGCTCGGCCAACGGCCGTCTGCTGCTGGGGCTCAAGGGCACGATCTCGGAACCCGAACTGCGCACCATCCGCTCTCGCCTGACCGCGGGCCTTCGCAAAAGCAGCCCGCGGTGACCTCGCTTTCCCCTGCCGATCGGGCTCACACGCATCTCGGACGACCTGGCCGTGAAGGACGCCGACGTTGAGGTCCAGGGTAAGCGTCGTCTGGGCGGCACCTTCCGGCAGGCGGTGTGAAGGCGACATACGGAGCGGATTGGGAGCTCCGTCACATGTCGATGTCAGGGCGTATGGCTATGTCGGAGCCGATCCGGCGCCTGGAGCTGTTCACCGGGGCCGGCCGGCGCCGGACGTGGTCGAATGAGGAGAAGGCCGCCATCGTCGCCGAGAGCGATGGGCCGGGCATCTCGATCAGCGCGGTGGCACGCCGACATGGACTGAGCGCCTCGCAGCTGTTCACGTGGCGCCGCCTGATGCGTCAGGCTGGGGGGCACGACAGCGAGCGCGCACTGCAGTTCGTGC
>NZ_FNWP01000057.1:0-11467 GCF_900108435.1 Methylobacterium sp. 275MFSha3.1 | reverse complement strand
CAACGTGGCCGACATCACCATGGCGCTGCCCCTGCTGTGCGCTGTGGTGCCGCCCAAGCGTCTGATCGCCGACAAGGCCTACGACGCACAGAGCTTGAGAGATTGGCTGAAGAGCCACCGGGTGATCGCCACCATCCCATCCACGGCCACCCGGACGGTACCCTATAAGCACAGCCGGGTCGCCTACCGGCGGCGCAATCGGATCGAGCGGCTGTTCGGCCACCTCAAAAACTGGCGGCGCGTCGCGACCCGCTACGATCGCCTAGCCTGCAACTATCTCGCAGCCGTCGCGCTAGTTTCCTCTGTCATCGCATGGACCTGAATGAGTCCCCTACCTAAGCCCGCGCCCCGTACATCCGGTTCGCCCGCCCCTCGAAGGCGTCGGTGAACTTGCGGAAGGCGCGGTCGAACATCGTGCCCATGAGGAGCCCCAGGGTGCGGCTCTTGAACTCGTAGGTGATGAAGAAGTCGACGTTGCAGCCGCCGTCGGGGCCGTCCTTGAACAGCCAGCGGTTCTCCAAGTGCCGGAACGGGCCGTCGATGTACTCGGCGACGATCTTGAGACCCGCCGGATCGAGGGTGACCCGGGTGGTGAAGCGCTCGCGGATCGCCTTGTAGCCGACGCCCATCTCGGCGATCAGCACCTGCCCGCCCTCGGGCATGTCCTGCCGGCGGATCACCCGCAGGGATTCGCAGAGCGGCAGGAACTCTGGGTAGCGCTCCACGTCGGCGACGAGGTCGTACATCTGCTGCGGCGTGTGCTTCACCGCGCGGGTGACCCGGAAGGACGGCATGGTCTTCGGATATCCTCAGGCCGAGAGCGCGGGCGACAGTTTGGCCAGGCGCGCCGCCTGCAAACGCGCGAAGTCCTCGCCCGCATGGTGCGACGAGCGCGTGAGCGGCGTGGCCGAGACCAGCAGGAAACCCTTGGCGTAGGCGGTGGTCTCGTAGGCCTTGAACTCGTCCGGGGGGACGAAGCGCACGACCTCGTGGTGCTTCTTCGACGGCTGCAGGTACTGGCCGACGGTGAGGAAGTCGACGTCGGCCGAGCGCAGGTCGTCCATGAGCTGGAGCACCTCGTTCCGCTCCTCGCCGAGCCCGACCATGATGCCGGACTTGGTGAAGATCGTCGGGTCGAGCTCCTTCACCCGCTGCAGCAGGCGCACCGAGTGGAAGTAGCGGGCACCCGGCCGCACCGTGAGGTACTTGGCCGGCACCGTTTCCAGGTTGTGATTGAACACGTCGGGCTTGGCGGCGACCACGACCTCCAGCGCCCCGTCCTTGCGCAGGAAGTCGGGCGTCAGGATCTCGACGGTCGTGCCGGGACTCGCGAGCCGGATGGCCGCGATGGTCCGGGCGAAGTGCTCGGCGCCGCCGTCCTTCAGGTCGTCCCGGTCCACCGAGGTGATGACCACGTGGTGCAGGCCGAGCTTGGCCACCGAATCGGCGATCTTGTCCGGCTCGCCCAGGTCGAGGGCGTCGGGCAGGCCGGTGCGCACGTTGCAGAAGGCGCAGGCCCGCGTGCAGGTGTCGCCCATGATCATGAAGGTGGCGTGCCGCTTCTCCCAGCACTCGCCGATATTCGGGCAGCCCGCCTCCTCGCAGACCGTGACCAGACCGTGCTCGCGCACGATCTTCTGCGTCTCGGACCAGGCCCTGGAGCCGGGCGCCTTCACGCGGATCCAGTCCGGCTTCTTGGCCTGGACGGGCTGGTCGGGCCGGTGCGCCTTCTCGGGGTGGCGCAGGCGGACCGGCCGCGGATCGTTCTTCAGGGTGTCGAGGACGACGGCCATGGGTCGGGGGCACACCGCGGGCAAGCGCCCCAGGGGCGCGGTCGGGATCGCCCTGACTTAAGGCCCAAGGCCGCGCGCCGCAAACCGCCGCGACGCCGGGCCGCCCCGCGGTGGTTGAGGGTGCGGCCGTTCCGTCAGATCCCCAGCGCCCGGACGAAGAGCCCGGCCAGCACCGCCCCGACCAGGGGCGCGGCCACCGGGATCAGCGCGTAGCCCCAGTCGGAGCTGCCCTTGCCGGCGATCGGCAGCACCGCGTGGGCGACGCGCGGCCCGAGGTCGCGGGCCGGATTGATGGCGTAGCCGGTGGTGCCGCCGAGCGACAGGCCGATGCCCCAGACCAGCATGCCGACCATGTAGGGCGCGACGGCCCGCGGGATCGCGCCGGCCGAGCCCAGGGTGGTGGTCACGAGGGCGGAGATCGTCAGGATCAGGAAGAAGGTCGCGATGATCTCGGAGATCCAGTTGGCCTTCGCGTCGCGGATCGCCGGGCCGGTGCAGAAGCAGGCGAGCTTGAGGCCGGGATCCTGGGTCGCGCCCCAGTGCGGCAGGTAGTGGAGCCAGACCAGCACGGCGCCCACGAAGGCGCCGAGCATCTGGGCCGGGATATAGACGGGGATCTTGCTGAAATCGCCGGAACTGACCGCGCCCGCCACGGTGACGGCCGGGTTGATGTGGGCGTCGGCGCTGCCGGTGGCGTTGGCCACGAAGACGCCCGCGAGGACCGCGAAGGCCCAGCCCGCCGTGATGGCGATCCAGCCGGCATTCTCGCCCTTGGAATGCTTGAGCAGGGCGCCGGCCACGACGCCGTCGCCGAGCACGATCAGGGTCATCGTGCCCAGGAATTCGCCCAGGAAGGGTGATGTCATCGTCTCGTCTCCCCCGTTCGCTGCTTTTTGTGAAAGTTCAAAGCTTTGGCGAGCGCGTGAACGCCGGTGGCGGTCACCGAATGGTTACGCAGGTCCGGGGCGGCGCCCTCTCCTGCGGTACCGGAGCGCCCCGGAGGCCTCTTCGAAGGCCTCCGGGGATCCCGCGGCGATCTGGTGCCCTCCTTCGAGGCCGCCGCGCAGCGGCTCCGGATGCGGGCGCGAGTGGGACTGCGCGGGGCGTGTGCGCCCCGAGCCCGTCTCAATCCTCGTCGGTCTTCCAGTCGAAGGAGCGCTGCACCGCCCGGCTCCAGGCGGCGGCGATCTTCTCGCGCTGGCCGGCATCCATCTTCGGCGTCCAGCGCTTGTCGACGCCCCAGTTGCGCTTGAGGTCGTCGAGGCCCTTCCAGTAGCCGACCGCGAGACCCGCCGCGTAGGCGGCGCCGAGCGCCGTGGTCTCGGCCACCTTCGGGCGCACCACCGGCACGTCGAGCAGGTCGGACTGGAACTGCATCAGGGTGTTGTTGGCGACCATGCCGCCGTCGGCCCGCAACTCCTTGACGGGGATGCCCGAATCCTTGGCCATGGCCTGCAGCACCTCGCGGGTCTGGAAGGCGGTCGCCTCCAGCACCGAGCGGGCGATGTGGCCGCGGTTGACGTAGCGGGTCAGGCCGATGATCAGGCCGCGGGCGCCCTCGTTCCAGTGCGGCGCGTAGAGGCCCGAGAAGGCCGGCACGAAGTAGACGCCGCCGTTGTCCTCGACCGTCGTGGCGAGCGTCTCGACCTCGGCGGAATCCTTGATCATGTGCAGGTTGTCGCGCAGCCACTGCACCAGGGCGCCCGTGATGGCGATCGAGCCCTCCAGCGCGTAGGCTGGCTTCTGGCCGTCGAGGCGGTAGGCCAGCGTGGTGACGAGGCCGGCCTTCGACGGGACCGGCTCCTCGCCGGTGTTCATCAGCGCGAAGCAGCCGGTGCCGTAGGTGTTCTTGGCCTCGCCCGGCGCGAAGCAGGTCTGGCCGAACAGGGCCGCCTGCTGGTCGCCCAGGATGCCGGCGATCGGCACGCCCGCGAACGGAGCCTTGGTCTCGCCGTAGACCTCGCTCGACGAGACGATCTTCGGCAGCATCGCCCGCGGGATGCCGAAGGTCGACAGCATGCCCTCGTCCCAGTCGAGGGTCTTCAGCGACATGAGCTGCGTGCGGCTGGCGTTGGTCACGTCGGTGACGTGGAGGCCGCCCTCGGTGCCGCCGGTCAGGTTCCAGACGAGCCACGTGTCGATGTTGCCGAACAGCACGTCCCCGGCCTCGGCCTTCTGCCGGGCGCCCTCGACGTGGTCGAGCAGCCAGCGCAGCTTGAGGCCGGAGAAGTAGCTCGCCAGCGGCAGGCCGGTGAGATCGCGGAACCGGTCGCGGCCGCCGTCGCGGGCGAACTCGCCCACCAGCCGGTCGTTGCGGGTGTCCTGCCAGACCAGGGCGTTGTGCAGGGGCTTGCCGGTCGTCCGGTCCCAGATCAGCGTGGTCTCGCGCTGGTTGGTGATGCCGACCGCCGCGAGGTCGGAGGGCTGGAGCCCGCCCTTCTCCAGGGCCTCGCGCATCACGCTCTGGGTCTTCGTCCAGATCTCCGTGGCGTCGTGCTCGACGTGGCCGGGAGCCGGGTAGATCTGCGCGTGCTCGGCCTGGGCGAGCGCGATCACGCTGCCCTCCCGGTCGAACACGATGAAGCGGCTGCTGGTTGTGCCCTGGTCGATGGCCCCGACGTAACGGCTCATCGTTCCCTCCCCTAGATGGCCCGACCGGTCTGTCGCCGGATCGGGTTCGAAAGCGTCAGGCGGCCTCGGCCCTGCGGTCGAGGTAGGCGGCGAGGCGCGCGGCGCTCTCCGCGCCGGTGCGCAGGCCGAGCTTGGAGCGCCGCCACAGGATGTCGTCGGCGGTGACCGCCCACTCCTCGGTCCGCAGGTAGTCGACCTCGGCCGCCGTGAGGCCGCCGTCGAAGGCCTCGCCGAGATCCGCCAGGGACTGCGCCGTACCGACGATGTCCCGGGCCCGGGTGCCGTAGGCGCGGGCGAGGCGGCGGGCGGTCTCCTCCGGCAGGAACGGCGTCTCGGCCCGCAGCTTGGCGAGGAACTGGTCGAAGTCGGCGTCCTTCATGGCGCCGCCCGGCAGGACCGCGTCGCCGGTCCAGGACTTCCCGAGGTGCGGGAAGTACGGCTTCAGCTTCTCCAGCGCGTGCTCGGCGAGCCGCCGGTAGGTCGTGATCTTGCCGCCGAAGACCGACAGCACCGCAGCCGCCCCGCCCTGGTCCTCCACGTCGAGGACGTAGTCGCGGGTTACGGCCGAGGCGTTCTCGGCCGCGTCGTCGTAGAGCGGGCGCACGCCCGAGTAGCTCCAGACCACGTCGGCCGGGGTGATCGTCGTGTCGAAGGAGCGGTTGATGCAGCCGCAGAGGTAGTCGGTCTCGCTCTCGGAGATCGAGACCGGGCCGGGCTCGCCGTCATAGGGCACGTCGGTGGTGCCGATCAGCGTGAAGTCGCGCTCGTAGGGGATCGCGAAGATGATGCGCTTGTCGGGCTGCTGCAGGATGTAGGCCTGATCGCCCGCGAACAGGCGCTTGACCACGATGTGGCTGCCCTTGATCAGCCGCACCGCCGCGCGGCTGTTGATGCCGAGCGTGCCGCCGAGCGTCTCGCTGACCCACGGGCCGGCGGCGTTGACGACGGCCTTCGCGCGGATCGTCCGCTCGGTGCCGCCGCGCTCGTCGCGCAGCGTCGCGACCCAGCCGTCACCCTCGCGCCGGGCCGAGACGACGCCGGTGCGGGTCATCACCGTGGCGCCGCGCTCGCGGGCGTCCATGGCGTTGAGCACCACGAGGCGGCTGTCCTCGACCCAGCAGTCGGAATAGACGAAGCCGCGCGTCAGGCGCCGCTGCAGCGGCGCCCCGTAGGCGGAGCTGCGCAGGTCGACCCCGTGCGAGCCCGGGAGCGTGCGCAGCCGCGCGAGGTGATCGTAGAGAAACAGGCCGAGCCGCAGCATCCAGGCCGGGCGCAGGCCCTCGTCGTGGGGCAGGACGAAGCGCAGGGGCCAGATCACGTGCGGGGCGAGCCGCAGCAGCCGCTCGCGCTCGGCGAGCGCCTCACGCACGAGGCGGAACTCGTAGTATTCAAGGTAGCGCAGGCCGCCGTGGATCAGCTTCGTCGACGACGAGGAGGTGAAGCCGGCCAAGTCACCGCGCTCGGCCAGCAGGACCGACAGACCCCGGCCGGCCGCGTCCCGGGCGATGCCCGTGCCGTTGATGCCGCCGCCGATGATCAGGAGATCGTAGGCGTCGGACGGCTCGCGCTGTCGCGGTGCAGCCGCCATGGTTCCTCCTGGGCCGCCTTGGTGGCGTTTCGGCACTATATTGACGCGGCGGTCGGCTTTCGCAAGCGAAAAATCGATGTTCGTTACGGTTCGTCCGCGCTGTCGGCGACCGCCAAGTTGACGCCCAGACGCTCCATGAGCGCGACGATCTCGGCCGGTGGCGCCCGGTCGGTGAAGAAGGTGTCGACCTGCTCCAGGCGCCCGACCTGGACCATGGGCCGCCGCGTGAACTTGGTGTGGTCGGCCACCAGGAAGGTTTTCCGGGCATGGGCCAGGATGGTCTGGGTCGCCCGCACCTCCTCGTAATCGTAGTCGAGGAGCGCCCCGTCGCCGTCGATGCCGCTGATGCCGATCACCGCCACGTCGACCCGGAACTGGCTGAGCGTGTCGCAGGTGAGCTGACCCAGCACCGCGCCGTCGCGGTTCCGCACGGTGCCGCCCGCCACGACGATGCGGAACTCGGTCGTCTCGGCGAGCGAGATCGCCACGTTGAGGTTGTTGGTGATGATGCTGAGATCGTCGTGTCGGGTCAGCTCGCGCGCGACGGCCTCCGGTGTCGTGCCGATGTTGATGAAGACCGAGCAGTGCGACGGGATACGGCTCGCCGCGAGGCGGCCGATCCGGCTCTTCTCCGGCAGCAGGGTCACCCGCCGGTCGGCGTAATCGATGTTCTCGACGCTGGAGGGCAGACCGCCGCCGCCGCGGTAGCGCTCCAGCCGCCCCTCGGCGCTCAGCTCGTTGAGGTCGCGCCGGATCGTCTGGACGGTGACGCCGAACTGCGCTGCCAGGGCCTCGATCGTCACGAAGCCGCGCTGGCGGACCGAGGCGACGATCGCGCTGCGCCGCCCCTCGACACCGGTCGCCTCGATCCTGTCGTCGGATCTCCGGTCGAGCGGTCGTGACATCGATACTCCCTCGCCTTCGTGAGGCCGTCGCACCGCTGTACTGATTGCCGGACGATGTTCGTTTGCGAACATGTTCGGGCGTCGCGGCTTTCGCACAACTCTGGACCGCGCCGCGCCGGCCGGCAACAGTCGGACGCCACGCGTCGACCGGACTGCACTATGCTTCAGGCCCGCACGACCGGCACTTCGCCTGCGACCGGGCATAAAAAAGGCCTGCCGCGGGTGCGACAGGCCGAGCCACCCGGACGACGCCTGCGGCGCGTCCCGGTGTTCGCCACTCACATGTGGTGGCGCATCCGGCGATGATGCTTCATCCGCTTGTGCTTCATGCGCTTGCGCATCATCGGACGCGCGGCCGGAGCGGCTCCCTGCTCCATCGCGGCCGCCTCGCCGGCGCGCTCCAGGCCGCCGCGCGGGCCGCCGGCCTGCGCGCCCGAGGCATTGTAGGGCGAGTTGCCCTGGGCGTAGGCGGAGCCCGCGAGGAGCGTCAGCGACGCGGCGGCCAACAGAAGTTTCCTCATCGTCAATCCCTGGCGTAGACCGGCGCAGGCAAAGCACGCGCCTCTTCAGGCGCGTTGCCGCTGCGTCGGAAAATAAGCGGCTTAGGCGAGACTTGGTTCCGCGTCATCGTGCCGGTGCGGCGCACAATTGCCGGCAGCGTTAACTCGGCCTATGTCGCGACCCGTCCCGGCCCGGCCGCGACCGAGCAACAGGGGAGCGGGTGGCGGTGGCCAGCAGCGGTTCGGCCTATCTCCTGCTGGATGTCGCAGGCACGGCCTGCGCCCTGCCCCGCGGCGCGGTCGCCGAGATCCTGCCGCTGCCGGATCTGCACGCGCCGCCCGCTTCCGGCAGCTGGCTCACCGGATTCCTCAATCTCGGCGGCACGCCGGTCCCGGTCGTCGACCTCGCGGCGCTGCTCGGCCTGCGCCCGGCCGGCGCGACGCCCGGTCTCTACGCCCATCTCGCGCTGATGCAGGGCGAGGCCGTCGCGTACCTCGTCGATCGCGTGGCGGACCTCGCGACCGTCCCGGATTCCGCGATCCGGCCGGCCGAGGCGGCCGACACGCTCAACGGCTGCGTCGCCGCCGAGCTGGTCCTCGGCGAGCGGCTCGTCCACGCGCTGGCGCCGGAGCGCCTCCTGACCGTGCAGGAACGGGTCCGCGTCGACGCCCTGGCGCGGGCCGCCGCCGAACGTCTCGCCGCGCTGCCGCACGCCGTCTGACCGCGCGATGGCCCGACCGGGGAATCCCCGTCCCGACCTGAGTGCCGATCCCGCCTACGCGCCGCTCAAGGCGCGGATCATCGCGCGCACCGGCCACCACTACTACACCGACAAGGACGAGCTGCTGATCGAGCGGCTGCACCGCCGGTTCCGCGCCGCCGCCGTGGCCGATTGCGCCGCCTACGCGGCCCTCCTGTCGAGCGGCGCGGAAGGCGAGGCGGAATGGGCCCGGCTGGAAGCTGAGATCACCGTCGGCGAGACGTTCTTCTTCCGCTACGCCGAGCAGTTCAGCGCGCTGCGCGCGACGATCCTGCCGGCGCTGATCGCGGCACGGGCGTCCGAGCGCGTCCTGCGGATCTGGAGCGCGGGCTGCTCCACCGGGGCCGAGGCCTATTCCCTGGCGATCCTGGTGCACGAGCTGCTCGGCGACGCCCTGCCCGAGTGGCGGGTGGCGATCCTCGGCACCGACATCAGCGTCGAGGCGCTCGCCACGGCCCGCGCCGCCGAGTACGGCCGCTGGGCGCTCCGGACCATGCCGCCGGAGGACCGGCTCCGCTACTTCACCCGGCTGCCGCCCGCGCCGGGCATCCGGCGCGAGGGCGGCTACGCCCTCCGGCCCGAATACCGCGGTCCGGTCCGGTTCGAGCGCGGCAACCTGCTGAGCCTCGTCGAGCCGGGGCCGCCGCAGGGCGAGCCCTTCGACCTGATCCTTTGCCGGAACGTGCTGATCTACTTCGATGCCCGGACGGTCGCCGCGGTGGTGCGCGGGCTCGGCCGAAGGTTGCGGCCGGAGGGCTGGCTGCTCCTCGGCCACGCCGAGCCGAGTCCCGCCTTCGCGAGCTTCCTCGACGCCGTCAGCCTGCCCGGGACCGTGGCCTACCGACCGCGCGCCGAGGCGCCGCCGGTCGCGCCGCCGGTCGACCTGTCCGGTGCGCCCGCGCCGAACCCCGTCCCTCCGGCGCGACAGGCGACGGAGCCGCCCCCGGCGGATCCTGACCCGGGCCAGTCCGGGGCTGCAGAGGCCGACGCCGCGGCCGTTCCCGCCCCGGACCCGGTCGCCGCACCCGGCACCGGTCCGGCTCCCGCAGCGCCCGAGAGCCGGGAGGACCGGCCGGAAGAGGAGGACGCCGTCGACCTCGACCGGATCCGCGCGCTGGCCGATTCCGGCGAGACCGGAGCGGCCTGGCGGGCGCTGCGGGGCGCCCTCGACCGCGATCCGACCGACACCGCCCTGCGCTTCTACGAGGGCCTCCTGGCCCGCACCCTCGGACGCGACGCCGAGGCCGAGCGGGCGCTGCGGGCCGCGCTCTACCTCGACCGCGGTTTCGTGATGGCCCACTACCACCTCGGCCTGCTGCTGATCGCGCTGCGACGGCCGCACGAGGCGCTCCGCGCCCTCGACAACGCCGTCGCCTTGAGTCAAGCCCTCGGGCCGGACACGGCGCTGCCCGAGGGCGACGGCGCCTCCGCGGGCGAGATCGCGGCCAGCGCGGCCGCGGCCCGCGCCGCGCTCGGCGGCGCCGGCAGCAGGAGGTCCTGATGGGCGCAGGCCCGAGTGCACAGGGCGGCCGTCCGCGGCCGGAGCGGGACCTGCGCGCCGAGCGCGCCGCCGCCCTCGCCCGGCGCGGTGCCGCGGCGGCCGCGACCGATTCGGGCGTCGATCACCTCGTCTGCGCCTGCGGTGGCGAGCGCTACGGCGTGCCGCTGGCGGCCGTCGCCCAGGTCCTGCCGTCGCGCCCCGCCACGCCGATGCCCGGGGCGGTGCCGGCGCTGGACGGCCTCGTCGCCCTGTCCGGGCGGATCGTCGGCGTGCTCAGCCTCGCCCGGGCCCTCGGCCGGCCGGATCCCGCGTCCGACGCCGACGCGGCGGCGGGCCACATGATCGTGCTGCGCGGCGTCCACCCCCAGCCCCTCGCCCTCGCGGTGGACCGGGTCCTGGGCATCGCCCGGGCCCCTGGCGCGGTTGCCGCGGCCGGCGCCGAAGCGGCCGATCCCGATCGCTTGGGCAACGAGGCCGCCTCGGTCTATGCCCCGGCCTCCGGGGCGGCGGGCGACGGCCGTCCCGACTTCGTCGTCATCGACCTCCCCCGCCTCCTGCGCCGCGCGCTGCCCTGACCGGGCCGCCTGCCCCAACCGGAGCCATCCCCGCCCGTGTCGCTCTCGATCGGAAAACGCATCCTCCTCGGCTTCTTCGCCATCACGGTGGTGGTGGTGGCGCTCGGCCTCTACGCCCTGGAGCAGATCGGCGCGGTGCGCGACACGACCGACGCGATCGTCCGGCGGGATATGACGATCCTGCGCCAGCTCGACGATCTCGGGAACGACGCGCGCGACCTCGGTCTCCTGCGCCGCACGGCCGTGATCACGATGCTGATGCAGGCCCAGGGGCGCGCGACCCAGGCCGGCGACACCCTGGCTGCCTGGCGCCAGACCGCGGCCCAGGTCGAGAACCGGCTCGCCACGACGATCCAGCTCGCGACCCAGTACCGGACGCAGGTCGTATCCGCCGAGCGCGTCGCGGCCTGGGACCGCATCGCCGCGGCGGCGACCGCGGTCCAGGGCTCGTTCCGCGAGGTCAGGGCGCAGGGCGAGGCGCAGTTCGCCGCTATCGCCCAGCAGGACGTCGCGGCGGTCGAGGCCCGCAACGCGGAGATCGCGCGGCTGCAGGCACCCTTCCTCGAGGGGATCAAGAACCTCCGCTCGCAGCTCGACGGCGGCATGGCGCTGGGCCAGCGTGCCGCGCAGGAGGTCTACGAGCGCTCGCGCCTCTCGATCTACCTGACCCTGGCCGCCGCGGTGCTGCTGGCGGTCCTGATCACGTGGCTGATCAGCCGCGCGGTGGTGCGGCCGCTCGAGACGGTCATGGCCTTCGTCGGCCGCGTCGGCGAGGGTGACCTGTCCGGCCAGCTGGCGGCGGGCGGGCGCGACGAGATCGGCCGTCTGAGCACGACGCTGAACACGATGGTCTCGGGTCTGTCGGACCTGGCTCGGACGAACCGGGCGGCGACGGCGGACCTGAACGCGGCCGCGGCCGAGATCCGCGCCTCGGCGCAGGAGCAGGCGGCCTCGGTCGAGCAGCAGTTCGCCGCCGTGCAGGAGACGGCCGCCACGGTGGACGAGATCACCCATTCGGGGGCGCAGATCTCCAAGCGCGCCACCGAGGTGATCGCCACCGCCCAGGCCACCGCCCAGACCTCGCGCCAGGGGCTGCGCGCGGTGTCCGACACCGCCAAGGCCATGGACGCGATCCGCGAGCAGGCGGAGGCGGTGGCGGGCAACATCGTCAGCCTGTCGGAGAAGACCCAGACGATCGGCGACATCATCGAGA
>NZ_FNWP01000031.1:0-57706 GCF_900108435.1 Methylobacterium sp. 275MFSha3.1 | reverse complement strand
GGCGGCCCAGCCGGTGCGGAAGCTGTCGCGGAAGCGGTTGCCGGAGAAGTTCTGGTCGTCCTGGCCCGAGCCGTAGGCGAAGCCGCCGGTGCCGTACACGAGGGTGCGGTCGAAGGCGTAGCCGAGGCGGCCGCGCACGGTGCCGAAGTAGTCCAGGCCGTTGCCGCTGGTGGCGACGAAGGCGGGCGGGTTGGAGAAGGCGACGCCGGGGAAGCCGAGGAAGCTGTAGTTCTGGGTGGCGTTGGCGCGGCGGGCGAAGTCGACGTACTGGGCGTCGGCCTCGAAGCCGATCACGATGCCGGAGCCCGGGGTGAACTGGTAGTTGTAGCCGATCTGGGCGCCGCCCGAGAAGCCGTCGTTGTTGTTGCGGTTGTTGACGCTGACGACGCCGGCGGTGCCGGGGGAGTTGATCAGCGAGCCGCCGGGCAGGGCGTAGCTGGTGGTGTTGCGGCTGTTGGCGTCGAAGCCGTAGCCGGCGTTCACACCGATGTAGAAGCCGGTCCAGGTGAACACCGGCACCGGCGTGAACACCGGCGGCGGCGCGGCGCGGCGCGGAAGGTCGGCGGCGGACGCCGCGGCGGTCATGCCGGCGAGGACGGTGGATGCGAGGAGAAGCTTCTTCATGGTGGTGTTCGGTCCTGGGGTTAGCTTGAGCCGGCAGCCTTCTAGGCGCTCTCGGATGGCGGGTCTGTCGCTTTCCTGCAACAAGCCTCTTCAGGCTAGGGACATCCCGTCAACGAAAGATGAAGACTAGCTGGGCCCGCCCGACAGCAGACGGCCCGCTCGCGCGCTCGACGAGGGCGAGGAGAGCTGCAGAGGCCGTGAAGACTAGCTGCCTTGCGCGCCGCGCATATTGGCGGCGGCCGGCGCGGGGCCGGCGACATCGCTCGTGGTCTCTGCAGGCGCCGTCGGCGGCGGACGTTTTATTCCGGCACAACTTCGACGAGAATGATTCTCGCTCGTAAGCGATCGATTAACCCTGTTGCCCGATGGTCCGTCGCTCGCGGGCCCGTCCCCGAGCCCCTGTCGCGCATCAAACCGAATCCGGTCCCCTGCCGGCGGAGACCGCTGTCTATGCAGAGCCCCGACGAACGGAGCCGGACGACCTTCGGCAAGCGCCGGACCGGCGAGGCCGCGCCCGGCGCGCAGGCCGGCCCGCGGACCGGCTCGACCGCCGCGCGGGTGGCGCGCGCCGAGCCGAGGCGGTCCGCGGGCCCCCTGCCCTGGACGCTGCGCGTGGCGGGCCTGGTCGGGATCGTCGCGGTGATCGGCGCCTACCAGCTCGCGCGGCTGAGCCGGCCCGACGCGCCGACGCTCGGGACTGCCCTCGCGACCGCGGCGCTCGCGCCGATGGCCGAGCCCGAGACGACCGGCGCCATCGCGGCGGCCCGATCCGCCCGCACCACCCGCCTGGATCCCTGCGTCGCGCCCGCGGGCGACCGTCTCCGGCCCTGATCGGCGACCCTTCGCGCGGCCGATCCCCTGTGCGCGGGTAGGCACTGTCGCCATTGCGAGATTGACAAGTCGCGCCAAGGCCCTAACTGACAGGGAGCATGCGCCCCGCGGCCCCGGGAGCGTCCGAGCGCCCCGCGCGAGCCTTTCCCAGCCGTTGCCGCGACGGTGTCCTTCGCGCCGGCCGGGCGCGCAACGGTTCCTGAACGCAGATGCCTTTTTCCGACCTGGGACTGAGCGAGAAAGTCCTGAACGCCGTCGAAGCGGCGGGTTACACCGAGCCGACGCCGATCCAGGCCGAGGCCATCCCCCACGTGCTGGCGCGCCGCGACGTCCTCGGGATCGCCCAGACCGGCACCGGCAAGACCGCGGCCTTCACGCTCCCGATGCTGACGCTGCTGGAGAACGGCCGCGCCCGCGCGCGGATGCCGCGCACGCTGATCCTGGAGCCGACCCGCGAGCTGGCCGCCCAGGTGGTCGAGAATTTCGACCGCTACGGGACAAACCACAAGCTCAACGTGGCGCTGATCATCGGCGGCGTCTCCTTCGCCGATCAGGACGCCAAGCTGATGCGCGGCACCGACGTGCTGATCGCGACGCCCGGCCGCCTGCTCGACCATTTCGAGCGCGGCAAGCTGCTGCTCACCGGCGTCGAGCTCCTGGTCATCGACGAGGCCGACCGCATGCTCGACATGGGGTTCATCCCCGACATCGAGCGCATCGTGAAGATGGTGCCGTTCACCCGGCAGACGCTGTTCTTCTCGGCGACCATGCCGCCGGAGATCGAGCGGCTGGCGGACATGTTCCTGCACAACCCGCAGCGGGTCGAGGTGGCCCGGCCCGCCTCTACGGCGACCACGATCACCCAGCGGCTCGTCGCCACCGGCGCCGAGGGGCACGCCAAGCGCGAGCGCCTGCGCACCCTGATCCGCGGCGAGGGCGAGCTGAAGAACGGGATCATCTTCTGCAACCGCAAGCGCGACGTCGCGCTGCTGCAGAAGTCCCTGGTCAGCCACGGCTTCGACGCCGCGGCGCTCCACGGCGACATGGACCAGCGCGCCCGCACGACGGCCCTCGACGGGTTCCGCAACGGCGACACCGCCCTGCTGGTCGCCAGCGACGTGGCGGCGCGCGGTCTCGACATCCCGGCCGTCAGCCACGTCTTCAACTTCGACGTGCCGCACCACCCGGAGGATTACGTCCACCGGATCGGCCGCACCGGCCGCGCCGGCCGCAGCGGCACGGCCTACACGCTGGTCGCCCCCGACGACTCGCGCTCCCTCGGCGCCATCGAGGCGCTGATCGGCCAGCCGATCCCCTGGCTGGACGGCGACCTGACCAGCGTGGCCGACGCGTCCGGCGATACCGGGACGCGCCACCGCGGCCGCGCGAGCGACGGGCGTCGGGGCGGCCGCTCCGCCAAGAGCGGTGGACGGAGCGGCGACAAGAGCGGCAGCGACAAGGGTGCCGACAAGGGCGACGACAAGGCCGGCGTCGAGAAGAGTGCCCGGAGCGCGAGCGAGACCGAGGGGGGCCGCGAGCGTCCGACCCGGTCGCGCGGCGGCCGCGGCGCGGCGCGCGCGGAGAGCCGCCCGGACGATCGTCCCGAGAGCCGTTCTGAGAGCCGCCCCGAGAACCGTCCGGAGCCGCGCGCGTCGGGCCGCGCGTCAGGCCGCGGCGGCGAGCCCGCGCGCGAGGAGCGCGGGCGCCGGATCGACGCGGACGGAGACACGCCCGTCGGCCTCGGCTCGCACGTTCCTGCGTTCCTGCTTCGACCAGTCTTGGCGAAGAAGGATAAGTAACAGACGTCTGTTCCGGCTTAACTGTCCGGCTACCAGGCAGCCGTATATTGGGTCAGGGCAACGACGCAGGCGCGTCGGTCGCCCCGGACCGCGGGATACGGATGAGCCAGGAGACCTATTCGGATCGCGATCGCAGCTTCGCGTTGGCGAAGCGCAGCCACGACCTGATTCGCGACTACGGGCCCTCCGCGACGCCGCGCGCCTACGCCGTCTGGTACGCCTACGTCTCGGGGGAGCTGCCGCTGCTCGCCGACGCCGTGAAGCGTCTCACCACGCAGAACGGCTGCCTCACCGAGGGCGACATCGACGACCTGCACGAGACCTATCTCGACGGGCGCCGCCTCGCGAGCACCACCGACGACGTCAGCCGCATCGTCCTCAGCGAGATCGCGGCCGTCACCGAGATCCTGGACCTCTCCCTGGGCTCGACGGCGCAGTACAGCGAGTCGCTGCGCGCGGTCGCTCAGGACCTCTCCCAGGGCGTCCCGAGCCGGGCGCGGTTCGGCGAGATCGTCGCGACCCTGGCCGCCACGACACGGGAGGTCGCCGCCAACAACCGGATCCTCGAAGCCCGCATGCGCGAGACCCGCAGCGAGATCGAGACCTTGCGCGAGAAGCTCGAGGCGACCCGGCGCGAGAGCCTGACCGACGCCCTGACGGGGCTCGCCAACCGCAAGCATTTCGAGGAGACGCTGAAAGCGTCGATGGAGACGGCCCGGGCGCGCAGCACGCCCATGAGCCTGATCATCCTCGACATCGACTTCTTCAAGCGCTTCAACGACCTGTACGGTCACCTCACGGGCGATCAGGTCCTGCGACTCGTGGCGATCGTGATGCGCGAGAACGCCGGCAAGCAGGCGCAGCTCGCCCGGTTCGGCGGCGAGGAGTTCGGCATCATCCTGCCCGGGGTCGACCGGACGGTGGCCAAGCAGGTGGCCGAGACGGTCCGCGCCAGCGTCATGGGGCGCGAGCTGGTCAAGCGCTCGACCGGCGAGTCGCTCGGCAAGGTCACCATCTCGCTGGGCGTGGCGGTGCTGCGCCCGGGCGACACGCCCGCCTCGCTGATGGAGCGGGCCGACCTGTGCATGTTCGCGGCGAAGCGCGCCGGCCGGAACCGCTTCCTGGACGACGCCGCCGAGTCGCTGATGCAGGTGGCCTAGAGCCGGCCCCGGCCGTGTCGCCGTCCGGCGACACGCGCCACCCGGGACGGCGGGCGCGAACCGGTCAGGCCTGCGCGGGCAGGCGGTCAGCCGAGACCGGCGTGATCGCCACCGACTCGCCGCAGCCGCAGGCCGAGGTCTGGTTCGGGTTGTTGAACACGAACTGCGAGGCCAGCTTGTTGGTGGTGAAGTCCATCTCGGTGCCGAGCAGGAACAGCACCGCCTTCGGATCGACGAACACGCGCACGCCGCGATCCTCGACCACGTCCTCTCCGGGCTTGGCCGCCTCGGCATATTCCATCGTGTAGGACATCCCGGCGCAACCGCCGTTCCGGACGCCGACGCGCAGCCCGGCGATCGGCCGGTCGGCCTCCGCCATGATCGCCTTGATCCGATCGGCGGCGCGATCGGTCAGTGAGAGAACCTTGAAACCAGCGGACATCGTCACCCTCCCGCCCATCCGGGTTCAAGGCCCGGGGACGCGCATTCCGACGCGTACAAGATAAGCATTGGCCCGGGGCCGGTCCACCGCGGCGCGGTCACACCGGCCCGGCATTCGCCGCGCGGGAGCGCCCTCAGGCGGCCTCGCCGGTCAGTCGCGCGAAGGTCCCGAGATCGACGTTGCCGCCGCTGATCACCACGCCGACGCGCTTGTTCGTCACGTCCACGAGGCCGCTCAGCACCGCCGCCGCCGCGAGGCAGCCGGTCGGCTCGACCACGAGCTTCATCCGGCTGGCGAAGAACCGCATGGTCTCGACGAGCTGCGCGTCGGTGACGGTGAGGATGTCGGACACCCGCGCGCGGATGATCGCGAAGGTCAGGTCGCCCAGCGCCGTCGACTGCGCACCGTCGGCGATGGTGCGGGGCACCGGGATCGTGACGATCCGGCCCTCGCGGAACGAGCGCTGCCCGTCATTGCCCGCGTCCGGCTCGACGCCGATCACCCGGCAGCCCGGTGACAGCTCTGCGGCGGCGAGGGCGCAGCCCGCGAGCTGGCCGCCGCCGCCGAGGCAGGCCACCAGCACGTCGAGGGGACCGACCGTCTCGATCAGCTCCTGCGCCAGCGTCCCCTGCCCGGCGATGACGTCGGGATGGTTGAAGGGCGGGATCAGCGTCAGGCCGCGGGCCTCGGCGATCTCGCGGCCCAGGGCCTCGCGATCCTGGGTGTAGCGGTCGTACAGGACCACCTCGGCGCCGTAGCCGCGGGTGGCGGCGATCTTCGCCGCGGGGGCGTCGCCCGGCATGATGATCGTGGCGGGCGCTCCGAGCAGCTGGCTCGCCAGGGCGATCGCCTGGGCGTGGTTGCCCGAGGAGTAAGTGATGACCCCGCGCGTGCGGGCCGCCTCCGGCAGCGCGCTGATCGCGTTGTAGGCGCCGCGGAATTTGAAGGCGCCGGCCCGCTGCAGGTTCTCCGCCTTGAAGAACAGGCGGCCGCCGGTCATCGCGTCGGCCGTGCGGGAGGTCAGCACCGGGGTGCGGTGCGCGGCCCCGGCGATCCGCTCGGCGGCGCGGGCCACGTCCGCGAAGGTCGGAAGGCCGTCGGTGGCCGCGCCGGATCCGCTGGGCTGCGTGTCGTGCATGGTCACTTGCATCGTTGCCTGCATCGTCGTCCGGGTACCATCCGCCCGGGGCCGCGCCGGAGCAAGGCCGGGGCGCAGCCCGTCATACGGGCCTTTCGACCCGCGCGCATCCTGCCGATCCACATGCGCAAGCGGAGCCATTCGCCGCCTCGCCGCTTATACCCAGCGACAACTTGGCAGGAAGGCTGGGGGGCGGCATCGCCATGGCAACAGAGACCACGCGAGCACCGGTGCGCCGCCCGCACCGCGGCGGGGACACCCCGTGAGCGCCCGCGACCGCGCTTCGGGCGACGCGGCGACCGAGGTCACCTTCCGGGGGCGCGGGCTGGCGCTGCGCACCGGCTCGCGCCTGATCCTGCTCGTCTGCCCGCTCTGCTCGCAGCGCAACGCGCGGCGGGGCGCCGAACGCGGCATCTGCGAGTGGTGCGCCTATGTGCCGTCGCCGGACCAGGCCGAGCCCGTGGATCGCGGGTGCTCCTGAGGCGCTGTCGCGTAAGCCGCCGAAATCACGATCTGGGATTGATTCTCAGCTAGGAACTATCTCCGGTTGCATATTGCGGTGCGGGTCCTCACTCTCCCGCCGGGGACCTGATGGGAGGGCACATGCAACCGTCCGAATGCTGCATCTTTCGGATGACCATCGCCTCCGTGATCGGCAGCTGCGTCACGCTCCTGCTCGTCCGGGGGCTCGATCCGCTCGTCGCCCTGCTGCTGATCCCGATCGGCGGCAGCGTGGCGACGGTTCTGGTGATCCTGCTGTTCCAGGCCGTGAGCCTGACGCTCGCGGCGCGGACCGGTCCGCACTGACCGGTCGGTGGCGGCGCGGCTCGGATCCCTGTCCGACCCGCCCGCCGCGTCGGCCTCCGATCAGGTGTGGATCACCTTGCCGTAGGCGTCGAGCACGCTCTCGTGCATCATCTCGCTGAGCGTCGGGTGCGGGAACACCGTGTGCATCAGCTCCTCCTCCGTGCTCTCCAGGTTCATCGCCACTACGTAGCCCTGGATCAGCTCGGTCACCTCGGCGCCGACCATGTGGGCGCCGAGCAGCTGGCCGGTCTTGGCGTCGAACACGGTCTTGATCAGGCCGTCCGGCTCGCCGAGCGCGATCGCCTTGCCGTTGCCCGCGAAGGGGAACCGGCCGACCTTCACCGAGAAGCCCTGCTCCTTAGCCTTCGCCTCGGTGAGCCCGACGCTGGCGATCTGCGGCTGGCAGTAGGTGCAGCCCGGGATCTTGGCCTTGTCCATCGGGTGGGTGTGCAGGCCCTTGATGGTCTCGATGCAGATGACCCCCTCGTGCTCGGCCTTGTGGGCGAGCATCGGCGGCCCGGCGACGTCGCCGATCGCGTAGAGGCCGGGCACGTTGGTGCGGCCGAGCCCGTCCGTCACCACGATCCCGCGGTCGATCTTCACCCCGAGTTTCTCGAGGCCGATATTGTCGATGTTGCCGACGACGCCCACCGCCGAGATCAGCTTCTCCGCGGTGATCTGCTGGGTCTTGCCGTCGCCGCCCTCGATGGTGGCCGTGACAGAATCGGCGCCCTTCTCGACCTTGGTCACCTTGGCGCCGGTGAGGATCTTGATGCCCTGCTTCTCGAAGCGCTTGCGGGCGAGGCCGGCGATCTCGGCATCCTCCACGGGCAGGATCTGCGGCAGCAGCTCCACCACGGTCACCTCGGCGCCCATGGTGCGGTAGAACGAGGCGAACTCGATGCCGATGGCGCCCGAGCCCATCACCAGCAGGCTCTTGGGCATCGCCTCGGGGACCATGGCCTCGTAGTAGGTCCAGATCAGCTTCTTGTCGGGCTCGATCCCCGGGATCGCGCGCGGGCGCGCCCCGGTCGCCACGATGATGTGCTTGGCCTGGTAGGTGCCGGCGCCCTTGGCGCCCTTCGGCGCCTCGGCGCGCTTGGTCTCCTTCACGGTGACCTTGCCGGGCTGGTTGCCCTGCGCGGCGCTGTCGACCGAGGCCTCGCCCCAGATCACGTCGACCTTGTTCTTCTTGAGCAGCATGCCGACGCCGCCGTTGAGGCGGGCCGAGACGCCGCGGGACCGCTTCACGATCGCGGCGGTGTCGAACCCGACCTTCTCCGCGGTCAGGCCGTAATCGCCAGGATGCTGGAAGTAATGGAAGATCTCGGCCGAGCGGAGCAGGGCCTTGGTGGGGATGCAGCCCCAGTTCAGGCAGATGCCGCCCAGGTGCTCGCGGTCGACCACGGCGGTCTTGAAGCCGAGTTGCGCCGCGCGGATCGCCGTGACGTAGCCGCCGGGCCCGGCGCCGATGATGAGGACGTCGTAGGTGTCGGACATCGTGTCTCAGCTCTCCGCTGTGGCGCGCGTGACTGCACCGTCGTTGACGCGGCGATCAGGACGAGGTCTCCAGCGCGCTCAGCCGCTGCTCCATGGCCTTGATCGTCTTCTTGATCGATTGGAGATCCGCCTTCGCCTGTGTGCCGAGGCCGGTTTCGTAGGCGATGTAGATCTCCAACTCCTCAAATTTTTCGGTGTGACCCGTCAGGGTCGTCTTGATCGCTGCGACATCGCGCTTCACCTCGGTGATGTCGCTCTGCATCCGTTGTAGGACTGGCAGAACCAGATCGGTGACTTCCGACACGCGACTCTCCGTTGATCGCTCAGGCGATCATAGCAGAGTCGCGCCTCACACCAGCATGCCCATCGGGTTCTCGATCAGCCCCTTGAAGGCCGAGACCAGTTCCGCGCCGAGCGCCCCGTCGAGCACCCGGTGGTCGCACGAGAGGGTGCAGGTCATCACCTGGACCACGGCCGGCGCCCCGTCCTTCACGACCACGCGCTTCTCGCCCGCGCCCACCGCCAGGATGCTCGATTGCGGCGGGTTGATCACCGCGGTGAAGTGCTTGATCCCGAACATGCCGAGGTTCGACACCGAGGTGACGCCACCCTGGTACTCCTCGGGCTTCAGCTTCTTGGCGCGGGCGCGGGCCGCGAAATCCTTCATCTCGTTGGAGATGGTCGAGAGCGTCTTCTCGTCCGCCCGGCGGATCACCGGGGTGAACAGGCCGCCGTCGATCGCCACCGCGACGCCGACCTCGGCGTGCTTGAAGCGCAGGATCCGGTCCTCGGCCCAGACCGCGTTGGCGGCCGGCACGCGGGTCAGCGCGAGGCCCATCGCCTTGATGACGAAGTCGTTCACCGAGAGCTTGAAGGCGGGCTTGCCGTCCTTGTCCTTGCCGGCCGAGCCGTTCAGCGTCTCGCGTAGCTTCATCAGCGCGTCGAGCTCGCAATCCACCGTCAGGTAGAAGTGCGGGGCGACCTGCATCGCCTCGGTGAGGCGCTTGGCGATGGTCTTGCGCATGCCGTCGAGGGGCACCTCCTCGTAGGCATCCTTGGCGAAGAAGCCCTTGACTTGGTCGGTCGTGAGGCCGGCCGGCGCGCCGCCCGCGGGGGCGGCCTTCGGGGCCGGTGCGGCCGCCTTCGGCGCCTCGGCGGCGGCCTGCGCGGCGGCGGGTGCCTTGGTGGTGCCGGAGGCCTTCGCGGCCTGGACGTCGCGGGCGATGATGCGGCCGTGCGGCCCGCTGCCCTGGACGGCGCCGAGGTCGACACCCTCCTGCTTGGCGATCCGCCGGGCCAGCGGCGAGGCGAAGACGCGGCCGCCCGGGCCGGCCTGCGCGCCACCCTGCGGAGCGCCGCTCGGCTGTGCGCCCTCCGGTGCGGCGTTCACCCGCTCGTACGACATGTGGCCGCCGCCGGGCGTGGTGTTCTGGCCGGCCGCAGAGGCGTCGGCCTTCGGCTCGGGCTTGGACTCGGCCTTGGCCTCGCCGTTCGAGGCGGCCTTCGGCGCGCCGCCGACCTGCACGCTCGACGGGTCCTCGCCCTCGGCGGCGATGATGGCGATCAGGTCGTTGACCGGCACGTCCGCGGTGCCCTCGGGCACGAGGATCTTGGCGAGGACGCCCTCGTCGATGGCCTCCACCTCCATGGTGGCCTTGTCGGTCTCGATCTCGGCCAGCACGTCGCCGGACTTGATCGGGTCGCCCTCCTTCTTCAGCCACTTGGCGAGGTTGCCCTTCTCCATGGTCGGGGAGAGCGCGGGCATCAGCACGTTGATCGGCATGGCATCAGGTCTCGGGCAAGGCCGGGGCGGCCGGATCGTCGAAGGGGAAGAGGTCGTCGAGAGGGAACGGGACGGCGTCGTAGGGCGGCCGCGTACGCGGGTCCGGCGCCCCGTCGACCTGCGCGGCGACGCGATGCTCCGGGACCGCCTCCAGATCCGCGTAGGTCGCCTGCCGGACGGCCGCCTCAGCCATGGTCGGCCGCCATCGTCAGTTGAGACCGCCGGGGTCGAGCCCCTCGGCCTCCCAACCGGCGCGGATGCGCTCGACCGCCTCGTCCTCCGACATGTCGGTCTCCAGCGCGTAGGCGCGGGCGGCCTGGCGGGCGAGGTCGGCCAGCAGCCGGCCCCAGGTCGCCGGATCGTCGAAGGAGCGGCGCAGGGCGACGCTCACCGCGCCGTCGACCACGGCCGCGCGCAGCACCTCGATGCCGCCCTGCTCCAGGGCGTCGGGCGGGATGGCGAGTTCGGCGAAGTCGGTGCTCGGATCCTGGCTCATGGCGCGCCGGCTGTTCCTCGATCTGGCCGGGGCGGGCGACGGCGTCGCCCGCGCGCCCGTCACTTGTAGCAGACGCTCTTGGCGGCCTCGACGACCTCCGCCACCGTCGGCAGCGCCAGCTTCTCGAGGTTGGCCGCGTAGGGCATCGGCACGTCCTTGCCGGTGATGCGCAGAACCGGCGCGTCCAGGAAGTCGAAGGCGTCGACCATCAGGCGGGCCACGATCTCGGCGCCGATGCCGGATTGCGGGAAGCCCTCCTCCACGGTGATGCAGCGGCCGGTCTTCTTGACCGATTCCACCACCGTCGCGCTGTCCATCGGGCGGATCGTGCGCAGGTCGATCACCTCGGCCTCGATGCCCTGCTCGGCGAGCGCTTGCGCGGCCTTGAGCGCGTAGGTCATGCCGATCGCGAAGGACACGATGGTCACGTCGCTGCCCGTGCGGTGGATCTTCGCCTTGCCGATCGGCAGCACGAAGTCGTCGAGCTTCGGCACCGGGAAGGACTGCCCGTACAGGATCTCGTTCTCGAGGAAGATCACCGGGTTCGGGTCGCGGATCGCGGCCTTGAGCAGGCCCTTGGCGTCGGAGGCCGTGTAGGGCGCGATCACCTTCAGGCCCGGCACGTTGGAGTACCACGCGGAATAGTCGTGGCTGTGCTGGGCGGCGACGCGGGCGGCGGCGCCGTTGGGCCCGCGGAACACGATCGGGCAGCCGAGCTGGCCGCCGGACATGTAGAGGGTCTTGGCCGCCGAGTTGATGATGTGGTCGATCGCCTGCATGGCGAAGTTGAAGGTCATGAACTCGACGATCGGCTTCAGGCCGGCCAGCGCCGCGCCGACGCCGATGCCCGCGAAGCCGTGCTCGGTGATCGGGGTGTCGACGACGCGCTTCGGCCCGAACTCCTGCAGCAGGTTCTGGGTGACCTTGTAGGCGCCCTGGTACTCGGCGACCTCCTCGCCCATGACGAAGACGTCGCCGTCGCGGCGCATCTCCTCGGCCATGGCGTCGCGCAGGGCCTCGCGGACGGTCTGGGTGACCATCGGCGTGTCGGCCGGGAACTCCTCCATCACCGGCTCTTGGGCCTTGTTGGTGATGACGGCCGGCGCGGCCGGCGCCTTCGGGGCGTCGTCGCCGGTCTTGGCCGCGGGGGCCGGCCTGTCGGCCATGCCCTCGGCCTGCATGTCGGGCGCCGGGGCCGGATGGCCGCCCGCGCCGTTGGGCTTGGCGCCGCCGCCGGACTGGACGCTCGCCGGATCCTCACCCTCGCCGGCGATGACGGCGATCGGCGTGTTGACCGCGACACCCTCGGTGCCCTCGGCGATCAGGATCTTGGCGAGGATGCCCTCGTCGATGGCCTCCACCTCCATGGTGGCCTTGTCGGTCTCGATCTCGGCCAGCACGTCGCCGGACTTGATCGGGTCGCCCTCCTTCTTCAGCCACTTGGCGAGCTTGCCCTCCTCCATGGTGGGCGAGAGGGCGGGCATCAGGATGTCGGTCGCCATGCTCAGCTCTGCGGTCGTCTTTTCGTTAGGGGGCGGCCAGCTTTGTCGTGCGCGCTCAGGCGTGCGCTTCGAGCAGGATGTCGGTCCAGAGCTCGGACGGATCCGGCTCGGGGTCGTTGGTGGCGAACTCGGCCGAGGCGTTGACGACCTCGCGGACCTTGGCGTCGGTGGCCTTCAGCTCGGCCTCGGGCACGGCGTGCAGCTCGAGCAGGCGCTTGCGCACCATCTCGATCGGGTCGTGCTCGTCGCGCATCTTCGAGACCTCGTCCTTGGTCCGGTACTTGGCCGGATCGGACATGGAGTGGCCGCGATAGCGGTAGGTCTGCATCTCCAGGATGTAGGGGCCCTGGCCGGTGCGGGCGTGCTCGATCGCCCGGGTCGCGGCCTCGCGCACCGTGCGGACGTCCATGCCGTCGACCTGCTCGCCGGGGATGCCGAAGGAGAGGCCGCGCTTCGAGAAGTCCGTCTGCGCCGAGGCCCGGGCCACCGAGGTGCCCATGGCGTACCGGTTGTTCTCGATCACGTAGACGACCGGCAGCTTCCAGAGGGCCGCCATGTTGAAGCTCTCGTAGACCTGGCCCTGGTTGGCGGCGCCGTCGCCCATGTAGGTCAGGCTGACCTTGCCGTTCTCCCGGTAATGGTCGGCGAAGGCGAGGCCGGTGCCGAGCGAGACCTGCGCGCCGACGATGCCGTGGCCGCCGAAGAACTGCTTCTCGCGGCTGAACATGTGCATCGAGCCGCCCTTGCCGCGGCTGTAGCCGCCGCGGCGGCCGGTCAGCTCGGCCATGACGCCCTTCGGGTCCATGCCGCAGGCGAGCATGTGGCCGTGGTCGCGGTAGCCGGTGATGACCTGGTCGCCCTCGACCGAGGCCATCTGCATGCCGATCACCACGGCCTCCTGGCCGATGTAGAGGTGGCAGAAGCCGCCGATCAGGCCCATGCCGTAGAGCTGGCCGGCCTTCTCCTCGAAGCGCCGGATCAGCAGCATCTCGTGATAGGCGTGGAGATCCTCGTCCCGCGTGAACTGGGGCATGTTCGGCGCGGGGCGATGCGCCTCGGCGGCCTGAGGGCTCGCGGCCTGCACCGGCGCGGACGACGCGTCCTTGGCGGGCTCTTTGGCAGGCTCCTTGGCGGCGTCCATCGGCGCTCTCCCCGTGATTCCACGCGACTTCGTGGGGGTGTAGGACAGCGACGATTGGAAAGCGAGGGCTGCCGCTCTGACAGGAAGCCGCTCTTGTCAGAGGACTTTCGGGACTAGGGAAAACGATCCCCTGGACTTCCGCGGGACGATCGGGGGACCTCCGCGGACCTGTCAGGGCGTGATGATGACCACGTCGTTGGCGTGGACCCGGCCCAGGACGATCCGGGCGCGCTCCTCCAAGAGGTCGCGGTCGATCTGGTCGCTCTTGAGCAGGTTCACCCGGTGCTCCCAGACGGCGCGCTCGGCCTTCACGGCGGCGAGTTCCTGGCTGAGGCCGTAGGCGCGGATCTTCAGGGCCTTCTTGGCCTCGAGGCCACGGTTGCCACTCTCGGCCTGCCACACGAAATAGCCGACCACGAGCGCCGACAGGGTCCAGAGACCCAGCGGCAACACGACCATTCTGACTCGGCGGCGCACGACCATGGCGCGACCCTCGCGCGGAAAGGTTAACGGTTCTTTTCGACCGCGCCGCGGTCGGGGCAGGACCGCGACAGGGCCGGACCGCGGCCGGGACGAACAGGGGCGAGCCTGAGGCATGGACCTGACGCATCTGGGACGCTGGATCGCCGCGCACGCCACGGCGACCGACGACCACGACACCCTGCTCTCGGGCTTCTGCGAGTCGCTGGTCGAGGCCGGCCTGCCGGTCTGGCGGGTCAGCGTCATGGCGCCGGCCCTGGACCCGACGCTGCGCGGCGTCAGCCTGAACTGGCACGCGGGCGAGGGCATGTCGTACGTCGCCAACGCCCACGGCGCCGACGAAGAGAGCGACTGGCTCCTGAGCCCCGTCTACGCCCTCGTGGAGACGGGCGAGACCTTCGGCCGCTGGCGCCTCGACGCGCCCGGGCTGGCCGTCGACTTTCCGGTCCTGAAGGCCCTCGGGGCGCAGGGCGGCGTCGACTACGTGCTGCACATCGCCGAATTCGCCCCCGGCACCGCGCTGCGCGGCATCGCGGTCTCGTTCTGCACCCGCGCCGCCGCCGGCTTCACCGAGGCGGACCTCGCGGCGATCGCCGGTGTCCTGCCGTTCCTGACGCTGGCGATGGCCAAGATGGGCCTCGCCCACACGTTCCGGGAAGTCTCGGCCACCTATCTCGGCCGGTCGACCGCCGAGCGCATCCTCGACGGTCAGATCCGGAGGGGTGAGGGGCGGGCCGTGCCGGCGGCGATCCTGCTGACCGACCTGCGCGGCTTCACGGCCCTGGCCGACCGGGTGGATCCGGCCGACATGGTCACGTGGCTCAACGAGCATTTCGACGCCCTCGGCGACCCGGTGGCGCGGCACGGCGGTGAGATCCTGAAATTCCTCGGCGACGGCTTCCTGGCGATCTTCCCGGTCCCGGACGCCGACACCCTCCCCTGCCCGGTCTGCGGGGCCGCCCTCGACGCCGCGATCGAGGGGCTCGCCGCCAACGCGGCGCTCAACGCCCGCCGCCGCGCCGAGGGGCTGCCGGAGCTGCCGGCCGAGGGCGTCGTGCATTTCGGGACGGTGATGTACGGCAATGTTGGGACCGAGCGGCGCCTCGACTTCACGATCATCGGACGGGCGGTCAACGAGGCGAGCCGGATCGAGAGCCAGTGCGCCGCCCTCGGTCACGACCTCCTCGTGTCGGACTCCTTCGCCGAGCGGTGCGCCCGGCGGCTGGATCCGGTCGGGACGATCGAGTTGCGGGGCCTGTCGCGGCCGATGCGGGTCTGGACCGTGCCGGGGAAGTCGTCCGGTGCGGCGATGACCTGAGGCGAGCGCCGTCTTCCGGGCTCGCCTGCGGCGCCCCGGAACAAAGTGGGAAGCGCCGCGCCGACGTCGTCAGAACAGCGCGCAGCTCCGCTGGAGCACCAGCCCGACCGCGCCCTGCACGAAGCGGCGCCGGTAGGCCTCCCGGATCTCACGCAGGGCCGCGACCGCCTCGGGCGTCGGTTCGGTGACGATCAGGACGATGCGGGCGGCCTCGCGGACGATGCGTCCGTCCGGCCCGCGCCACTGGCCCCGACCGGCGAACACGGTCAGCCCGTCCGGGAACCGCGGGGTGATCCACTCGGCCAGGAATCGGTCGAAGGCCGCCCCCGAGACGCGGCCGCCGTCCGGCCGCGACAGGCCGAACAGCAGCTGCGCGCTGAGCGTCGGGCGGGCACCGTCGCAGAGCGGGTCCGCGCGGGCCGGGCCGGCCGCCCCGACACCGAGCAGGCCGGCCAGCAGGATCTTACCGATCAGCGGCGGGCGAGCTGCTTGAGCGCCGACGGGCCGGCGTAGAGTGCCTGCGGGCCCAGGCCCTCCTCGATGCGGATCAGCTGGTTGTACTTGGCCAGTCTGTCCGAGCGGGCGAGCGAGCCGGTCTTGATCTGCCCGCAATTGGTGGCCACGGCGAGATCCGCGATGGTCGAGTCCTCGGTCTCGCCCGAGCGGTGCGACATCACCGCGGTGTAGCCGGCGCGCTGGGCCATATCGACCGCCGCCAGCGTCTCGGTGAGCGAGCCGATCTGGTTGACCTTGATCAGGATCGAGTTGGCCGTCCCCTCGGCGATGCCGCGGGACAGGCGCTCGACGTTGGTGACGAACAGGTCGTCGCCCACGAGCTGGCAGCGGTCGCCGATCTTGTCGGTGAGGAGCTTCCAGCCGGCCCAGTCATCCTCCGACATGCCGTCCTCGATCGAGACGATCGGGTAGGTGGCGACGAGCTGCGCGAGGTAGTCGACCTGCGCCTCGATGGTGCGGGTCTTTCCCTCGCCCTCGTACGCGTAGGCGCCGTCCTTGAAGAACTCGGTGGCGGCGCAGTCGAGGGCCAGCGCCATGTCCTGACCCGGCTTGAAGCCGGCGGCGCTGATCGCGTCCATCACGAAATCGAGGGCGGCCTCGGCGGACGGCAGGTTCGGGGCGAAACCGCCCTCGTCGCCGACATTGGTGTTGTGACCGGCCTTCTTCAGCTTGCCCTTGAGGGTGTGGAACACCTCGGAGCCCATGCGCACGGCCTCGGCGAGCGAATCGGCGCCCACCGGCATGATCATGAATTCCTGGAAGTCGATCGGGTTGTCGGCGTGCGCGCCGCCGTTGATGATGTTCATCATCGGCACCGGCAGGACGCGGCCCTGCACGCCGCCGACGTAGCGGTAGAGCGGCAGGCCCGAGGCCTCGGCCGCGGCCTTGGCCACCGCCAGCGACACGCCGAGGATCGCGTTCGCGCCGAGGCGGGCCTTGTTGGGCGTGCCGTCGAGCTCGATCATCGCCTCGTCGACCGCGACCTGGTCCTCGGCCTCCATGCCGCCGATCGCGTCGAGGATCTCGGTCTGGGCCGCCTCGACCGCCTTCAGCACGCCCTTGCCGAGGAAGCGGTTCTTGTCGCCGTCGCGCAGCTCCACCGCTTCGTGGGCGCCGGTGGAGGCTCCCGACGGCACCGCGGCGCGGCCGAAGGAGCCGTCCTCCAGGATGACGTCGACCTCGACCGTGGGGTTGCCGCGGCTGTCGAGGATCTCGCGGGCGCTGATATTGGTGATCGCGGTCATGGAACGTCCTCTCGCGGGGGCCGCGGGTCGGCGACCGCGCCCAAATCAGGGGTGCGGCGCATCGCGGCGGCTTATCCGTCAAGCCGCGGCCGGCGGCAAGCGCCGGGACGGTGACGGCGCACAGCCGGGTCCGCCCGGGAAAGCGTCGCGGATCAGGCGGATGCGCGCGACGCCGGCAGGCTCTATATGGCCGGCCATGACCTCTCCCGACGATCTCCAGCTCGGCCAGCCGACGCCCCTCCCCACCTCGCCCGAGGAGGCGCGGCTCGACCGGGTCCCGAACCCGCACGCGGACACCGACTACGTCGCCCGGTTCACCGCCCCGGAATTCACCTCGATCTGCCCGGTCACCGGGCAGCCGGATTTCGCGATCCTGGTGATCGACTACGTGCCCGGTGACTGGCTGGTGGAGTCGAAGTCACTGAAGCTCTACCTGGGGGCGTTCCGCAACCACGGAGCATTCCACGAGGATTGCACGGTGGCGATCGGCAAGCGGCTCCGCGACCTGCTTGAACCGCGCTACCTGCGAATCGGCGGGTTCTGGTATCCCCGCGGCGGAATCCCGATCGACGTGTTCTGGCAGACGGGCGACTTGCCGAAGACCGCGTGGCTGCCGGACCCGGGCGTGCCGCCCTACCGCGGACGCTGACCGAGCCAACGAAAAGGGCGACCGGCTCGCGCCGGTCGCCCCCGATCCTTCCGGATCTCCGATCTCAGTAGCCGTAGCCGTAGTAGCCGTAGCCCGGAGCGGCGTAGCCGTAGCCGCCGTAAACCGGGGCGTAGCCGTAGCCGTAGGACGGGGCGTAGCCGTAGCCGCCGCCGTAGTAGCTGTCGCGGGCCGCGCCCGCGGCGATCGCACCGGCCGCGAGGCCGGCGATGCCGAGGCCGATGGCGGCGCCGGTGCCGATGCCGCGACGGCCGCGGTAGTAGCCGTGACCGTAGCCGCCGTAGCCGCCGTAGCCGCCGTGGTAGCCGTAAGGCCGCGCCTCGGCGCTCGTGGTGACGGCAACACTGCCGAGAGCCATGGCGGCGGCAGTGGCGATGATACCGATCTTGCGCATAGTGTTCCTTCTCGATCCCTGATCGAACATGCCCAATAACGTGGCCGCATCCGGACAGTTCCAGATTTCACGCCGGACTTGCGTGCGGATCCGCACCCAGTCGGGATTATGAACCGTTGTTCAGCGTCGCCGCCGCTTCGATGAGTGCGGTCAAGCTTGGGTGCGGCTCTTCCGGAACCGCTCGAACTCTTGCGGCGAGTCTTCGGGAGCACCTGAAACGCCGCGGCGGGCCGGCGCGGCGGACGGCCGGTCCCGGAGATGGAAATCCGCCCCGCCGCGGGTCGGGCGTGCTACGGATCTGCCGGGAGGACCGACGATGGATGCCCTGACCCTGATCCGCGAGAGCCTCGCGCCGCTGGCCGGCAAGCGGGTCGTCGATATCGGGTGCGGCGCCGGGACGCTCGCGCGGCGGCTGGTCGACGCGGGCGCGCGGGTCACCGGGATCGATCCCGGCGCCGCGGCGCTCGCCCGGGCGCGGGCCGCCGTGCCGGAGGCGCGCTTCGAGGCCGCGACCGGCGAGGCCCTGCCCTTCCCGGACGCCAGCTTCGACGGCGCCGTGATGCTGAATTCCCTCCACCACGTCCCGGACCCGGCGGCGGCCCTCGCCGAGGCGGCCCGCGTCCTGGCCCCGGGCGGGCTGCTCGTCGTGGTGGAGCCCCTGGCGGAAGGCAGCTTCTTCGACGCCCTGCGGCCGATCGAGGACGAGACCGCGATCCGCGCCGCCGCCCAGGACGCCATCGCGGCCGCCCTCGCCCGCGGCGCCTACGCGTGCCGCCGCGACGCGACGATCGAGCGGCGCGAGCGCTTCGACTCCCTCGACGCCTTCCTCGCCCGCGTCAGCGCCGTGGACCCGGCCCGCGAGGCGACCATCCGGGACCGGCGCTCCGTGGTCGAGGAGGCCTTCCTCAAGGCCGCCGCGCGCGAGGCCGACGGGCAGTTCGGCCTCGTCCAGCCCCTTCGGATCCACGTCCTGGAGCCGGCGGCCGCCTGAGCCGGTCAGGCGGCCCGGCGCTTGGCGAGGCGGTCGAAGGCGAGGAGTTCCTCGAGCAGGGCCGGCATGTCCTTCAGCGCCACCATGTTGGGGCCGTCGGAGGGCGCCCGGTCGGGGTCGGGATGGGTCTCGATGAACACGCCCGCCACGCCCACTGCCACGGCGGCGCGGGCGAGGACGGCGACGAATTCCCGCTGTCCGCCGGAACTCGCCCCCTGGCCGCCGGGCTGCTGCACCGAGTGGGTGGCGTCGAACACCACCGGCGCGCCTTGCGTGACCTGCGCCATGATCGGCAGGCTGCGCATGTCCGACACCAGCGTGTTGTAGCCGAACGAGGCGCCGCGCTCGGTGACGATGACGTTGGGATTGCCCGCCTCCGTCACCTTGGCGGCGACGTGCTTCATGTCCCAGGGCGCCAGGAACTGGCCCTTCTTGATGTTGACCGCCCGGCCGGTGGCGGCGGCGGCCAGCAGCAGGTCGGTCTGGCGGCACAGGAAGGCGGGGATCTGGAGAACGTCCACCGCCTCGGCGGCGGGGGCGCACTGCTCGGCGGCGTGCACGTCGGTCAGCACCGGCAGCCCGAGGGTCTCGCGGATCTCGGCGAAGACCGGGAGCGCCCCGTCGAGGCCGATGCCCCGGGCGGCGCTGCCCGAGGTGCGGTTGGCCTTGTCGAAGGAGGTCTTGAACACGAGGCCGACGCCCAGACCCGCGGCCATCTCCTTGAGGGCGGCGGCGATCTCCAGGGCGTGCTGGCGCCCCTCGAGCTGGCACGGGCCGGCGATCAGCGTCAGCGGCAGGTGGTTGGCGAAGCGCGCGTCGCCGACTTGGACGACGGGGCCGGGTGTCTCGATCTTCGACATGCCGGCCGGTCTAGCCCGCGCGGCGGATCCGCGAAAGCCCGGGCCGGGGCGCGACCCGGCAGACCGTGCGGTCGTCTCGGAGGGCGTCCGCGCGCGGGCCGGTCTCGCACAGCATCAGGATCCGGCCGGCGCCACCCCGGCGCGGGGCATCGGCCAGCAGGCTGGCCTGGTGGAGGTTGAGCGCCAGCACCTCGACCGCGGCGGCGTCCGCCCCGGCGAGCGCCTGCGCGGCGCGGCCGATCAGGACGAAGTAGGCCGGCGCCGGCTCGCGCTCGCGGGAGGCCACGGTGATGCGGGCGGGGGCGCGGCAATCGAGGCTCAGCCGCTCGGCATCCTGCGCCCGGAACACCGCGACGGGGCCGGCCCGGCCGGCCAGGGAGGCGCCGGTGGTGCGGATCACCCGCGCGGCGAGGACGTCGCAGGCATCCGCCGCCCGGGCCGGGGCCGGCCCGAGGAGGAGCGCGCCGGCGAGGGCGGTCAGGGCGGTGAGGCGCAGCATCGGGACATCCGCGGCGGGAGACGGTCGCGCCCGGGAGATGGCGCGCCCGGGAGATAGCGCGCCCTGCGGCGGGCGCGAAGCCGCGCCGCTCCGCGGGACGTGGACAGGGACACCCGGATGACCGATCTGAGCGGGCGGCGCGGCGCCGCACGCCGCTCGCAGATCAGGCTCCGACGCGGCCATGCTTCGAACCCTCCTCGCTTCCGTCCTGCTGGCCCTGGTGCCGGCCGGGCACGCTTCCGCAGAGCCGCCCCAGCAGCCGACCTACGGGCCCGAACTCGAGGGCTTCGCCTACCCGTTCCCGGTGGAGCGGTTCCCGTTCACGTCGCAGCGCCAGCCGCTGCAGATGGCCTATCTCGACGTCCGGCCGGCGACGCCGAACGGCCGGACCGCCGTTCTGCTGCACGGCAAGAATTTCTGCGCCGCCACTTGGGAGAGCCAGATCCGGGCGCTCAGCGCCGCCGGGTACCGGGTCATCGCGCCGGACCAGATCGGCTTCTGCAAGTCGAGCAAGCCGGCGGCCTACCAGTTCACCTTCCGGCAACTCGCCGAGAACACCCGCGCGCTCCTGGACAAGCTCGGGATCGAGCGGCCGATCCTGGTCGGCCACTCGACGGGCGGGATGCTGGCCGCCCACTACGCCCTGCTCTACCCGAAGGCGGTGGAGCAGCTCGTGCTGGTCAACCCGATCGGCCTGGAGGACTGGGCCGCCAAGGGCGTGCCGCCGACCTCGGTGGAGCAGTGGTACCAGCGCGAGTTGAAGGTGACGGCGGCCTCGATCCGGGCCTACGAGACGGCGACCTACTACGCCGGCGCCTGGGAGCCCCGCTACGAGCCCTGGGTCACGATGCTCGCGGGCCTCAACGGCGGCCCCGGCAAGGAGGCGGTCGCCTGGGACTCGGCCCTGCTCTACGACATGATCCTCACCCAGCCGGTGGTCTACCGGTTCCCGCAGATCGCGGTGCCGACGCTGCTCCTGATCGGCCAGAAGGACAACACGGCGATCGGCAAGGACCTCGCGCCGCCGGAGGTGCGGGCGAGCCTCGGCAACTATCCCGAGCTCGGCAAGGCGGCCGCCAGGGCCATCCCGGGCGCGCGGCTCGTGGAGTTCCCGGATCTCGGCCACGCGCCGCAGATGTCGGACCCGGAGGGGTTCAATGCGGCGCTGATCGCCGGGATCGCGGCGCGCTAGGCGCCGCGCCGTCCTCCGTCGTCCCGGGGCGCTCGCAGCGCCCCGAGACGACGGCGTGCCCGGCGCCTTGATCCTAGAAGTAGGACTTCAGCACGCCCCGGCGGCGGACATCGAGGGTCGCGCAGTGGAACGAGCCGCCGAACGGGCCGTAGCTGAGGAACGGCGCCGGGATCGGGTCGAAGCCCCAGTCCTTCAGGGCCTTGATCAGCGTCGGCTGGCTCTGGTCGACGACGATCTTCTTCTCGGTGATCGCCGGGACGTTGATCGAGGTCCAGGGCGAGCACATCGAGATCTTGCTCATGAAGCCCTCGACCGGGTCGGGGCGCGGGGCGACCAGCACGTCCCACTTCTTGAGCACGGCCGGGAGCTTCTCGACGTCGACGTAGTCCGGGTTCACCAGAACCTTGCCGGGGGCGAGCGGCATGAACGACGAGTCGATGTGCATCGGCTGCGGGCAGCGGCTCTCGATCTCGTGGATGCGGAAGCCCGGGCCGAGGTGGCGGCGCAGCCACTCGATGCCCATCAGGTTGGTCACGTTCGAGCGGGTCACGAACAGGTCGCGGCCGCAGCGGACGAAGTCGGCGGCGTCAAAGACCGGCTCGAACTCGTTGACCGTGAACTGCATGGGCTCGCCGGCCTTCAGGTTCGGCACCCGGTAATCGTAGTTGTAGAGGTCGTCGGTCAGCTGCGGGCGCGGCGCGGAGGTCCAGCGGGCGCCGGCGCGGAAGTACTCCTTGAACAGCGACCGGTAGGCGTCGCCCTCGAAGTAGCGCGAGCGCCAACACATCGGGCTCTCGATGATCTCGTCGCCGATGACGAGGTACGGATCGCGCGGGCAGGCGACGCAGAAGCCGCGGGAGGACCAGCGCGGCGCCTTGAACTTCTTCGAGAAGTCCACCGCGTCGGGACGGCGGACCTTCACGCCCTCGCCGGCCAGGATGGTGATGAAGTTGTCGAGCTCGGCCTGGGCGAGCTTCTTCATGAACTTCGGATATTTCCAGCCGCTCGCCAGCCGGTAGAACGGCTGCGCGGCGCGCGGCAGGTTGAAGATCACCGTCAGGTGGTGAGTCGGGATCGTGGCGCCGTCGAGCGAGCCGACGATGACCTCCTCCAGCGGATCCCACTCGTTCCAGGCCATCACCGGCGACTGGGGAGCCGGCACGCCCGGTCCGGTCCCACCCGGAAAGCCGCCCGCATGCGTGTCGTCGGTCACGGCCTCCAGGGCCGTGATCGGTGATTCGCGCTCCATGACGTGTGCCCCTTCTGCGACGTGCCGCGGCCTTCTGCGCGGGCTTCTCAGCCCCGCCGCCGCTTTGGCCCTCGGTGTGTCAAACGGGTGATAGACACCGCTAATCCGTGCTGCAACGTGACAGAAACGTTCCCGGGCCGATGGACCTATTTCTGCCGCGACCGTGACCGATTTCCCGCATCAAGCCTTACGCGAGCTTGAAAGACGACAATGAAGCGCCTGACGACCTTGGCCTCGATCGCCGGTCTGTGCACGGTCGTCGGCCTGTTCATGTCCTCCGGCCTGGAGGATGTGTCGGCCGCCGTCGTGAGCGCCGGCTGGGGCGCCGCCCTGGTGGTGCTCGCGCGCTTCGTGGCCGTCGCCTGGGCGGGGCTCGGCTGGTACGTCGTGTTCCCCGCCGGCGCGACCAAGCTCGCCGACTGCATCTCGCTCCGCTTCGTCCGCGAGGGCATCAACACGCTGCTGCCCGTCGCCACCGTCGGCGGTGACTTCGTCGGCGCCCGCCTCCTGTCGAAGCGCGACGTTCCGGGCGCGCTCGCGGGCGCCAGCATGTTCGTCGACCTGATGACCCAGGCGCTGACGCAGCTCCTGTTCACGGTGGCCGGCCTCGCCCTGCTGGTCCTGATCTCCGGCGACGGACCGATCGCCCACACGGTCGAGGGCGGGCTGGCCCTGGCGGTCCCGGCGCTCGGCGCCTTCTACCTGATCCAGCGCAAGGCCGGTCATCGCCTGATCCAGGCGCTGCTCAGCCGCTTCGCCTCCGGGCGCGAGTGGCGGGCCTTCGGCGCCATCGACCAGCTCTACGACAGCCTGCGCCGGCTCTACGGCAACCACGGTCGCTTCGCGTTGGCCCTGGTGGTCCACCTCGCCGGCTGGGTGATCGGCACGCTCGAGGTCTATGTCTGCCTGCGGTTCATGGGCTACCCGATCGATTTCGCGCAGGCGCTCATGATCGAGAGCCTCGCCCAGGCCGTGCGCGGCGCGGCCTTCGCGGTGCCCGGCGCCCTGGGCGCGCAGGAGGGCGGCCTGATCGCCCTGTGCGGCCTGTTCAATATCCCGGCCGAGGCGGCGCTCGCCCTGTCGCTGGTCAAGCGCTTCGCCGATCTCGGCGTCGGGCTCCCGAGCCTCCTGCTCTGGCACCGGATCGAGTCCAGGCTCCGGTCCGAGACGCCGGAGGAGGAGGAGCGCGAGCCTGCGCCGGAGGCCGGGCGCAAGGCCAAGAGGGTCGCGCAGCCCGCAACCCTCGGCCCGTTCTACAGCTACGCTCCGCCGCGCATGGGGGCGCGGCTCGGCGACGGCGAGGAGTTGAAGAAGTGCGCCTGACCCGCCGGCTCGCGGCCGCCCTCATCGCCGCACCCCTGGCCCTGACCCTGCTCGTCCCGGCCCCGTCACGGGCCGCGGACGATCCGGCCGTTCAGACCGTGCGCGACCTCTACGCCGCCTTCTCGGCCGCGCTGAAGGACGGGCCCGGCCCCCTGCCAGCCCGGGTCGAGGCCGTCGGCCCGGCGCTCGACAAGGCGTTCGACTTCCCCGCCATGACCCGCGTCGCGGTGGGCTCGAAATGGTCGAGCTTCACCCCGGAGCAGCAGGCGGCGGTGATCGACGCCTTCAAGCGCAGCCTGACCGTGACCTACGCCAACCGCCTGGCCCGCGCCGCCGGCGGCAAGTTCGACGTGACCCCGAAGGTCGAGGAGCGGGGCGCCCAGCGCGTGGTGCCGACCCGCGTCACCGCCGCGGACGGCGACGATTCCGCCGTGGACTTCGTCGTCAACGCCGACAACCGCATCCAGGACGTCCTGCTCAACGGCGACGTCAGCGAGATCGCCGCGCAGCGGAACGCCCTGTCGGCGCCGCTGAAGTCCGGGGGCGCCGACGGCGTCGTGAAGTTCCTCCGGGCGCGGGCCGACGGCATGCTCGCGGCCAAGCCGACGCCCTGAGCGGCGCCGGCGCCTGCGCCGACCTGAACCGGCCGTTCGCGGCCATCGCCGCCTCGGCGGCCGGACGATCGCACGGATCCGACCGGATGGATGTCTCCTCCCTGGCGCTGCTCGGCCTCTCGTGGCTCTCGCTGCTCTGCCTGATCCTGGCGGCGGCGGGCTGCGTCTACGGGCTGGCCGCCGCCATCTGCGCGGGCCGCTACGCGGGCCGCCGCCCGCCGGTGCTGCCCGCCGGCGCGACGCGGCCCTCCGTGACCGTGCTGAAGCCGCTCTGCGGCCTCGAGCCCAATCTCTACGCGAATCTCGAGACCGTGCTGCGCCAGGACTACGCCGGGCCGGTCCAGGTCCTGTTCGGCGTCCAGAAGTCCACCGATCCCGCGATCGGCGTGGTCGAGCGCCTGCAGCAGGCCTATCCCGAGGCCCGCATCGACCTCGTGATCGACGGCCGGCAGCACGGATCGAACCGCAAGGTCTCGAACCTGATCAACATGGCCGAGGCCATCGCCCACGACGTGGTGGTGCTGGCCGACAGCGACATGGTGGTGGGGCCCGACTACCTCGAGCGCCTCGTCGCGGAGCTGTCCCAGGACGGCGTCACCGGCGTCACCTGCCTGTACCACGGGGTCCCGGCCTTCCGCGGCCTGTACGACCAGCTCTCGACGCTCGCGATCGACACCCACTTCCTGCCCAACGTCGTGATGGGCCTGAGCCTCGGTCTGGCGAAGCCCTGCTTCGGCTCCACCGTGGCCTTCACCCGGGCGAGCCTGGAGGCGGTCGGCGGCTTCCGTACCTTCCGCAACGATCTCGCGGACGATTACGCCATCGGCGCCGCCCTGCGCGGCCTCGGCGGCCGGGTGGTGATCCCGAGCTTCACGATCGGCCACACCAGCGTCGACACCGATCTCTCCGGCCTATGGCGGCACGAGCTGCGCTGGAACCGGACGATCCGAACCGTCGACCCGGCGGGCTACGCCGGCTCGATCGTCACCCACGCCTTCCCGCTCGCCCTGCTGGGCGCGCTCCTGCCCGGCGCCGGCACCGGCGCCCTCTGGGTCGCCGCCGCGGCGCTGGCGAGCCGCGTGCTGCTCTGCCGGCAGCTGGAGCGGGCCTTCGGCCTCGCCCCGCACCCCTACGGACTGTTGCCGATCCGCGACATCCTCTCCTTCCTGAACTTCTCCTGGGCCTTCGTGTCGGGGGCGGTGACATGGAAAGGTCACGATTATCACGTGGTTGCGGATGGCACCCTGATCCCGGACGCCGAACTCGGCCGCGATGCCGGCGCGCCGCTCCGCTGAACCCGGCTCCCTCGTCCTCCGCCCCTCCCCCGGCATTGCCCTGAGGCCTTGAACCCCATGCGCACGCTCTTCCTCCAGGCCCCCACCTTCGACGGTTTCGACGGCGGTGCCGGCTCCCGTTACCAGGCCAAGCGCGAGATCAAGTCGTTCTGGTACCCGACCTGGCTGGCCCAGCCGGCCGCCCTGGTGCCGAACTCGAAGCTGATCGACGCGCCGCCGCACAACATCAAGCTCGCCGAGATCGTGGCCCAGGCCAACGACTTCGACCTCGTCGTGCTCCACACCTCGGTGCCGTCGTTCAAGTCTGACGTGAAGACCATCGAGGCGCTCAAGGCCGCCAACCCGAAGCTCATCGCTGGCCTGATCGGCGCCAAGGTCGCGGTCGACGCCGCGGGCGCGATGGCCCAGGCCCCGGTGGTCGATTTCTGCGCCCGCAACGAGTTCGACTTCACCGTCAAGGAGGTCGCCGACGGCGTCCCGATGTCGGAGATCAAGGGGCTGTCCTATCGCGACGCCAACGGTGTCGTGGTCCACAACGAGGACCGCGAGATCATGACCGACATGGACCAGCTGCCCTTCGTCACCAGCGTCTACAAGCGCGACCTGGAGATGGAGAAGTACTTCATCGGGTACCTGAAGCACCCCTACATCTCGTTCTACTCGGGCCGGGGCTGCAAGAGCCGCTGCACCTTCTGCCTCTGGCCGCAGACGGTCGGCGGCCACACCTACCGCACCCGCTCGGTCGCCCACGTGATCGAGGAGATCAAGTACTGCCTGAAGGAGTTCCCCCAGACCAAGGAGTTCTTCTTCGACGACGACACCTTCACCGACAACCTGCCGCGCGCGGAGGAGATCGCCCGCGAGCTCGGCAAGCTCGGCGTCACGTGGTCGTGCAACGCCAAGGCGAACGTGCCGCGCGAGACCCTGAAGGTGCTCAAGGAGAACGGCCTGCGCCTGCTGCTGGTCGGCTACGAGTCCGGCAACCAGCAGATCCTGCACAACATCAAGAAGGGCATGCGGGTCGAGGTCGCCGAGAAGTTCACCAAGGACTGCCACGACCTCGGCATCGCCATCCACGGCACCTTCATCCTCGGCCTGCCGGGCGAGACGAAGGAGACGATCCAGGAGACGATCAACTTCGCCAAGCGGATCAACCCGCACACGATCCAGGTCTCGCTGGCGGCGCCCTACCCGGGCACCTTCCTGTACAAGCAGGCGGTGGAGAACGGCTGGCTCGACATCGAGAACGCCGAGCTCGTCGACGAGAATGGCGTGCAGGTCGCGCCGCTGCACTACCCGCACCTCTCGCACACCGAGATCTTCACCTCGGTCGAGGAGTTCTACAAGAAGTTCTATTTCCGGGCGCCGAAGATCGCCTCGATCGTCAGCGAGATGGTGCGCTCGCCCGACATGATGAAGCGCCGCCTGCGCGAGGGCGTCGAGTTCTACCGCTTCCTCAAGGAGCGTCAGGGCACCGCCAAGGCGGCCTGAAGTCAGGGGTCCGGGGCCTGCGGCCCCGGCGGGGAGCGGGGCAGAGCCCCGCCCCTCTTCCAGGGCTCCGCCCTGGACCCGCGAGAGGGCGAGCCCTCTCGACACCCGTTACGAGGTTACCGTGAAGCGTCTGGTCGTCACCGCGGATGATTTCGGGCTGAGCCCCGAGGTCAACGAGGCCGTCGAGCAGGCCCATCGGGACGGGATCCTCACGGCGGCGAGCCTGATGGTCTCGGCGCCGGCCGCCGCCGACGCCGTGGCGCGGGCCCGGCGGATGCCGTCCCTGCGGGTCGGGCTGCACCTCGTCCTCGTGGAGGCGTGGCCGACCCTGCCGGCGGAACAGCTTCCCGACCTGACGGACGAGGCCGGCCTGATGCGGGCCGACATGGCCCGCCTCGGCCTCGACTTCGCCCGCAGGCCCGCGGCCCGGCGCCAGCTCGCCGCCGAGATCCGGGCTCAGTTCGAGGCCTACCGGGCCACCGGCCTGCCGCTGGACCACGTCAACGCCCACAAGCACTTCCACGTCCACCCGCTGATCGCCGGGGCGGTGCTGCGCGTCGGCCGCGACTTCGGGATGCGCGCCCTGCGGGTGCCGCGGGAGCCGCGCGAGATCCTGCGCCGCGCCGAGCCCGGCGCGCGGCCGCGAGCCGCCCTCGACATCGCGCCCTGGGCGGCGCTGCTCGCCGTCCGCGCCCGGCAGGCCGGGCTGCTGATCCCCGACCGCACCCTCGGCCTCGCGTGGTCCGGCGCCATGACGCCCGCCCGTGTCGCGGCCCTGCTGGCCGAACTTCCGGACGGCCTGACCGAGCTCTACACCCATCCGGCCACCGCCGGCGGCTTCCCCGGCGAGGCGCCGGGCTACCGCTACGCCGACGAGCGCGACGCCCTGACCGCCCCCGCATCCCGGTCGGCCGCCGACGCGTCGGGCGCCGTCCGCGGCGGGTTCTCCGACTTCCTCGGTTGACCCGGATCGTTATCTGACTTTAGTCAGATAACATGGAGCCTGCCGAGATCGCCCGCGTCCGCCGCTTCGCCCGCGCGGTCACCGCCGAGGTCGGCGCGCTCGATTCCTCCTTCCTCGGTCGGGGCCGTCCCCTGGGCGCGGCGCGGGTCCTGAACGCCATCGGCGCGGGCCGCGCGGATATCGGCGAGATCCGCGCCTATCTCGGTCTCGATTCCGGCCTGATGAGCCGCCTCCTGCGGAGTTTGGAGGAGGAGGGGCTGGTGGCAACCGCGCCGCATCCCGCGGATGCCCGCCGCCGGGTCGCGCCCCTGACCGAGGCCGGGCGGCGCGAGTTCGCAGCCTACGAGGCGCTGTCGGATGCCCGCGCCGTCGCCCTGCTGGAGCGCGCACCGCAGGTGGACGCGCTGTTGCACGCCATGGACCGGGTCGCCCTGACCCTCGGCCGCGACGCCATCGCGATCCGGGAGGCAGACCCGACCGGCGCGGGCGCCCGCGCCTGCCTCGCCGCCTACTACGCCGAACTCGCGACCCGGTTTGCCGGCGGGTTCGACGTCGCCCTGTCGTGCGACCCGGAGGCCGCCGCCATGGTGCGGCCGCGCGGCGTGTTCCTGCTCGCGTGCGCCGACGGGCTGCCGGTCGGATGCGTCGGGCTCAAGGGAGGCGGCGGCGCGGTCGCGGAGATCAAGCGGCTCTGGGTCGATCCCGCGGCGCGCGGGCTGGGCCTCGCCAAGCGGCTGATGCGGGAGGCCGAGTCCGCCGCCCGCGACCTCGGGATCCGGACGCTGCGGCTCGACACCAACAGCGCCCTCCCTGAGGCCCTGGCGCTCTACCGGCGGTCGGGCTGGGAGGAGATCGACCGCTTCAACGACGATCCCTACCCGGACCACTTCTTCGAGAAGGCCCTCTGAGGCCCTCCGAAGCGCCGGCCGCGACCGGCCGGCGCTGCTCGGCTTCTACTTGGCGGGCACCGGATCCTGGTGCGGGGCGGACTTGCGCAGGGCCGCGCCAGCCGCTTTCTCGGCTTCCGGACGATCCTCGTCGGGCTGCTCCGGCGGCTCGCCGAGGGTCGCCGGAACCACGAAGAACGCTGCCACCAGGGTGAAGAACAGCGACAGCGCCAGCAGCTTGCCCATGCTGGCCGTGCCCGGGTGGCTCGACAGGACCAGCGACCCGAAGGCGCTGCCCGTGGTCAGCGCCGAGAAGAAGATCGCCCGAGTGAGGCTGGAGGCGAGCATGTCGGTCACGCCCGCCCGCCACGCGATCACGTAGTAGATGTGGAACGCCACGCCGACCGCGAGCATCAGCGGCAGGGCGATGATGTTGGCGAAGTTCAGCGGCATGCCGACGATGCGCATCGCCATCAGCGTCCAGAGCGTCGCGATCACCAGCGGGCCGAGGGTCATCGCCACGTCCCACGGCTTGCGCAGGGCGACCGAGAGGATGACGAAGATCAGCACGAAGGCCGTCACCGCCGCCTGCACGAAGGCGCCCAGGATCGTGTAGCTCGACTGCGTGGTGGCCACTGGCGCGCCGGTCGCGTGCGGGGCGACCTTCAGGACCTCGTCCGAGAACCGGCGGAGCACCGTGTCGTCGTTCGAATCGCCCTTCGGGTGAACCTCGATGCGCGCCCGTCCGTCCGCCGCCACCCAGTCGGCCTTTAGCTGCGGCGGCAAGTTGTCCAGCGTGATCTTCTCGGGATGCAGCAGGTCACGCAGGCGGGCGAGCAGCGGCACCAGATCCTTGGTGAGCGCCACCGAGGCCGCCTCGCGCATCTGCACTGGTCCGGCGGCGAGCTTGTCCAGGGTGCCGGCGAGCTGCTTGGCCTCCTGGGCACCCTTCGCGTCGCCCTTGGCGTCGGCCGAGAGGCCGTTGAGCGCCGCGGCGGCGTCCTTGAGCGCCTTGACGTTGTCGGCGTCGGTCGGCGGCGGCGGCCGGCGGCCGGGATTGAGCACCGGGTCCAGCAGCTGGGCCGTGTCGGCGATCTGGGCCAGCTTCTTGTCCTGATCCCGCGGCACGAAGGTGTCGATGCTGTTGACCGAGGCGGTGACCGGCAGGGCCAGGAGCGTCTTCGACAGCGACGGCACCTCCGCGACGCTGGGCGCCAGCACGTCGATGAAGTTCGGGCTGGTCTCGGGATTCTTGATCAGGTCCAGGTAGGTCGCGATGGACTGCGTCTTGGCGCTGCGCAGGTGCATCGGGTTCGAGTCGAACGGCAGGTGCCAGAGCAGCGGCGCGCCGGCCAGGGTCACGAGGCCGACGCCGATCAGGATCGGCTTGCGGTGCCGGATGATCCAGGGGTCGACGCCGACGAGCCACTCGGTCTGGACCGCGGCCTTCTCGCCTACCGGCTTGAACACCGCGATCAGGGCCGGCAGCAGGATCAGCGAGAACAGGAAGGCCACGATCATGCCGACGCCGGCGATCAGGCCCAGCTCCGACACGCCGCGGAAGGCCGTGGGCAGGAAGGCGAAGAAGCCCGCCACCAGCGACACCGCGGCGAGCGTCAGCGACCAGCCGACGCCCCGGGCGGCGGCGCGGATCGCGCTCTCCAGAGTCGGCTGCTCGTAGCGGTCGGCCCGGTAGCGCACCGAGAACTGGATGCCGAAATCGATGCCGAGCCCGACGAACAGGGCCGCGAAGGCCACCGAGATCGGGTTCAGCTCCTTGACCATGATGAGGCCCAGGGCGGCCGTGACCACGAGGCCCGCGAAGGTGGTGATGATCACCGCGCCGACGAGTTTGCCCGAGCGCAGGGCCAGCCACAGGAACAGCACGATCGCGCCGACGATGATGCTGTTGTTGAGGCCGGCATCCTCCGACAGCGTCGCGAACTCCTCGTCCGCCACGGCCACCGTGCCGGTCAGGCGCATCCGCAGGCCGTTCTGGGCGTCGATCCCGAGATCCTTGGCGACGTTGCGGATCAGCTTGGTCGCCTGGTAGCCGGGCTCCAGGGCGTTGAAGTCGAGGACCGGCTGGATCACCACGAACTTCATCTTGTCGGTGACGCTGGTCTCACCTCCCGACAGGAGTTCCTGCCAGGACATCCGCGCCCGCTGACCCGCCAGCACCTTCTGCAGGGTGGCGTCGATCTGCCCCATGGGCTTCTCGAGATCCTCGATCTTGGCCTCGCCGCTCTTCACGCCGCGCGCGCCGAGCGTCAGCACCCGCATGATGCCCCGCAGCGACGGGTCGGCGGCGAGCGGCCCGAGCAGACCCTGCTGCTGGGTCAGCGCCTCCAGGGTCTTGTCGAGGTCCGCCTGCGACATCAGCAGCAGGCCGTTCTTGTTGAAGAACGGGCCGCCGTCGGGCCGGTAGACCGTCTCGATCAGGTTCTTGTGCGCCGTGAGCGCCTTGGCGAGGTTGGCGGCCGCCTCCTCGGTCTCCTCCGGCGTCTCGCCGTTGATGACCGCGACGATGGTGTTGCTGCGCTGCGGGAACGCCTTCTCGAAATTGATCTCGTCCTGCCGCCACGGCTCCTTCGGGTCGATCAGCCGCTCGACGTCGGTGTTGATTCGGAACAGGTGCGCCGCGACTCCGAGGCTCGCGACCGTGAGGAACGCCGTGAAGGCGATCACGATCCACCGATACCGCACCGAGAACGCGACGAGACTTTCGATCACGAGCACCCTGCCTGTTCGCATCGGACGCGCCCCGTGCGCGACCGGCTCCTGCCATCTGTCCGGTCCGAACCCGGGCCACCGACACGGGCGGGCTCAGGGCTCCGCCGCGCGACGCTCCGCGATTCGGCCGGGTGCGCATCGGGTTCGAGGAACGCCACACCGCCCGATCCGAGCGCGCCGCGCGCGCCCGGCACCCGACTGATTGCGCCCGATGCGGTCCGCGGTCGGGACACCCGCCGCGGGCCGGGACTTGCATCGCGGCCACGAGGCTCAGTAAAGAGGGCGATGCCAGATTGCAACGCGGCCGCCGTGGCGCGCATCCCGCGCCCGCCCGTGTGCGCTAGCGCACGGCGTTTCTGGCGCGGCCACCCGAATCGTGGGATTCCGGTCGTATTGCCGACGCAATGCACGTGCTGTCCTCAACGATCGGGCGCGTCCGCCCACGGGCTCCGCAAGCGCGGTCCATGTGGCGCCGTTGCGTCAGGCACGGAATAAGATGTCATCGCCCCGCCGAAACGAGGTCATTTCAGATTAGTTCCAAGCTAGATGGCTGGAATTCGAGATTTTTTCGCGTTAAGCACCCCGATGTCCCGGGGCCGACGAAGTAAGGAGCCGCAATCTTGGGTATCCCCCTCCGGTACGTCGCGAAGATCGGCGGCTACATCCTGAAGCAGCACCTCACGGGCCGCAAGCGTTACCCGCTTGTGATGATGATGGAGCCGCTGTTCCGCTGTAACCTAGCCTGCGCCGGCTGCGGCAAGATCGACTACCCGGACGAGATCCTGAACAAGCGCCTCCCGGTCGCCGACGCGCTCGAATCGGTGCGCGAGTGCGGCGCCCCGGTGGTGGTGATCGCCGGCGGCGAGCCGCTCCTCCACAAGGACCTGCCGCAGATCGTCGAGGGCATCATCGCCCAGAAGAAGTTCGCGATCGTCTGCACGAACGCGCTGCTCCTCGAGAAGAAGATCAAGGAGTACAAGCCGAGCCCGTACTTCACGTGGTCGATCCATCTGGACGGCGACAAGGAGATGCACGACCAGTCGGTGTGCCAGCGCGGCGTCTACGACAAGGCCGTGGCGGCGATCGCGAAGGCCAAGGAGATGGGCTTCCGGGTCACCATCAACTGCACCTTCTTCAACAATTCCCAGCCGGAGAAGATCGCCGACTTCTTCGACAGCGTGACCCGGATGGGCATCGACGGCATCACCGTCTCCCCCGGCTACGCCTACGAGCGCGCCCCCGACCAGAAGCACTTCCTGAACCGCAAGGCGACGAAGGACCTGTTCCGCGGCGTGTTCCGGCACGGCAAGGAGAAGGGCCGCGAGAAGTGGACCTTCCAGCAGTCGGGCCTGTTCCTCGACTTCCTGGCCGGCAACCAGACCTACCACTGCACCCCGTGGGGCAACCCGACCCGCACCGTGTTCGGCTGGCAGAAGCCCTGCTACCTGCTCGGCGAGGGCTACGCGGCGACCTTCAAGGAGCTGATGGAGACCACCGACTGGGACGCCTACGGCACCGGCAACTACGAGAAGTGCGCCGACTGCATGGTCCACTCGGGCTACGAGGCCTCCTCGGTGGTCGATTCGGTCCGCAAGCCCTGGAAGCCGCTGGTGCACGCGATCCGCGGCATCAAGACCGAGGGCGAGATGGCGCCCGAGGTCAGCCTGGAGAACCAGCGCCCGGCCGAGTTCGTGTTCTCGCGCAACGTCGCGCAGAAGCTGTCCGAGATCAAAGCGGCCGGCGTCGACACGAAGCAGGAAGCCCGCAAGCGCACCGCCGCCTGACCGGCGCGCGCGACTGACGACACGAGACCCGCGGCCGCGAGGCCGCGGGTCTCTTCGTGTCCGGACCCCGCGGCGCCTCAGCCGAGCCGCGGCACGTGCGGGGCACAGTCGCGCGGCAGGGTCCCGTCGAGCCGCGGATCGGGCGCGACCTCGACGTGGATCGCGAAAGGAACGAAGCCGGAGCGCCGGTAGAAGGCGAGCGCGCCGGGATGGTCCAGCGTGCAGGTATGCACCCAGAACCGCGCGATCGGGCGCGCCCAGGCCCGGCCGATCGCCGCGTTCATCAGCGTGCGGCCAATCCCGGTACCGACCGCGTCCCCGGTCAGTCCGAGGAAGACCAGCTCGCAGGTGCCGGGCCGGCGGAAATCCAGTTCCAGCATGCCGACGTTCCGCCCGTCCCGCTGCAGCGCGAGAATCTCGACATCCCGGTCGGCCAAAATCGCCGCCAGCGCTTCGTCGGCCAGAGTGAGGCGCGAGAACCAGAGCCAGTCGGCGCCCACCGCCCGGAACAGGCTCCGGTAGGTCTCCGGGTCGGTGCGTTCCAGGGGCTCGAGGGCGAGCCCGGGCGGGAACGGCCGTCCGGGCCGCGGGGGCGGCGGGCGCAGCATCTCCAGGCTGGTGACGATCGTGGCGAGATGGCCGGGCGGCACCGCCGCGTAGCCCGGTGTGAGGGTCGGGATTCCCGTCTCCGGCAGCATCGATCCCCTCCGCGGTCGCCTCGGCCCGGTCAGGCGGAAAGTGGGCGCCGTCGCGCGACCAGCCACGGCAGCACGCAGGCCGCCGACACCGCGATCGCGGCGGCGTAGGCCGCGACCGGGTCGATCCGCCCGAGCAGCAGGTGCACGCAGACATAGAAGGCCAGCACGCCGAACGCGCCCTGGGCGCTGCCGCGCACCACGTCCAGCGCGGCGCCGACCCCGTCCTGCGCCCGGGCGAAGACGATGAGCGGCCAGGAGATGATCGGGATCGGCGCCAGGACGCCGCTCAGGCCGGAACCGAGATGCGGCGCCAGCCCCGAGACCATCAGGACCAGGGCGGTGGCGGCCGCGAGCCGGGCCGGCATGTCCCAGCGCGGCGGGCGCGCCCGGCGGGCCGGCGATTCGGTCCCCGCGGCCGGCCGGCACAGGGCGACCACCAGGACCATCGCCGGCAGGTCGATCGCCGTGGCGAGCCACAGGCCGGGCTGGATCACCCCGTGCAGCAGCGCGCCGCCGAGGACGAAGCCCGCGAGGGCGAGCAGCGCGGCCGCGAGGCCCCCCGTCCGCGGCGCGGCGACGGCGTAGACGAGGTAGCTGACGGTGACCGCGCCGAGCCCCTCCACCGAGCCGATCGCCGCGTCGGCGGCGAAGCGCTCGCCCTGCTCGGCGGCGAGGTAGATCGAGATCGGCGCCGAGGTCAGCGGGAGGCCCGAGAGCAGGCCGCCGACGAGGCTGCCCCACCGGCGCGCGGCCGCCGACACGGCCCACATCAGGGTCGGCGTGACGACGATCTTGGCGGCGATCAGGCTCATGGCGACCGGCGGGGCCCGGGGCCTCAGGCCGCCTGGGGCGGCCCGTCATCCTCCGGGTCGGCGGGCGAGTTGAGGATGTCCTCGAGCTCGTCGACCAGCCGGTCGACCTGGTCCTCGGTGGCGAGCACCTTCAGAACTTCCCCGGTCTCCGTCTCGACGGCCAGCTCGATATGCGGCCCGACCCGGGCCGTCAGGATCCGGGCCAGGATCTTGATTGCGCTCATGCGAGTGCCTCCTCCGCGGCGATGAGGCCGACCGCCACCGCCGGTCCACAGGTCGAGATGCCGTCGCGCGCGCCGCCGATCCGGTCCGCCAGCAGCGTCACGAGCGGTGTCGAGGGCCGGCCGAGACGCTCGGCGAGGCGGGCGCCCACGAAGGCGCCGGCGCCGCACAGGACGAGGGGCGCGTCCGCGCCGAGATCGGGCCGGCTGAGGATCTCCGCCGCCGCGTCGTGCAGCAGGCGCAGCTGCGCCTCGGCGAAATGGGCGGCGAGCGCCGTCCAGGCCGCTCCGGGCGCCTCCGCCCGGTCCCGCCCGACGATCCGGGCGAGCCGGGTCTCGCTCTCGGCGACCGTCTTGCCCTTGCGGTCGCCGCTCGGCTGCTGGTCGGCGCCCTCGGGGAGCTGGCCGAGGATGCGGTAGACGTCCGCCATGTGGGCGAAGGTCTCGGTCATCAGCCGGGTCCGGCGGCCCGCGAAGGGGGCGTGGTCGGACAGGGCGATCACCGGCGTGCGCACCGCGCCGGTATAGACGAGCTCGCCGGTCTCCAGCCGCTCGGCGTCGCTGTAGCCGGTCGCGGCCGGCCGCCCGCCCACGACGGGAATCAGGTCGGCGGTGGTCGAGCCGATATCGACCAGCAGCGCGTCCGGGACGTGCCGGCCGGCGAGCGCCGCGGTGGCGTGCCAGTTGGCCGAGGCCACGTCCGCCGACAGGGATGCGGCCGCCTCGGGGGCGACGAGGCCGGAGCGGCCGGCGTAGATCCGCACGGTCCCGGCGAGGTGCGACCCGGCCCATCCGGCGAGCGCCGCGACGCCGTCGCGCCGGTCGGCGAAGCAGTCGGTCAGCTCGCCCGTCATGGTCACGGCGTGCAGGGCCGCGCCGCGGGCCCAGTCGGGGGCGGCCTCCAGCGCCCGGTCGAGGGCCGGCAGGCCCTGCCAGAGCGGGCACGGCACCTGGGCGGCGGCCGCGACCCGGCCGTCCTCGACCAGGGCGACCTTGACGTGGACCCCGCCGAGGTCCCACCCGATGGTCGTTGGGTTTGATGAGCGCATGGGACCGCGATGAGCGCCTCGATGGACCACAGGATCGGGCGCCCCGGCTTCGCGGTGATCCCGGTGCTCGATCTCCGGGGCGGCCGCGTGGTGCGGGCGCGCCGGGGCGAGCGCTCCTCCTATGCCCCGATCGAGACGCCCTTGGCAAAGGGCTCGGCGCCGGACGCGGTGGCCCGCGGGCTGGTCGACGCGTGGCCCGCCGCGATCCTCTACGTCGCCGATCTCGACGCGATCATCGACCGCGCCGCGCCCGATCTCCGCGCCCTGGAGACGATCGCCCGCGCCTGCCCGGGGATCGCCCTGTGGGTCGATGCCGGCTTCGCCGAGCCGGAGGGCGTCGCGGCGTTCCTGGAGGCCGGGCTCGGGCGACCGGTGATCGGCAGCGAGAGCCAGGCGGATGCCGACCTCGTGACGCGGCTCGGCGACCGGGCGGTGTTTTCTCTCGACACGCGCGGCGCGGAGCGCCTCGGCCCGGCGGCCCTCCACGACGATCCGGCGCTCTGGCCGCCGGAGGTGATCGCCATGACGCTGGCGCAGGTCGGCGCCGGGGCCGGCCCGGACCTCGCGGCCCTGGGAGCCCTGCGCGCGCGGGCGCCGGATCGCCGCCTCTACGCGGCGGGCGGCGTGCGCGGCCCTGACGACCTGCGGGCGCTCCGGGCGGCCGGGATCGCCGGGGCGCTGGTCGCCTCGGCCCTCCACGACGGCACCCTGTCCCGGGCGACGGCGCCCGACCTCGCCTGACGCTTCCGGCCCGGGCCCGCGGCTGCTAAACCGCGCGACAGAGAGACCACCGACACGAGCCGTCAGACGATGGAAAAGTTCACCACCCTGGAGGGCGTCGCGGCGCCCCTGCGGACGATCAACGTCGATACCGACCGGATCATCCCGGCGAAGTACCTGAAGACGATCCGGCGGACCGGCCTCGGCAAGAGCCTGTTCGCCGAGATGCGCTACCGCGAGGACGGCTCCGAGAACCCGGACTTCATCCTCAACCAGCCGGCCTACCGAAACAGCAAGATCCTGGTGTGCGGCGACAATTTCGGCTGCGGCTCGTCCCGGGAGCACGCGCCCTGGGCGCTGGCCGATTTCGGCATCCGCTGCGTGATCTCCACGAGCTTCGCCGACATCTTCTTCAACAACTGCGCGAAGAACGGCATCCTGGCGATCGTCGTGTCGCCCGAGGATCTGGAGAAGCTCTTCGAGGACGCCGAGCGCGGCGCGAACGCCACCCTGACGGTCGACCTGGCGGCGCAGACGATCCGGGGACCGGACGGCGGCACCCTGCATTTCGACGTCGACGAGGGCCGCAAGCACAACCTGCTGAACGGCCTGGACGAGATCGGGCTGACGCTGGAGCGCGTCTCCTCCATCGACGCCTACGAGCAGAAGCTCGCCCAGCGCGAGTGGGCCTGAGCGACCGGACCCGCGTCCCGACGGCGGTCGCGTCGCGCTGAGGCGACCGCCGGTCCGAGGCCAGGGCCTGCCTCACCCGAGCCGCATGGACAGCTCCACGTCCTCGGCGAACGGCACCGACAGGTAGCCGCGGCTCGGCGCGCGCACCCGCTGCAGGTAGTCCGGGCTGTGGTCCGCGTTGTCGGCGACCACCAGGGCCCCCGGTCCGAGGCGACTCTCCACGAGGCTCAGAACCTCCGGATAGAGCCCCTTCGCCCCGTCGAGGAGCAGCAGGTCGACCGAGTCGGGCAGGTCGAGGCCGAGGGTCTGGAGGGCGTCGCCCTCGCGGAACTCGACGAGGTCCGCCAGCCCGGCCTCCATCAGGTTCGCCCGCGCCCGCACCACCTTGGACGGCTCGAACTCGCAGGTGATCAGCCGGCCGCCGCCGTTGTCGCGCAGGGCCGCGGCGAGGTGCAGGGTCGAGAGACCGAAGGACGTGCCGAACTCGACGATCGTCCGCGCCCGGCGGGTTCGCGCGAGCATGTAGAGCAGCCGGCCGGTCTCCCGCGAGACCGCGAGGGGCATATCCTTGAGCCGGCTGTAGAAGTCCCGGTAGCCGGTGCGGCTGCCCATGAGGCGCGCCCGCTCGTCCGCCGAGAGATCGCCGATGGCGCTCAAGGGTGAGGAGGCCTCCGCCTGCGCGAAGAGACTGTCCAACAGCGACGCGATACGCGGTTCGGCGAGTGTGGATGCTGAGAGTGACATGGCGCGTTGCTTTCCGTCTTGCGCGTTCAACTGAACACGACGCAGAGTACCGGCGCCCCCTGCCCGCGCCTATTCGCGTTCCGAGCCCCGCCCATGCCCGACCGGCCAAGTCTCGGAATCTCCAGGCGAAAGCAGCCCCGGCAGGCGCGCTCCAGCGACCTCGTCGCGGCCGTTCTGGAGGCCGCCGCTCAGGTTCTGGCGGAGGTCGGCGCGGCGCGCTTCACGACGGCGCGGGTCGCCGAGCGCGCCGGCGTCAGCATCGGCTCGCTCTACCAGTACTTCCCCAACAAGGCGGCGATCCTGTTCCAGCTCCAGAGCGACGAGTGGCGGGACACGAGCGCCCTCCTCGCCGGCCTTCTGACGGATCCCGCTTGCGCGCCTGGCGAGCGCCTGCGCGCCGCCGTCCACGCCTTCGTGCGCTCGGAATGCGCGGAGGCCGCGATGCGCCGGGCCCTCGACGCGGCCGCCCCGGCCTATCGCGACGCGCCCGAGGCCGCGGAGCCGCAGCTGGCCGGCTCGCAGGCCTTCCGCGACTTCCTGCGCGCGGCGCTTCCCGCTGCGCCCGAGACGGACCTGGCGGTCGCGGGCGAGATCATCGCGATGACGCTCAGCGAGGTCGGCGAGCGCATCTCGGAGGTGGTCCGGACCGAGGCGGCCATGGCGACCTTCGCGGACGCCTTGGCCGACATGCTCTGCGCCTATCTGGACCGCCTGGGCAGCCGAGACCGGGCCGGCGCGCCGTCCTGAAGACGAGCCCCTGGCCCGGCGAACCGGACATGGTCCTATCCCGGTCGGCTCAGCCGGACTCGCCGGTGAACGCCTCGAAGGCGCGGGCGGTGTAGACCAGGGCGGCGCCGGCGTTCAGTGCCACCGCCACGCCCAGCGCCTCCACGACCTCCTCCTTGCTCGCGCCGGCCTTGCGGGCGGCGTCGGAATGCACGGCGATGCAGCCGTCGCACCGGGTCGTGACCGCGACCGCGAGGGCGATCAGCTCGCGGGTCTTCGCGTCCAGCTTGCGCTCGGTCGGGGCCGCCGCGGCGAGCTGGTCGTGGGCCTTGAGGAGGTCCGGGCTTACCGCACCGATGCGCCCGAGCGTGCTGACGAGCTCGGCGCCGTACTGATTCCAGTCCTTCATCATGCGTCCCGTCTCCCTGTTCGTTGACCCGACCGGCGATGCGCCAGTACGGTGCCAACCTACCGGTTGGTAGGCCGGAGGGTCAAGACGAGGCGGGTTTCCTCACCGTTCGTTAACCCACATGTCGCCTGAATCCGCGCCCAGACTCCGTTCCGCATCGTGAGGATCGTCAGCATGCCGAAGCACCCGACGGGACCGAGGACGGCGCGCGCGCTCGGGCTGCTCGCCGGCATCGCGGTCCTGCCCCTGGCGAGCCTGCCGGCGCGAGCCGATTTCGACAGCTGCCTCGCCGGCATCCAGTCGCAGGCGGCAGCGGCGGGCGTCTCGGCGCAGACCTTCCGGGCCGCCACGAGCGGCATCGGCTACGACGACAAGGTGATCGAGCTGTCCCAGGCGCAGCCCGAGTTCAAGACGCCGATCTGGGACTACATGGCGGCGCTCGTCGACGACGAGCGGGTCGAGGACGGGCGCGCGGCCATGCGCCAGAACGCGGCGGCGCTCGCCCAGGCCGAGTCGCGCTACGGGGTCGACCGCTACACGATCGCGGCGGTCTGGGGCGTCGAGTCGAATTTCGGCAAGAACCTCGGCAAGATGCCGCTGGTGCAGTCGCTGGCGACGCTCGCCTGCTCGAACAACCGCCGTCGGGACTTCTTCCGCGGCGAGCTGATCGCCACCCTGCGGATCATCGAGCGCGGCGACATCGCGCCGGAGCGGCTGACCGGCTCCTGGGCGGGCGCCTTCGGCCAGACCCAGTTCATGCCGACGACCTATCAGCGACTCGCCGTGGACGGCGACGGCGACGGCCGGCGCGACGTGGTCGACTCCGTGGCCGACGCCGTCGCCTCCACCGCCAACTTCCTGCGCGTCGCCAAGTGGCAGAACGGTCAGGTGTGGGGCTACGAGGTGAAGCTGCCCCGCGGCTTCAACGTCGGCGCCGCCGGGCGCAAGAACAAGAAGCCGGTCGCCCACTGGGCGTCGCTCGGCGTCACCCGCGCGGACGGGCGCCCGCTCTCGGGCGAGGGCCCGGCCGGGATCCTGGCGCCCGCCGGCATCGACGGACCGGCCTTCCTGGTGACCCGGAACTTCGACGCGATCTACTCGTACAACGCCGCCGAATCCTACGGCCTCGCCATCGCGGTCCTGTCCGACCGGCTGCGCGGCCGGCCCGGCGTCCAGGCCGCCTGGCCGACCGACGATCCGCCCCTGTCGCGGGCCGAGCGCCGCGACCTCCAGACCCGGCTGGCCGCCCGCGGCTACGACGTCGGCGAGCCGGACGGTAAGGTTGGCCAGAAGACGCGCGACGCCATCAAGGACGTCGAGCGCCGGCTCGGCATGACGCCCACGGGCCGCGCCGGCGGCAAGGTTCTGGAGGCCCTGCGCGGCGGATGAGGCGGCGGCTGATCACGTCGGGGTCCCCGTTCGAGCGGGATTACGGCTACTCCCGGGCGGTGGTCGACGGCGACACCGTCTACCTCTCTGGGACGACCGGCTACGACTACGCCACGATGACGATGCCCGACGGCGCCGCCGCGCAGGCCGAGGCCTGCTGGCGCACGATCCGTTCGGTCCTCGCCGAGGCCGGAATCGGCCTCGCCGGCGTCCTGCGCGCCACCTACTACGTCACCGACCGGGACGATGCCGAGGCCGTGCTGGCCGTCTGCGGGCGGGTGCTGGCGGACGTCCGGCCCGCCGCCACGATCGTGGTCGTGGCGGGCCTCCTGCGCCCCGAGATGCGCGTCGAGATCGAGGTGACCGCGCGGATCGGCTAGACGCCTGTCCCGCTCCCGATCGCGCCATCTCCACGCCGTTCCGTCGGGCCGCGGCGCCACTCCGATCCGCAGATGACGTCATCCCATCGTGCCCGAGCTCTGCGTGCAAGGGAGCGGTTCGATCCCGGTCATTCGGGCTGGTCGAGCGTGGCCCCGCGCCGCGGGCACGATCTCAGGTTCTGCCCGGCCGACGACGGCCCGCTCCTGCGGTCGGCGCAGACCGCGTCGCGAGTGACCGCTTCCTCGCCCGCCCTGCGCGTCTGAACCGCGTGTCTTTCAGATCTTGATCCCGATCTGAGAGATCACGTTGACAGGCGGGCTCAGATTTATCAGGCCACACCGCAGCATCGGCGAGGATGTCGATCTTGCGGAACGTATTATGATAAGAAAATTTTTTAGAAAAAGTCTATCGCGTCGGATGATGTCGCAGATTGTCTTGATAGGTCTGCTCATAGCGGTCATCGGTGTCGTCGGACTGCGCATGTATTACCAAGAAATGCTGTCGGGGCGGCTGCAGTCCCTGCGCACGGTCACGGAGTTGTTCACCACCTATGCGCAAAGTCTCGAGAGCCGGGTCAGGAGCGGCGCCCTGTCCCGTGCGGCGGCCCTGGCGGAGCTGGCCGAGACCGCCATGGCCATGCGATTCGATAACGGCACCAACTACGTCGCCATCTACGCGATGGACGGCACGGTCCTGGCGGTCCCCGACCGCCGTCTCGTCGGAAGCAACCAGCTGGAGACCCGGGTCAACGGCGTTCGCGCGGCCGGAACGCTGATCGAACGGCTGAAGACCTCCGACACGGCGACGTTGAGCTATCTCTACCCCCGGCCGGGGCACGAAGGCCTGTCTCCGAAGACGACGCTCGCCGTCAGGTTCGAGCCCTGGGACATCATGATCGCGGCGGGGACCTACACCGACGACATCAGGGCCGCCTTCCAGACGCTCGCCCTCGCGGCGACCGGCCTTCTGCTCGGGGTCGGCGCGCTCGGGGTGATCGGCTCCGTCCTGGTCGGGCGCGGCATCACGCGCCCGCTCGACCGCCTCGGTCGCCGGATGCAGGCGCTCGCCCGGGGCGACGGCGCGGAGCCGATACCGGGACTCGAGCGGACGGACGAGATCGGTCAGATGGCCCGGACCGTCGAAGTGTTCCGGCAGGCGCTGGTCGCCAAGGCCGAGACGGACCGGGCGGTCGCGCGCGAAGCTGAGGCCAAGGTCCGGCATGCGCAGACCCTCGACGCGCTCACCCGGGCGTTCGAGGCCCGGGCCGGGGCGCTGATGACGGGCGTCTCCGCGGCCGCCACCGAGATGCAGGCGACCGCCGAGGCGATGGCGCGGACGGCGTCGCGCACGAGTGCCCGGGCGACGCGCGTCGCCGGGGCCGCGCAGGAGACCGCCGGGAGCGTGCAGAGCGTCGCCGCGGCCACCGAGGAGATGGCGATCACCATCCAGGAGATCTCCGGACGGATGGCGCAATCCTCGGCCAAGACCGCGCGGGCGGCCACCGAGGCGCGGCGTACGGACGCCCTCGTGGGCGATCTCGCCGACGGGGCCGAGCGGATCGGGGCCGTCGCCAGCATGATCGCGGGCATCGCCCGTCAGACCAACCTCCTCGCCCTCAACGCCACGATCGAGGCGGCGCGGGCCGGTGAGGCGGGCCGGGGCTTCGCCATCGTGGCGGGCGAGGTCAAGGCGCTGGCCGAGCAGACCGCGGCCGCGACCGAGGAGATCGCCGCGCGGATCGGCGCGGTCCAGGCCTCGACCCGGCAGGCCGTGGAGGCGATCAACGGGATCGGCCGCAGCGTGGGCGAGGTCAGCACGCTCGCCGCGTCCGTCGCGGCCGCGATCGAGCAGCAGGGCGCGACCACCGAGGAGATCGTGCGCAGCGTCGCGCGCGCGGCGGCCGGCACGGAGGCCGTCACCGGCAACATCGCCGAGGTCTCGCAGGGCGCCGAGGCGACGGGCGAGGCGGCCGAGCAGGTCCTCGGCGCCGCGATCGACCTGTCGCGCAGGTCCGATCAGCTCTCCGCCGAGATCCACCGGCTCCTCGACGGGATCCGGGCTGCCTGAGGCGCGCTATCGGCCGACTGGACGGACCTGTCGGCCACGAAAAAACCGGCCCGGCTGAGCCGGACCGGTCTGAAACGGGGCGATCGCTCCGGCCTGCGGAGCGAATCGGACAGCTTACTCGGCGGCAGCCGGCGCCTGGGCCGGGGTGTCCTTGGCCTTGTAACGGTCGGTGCGCTCGACGATGCGGGCCGACTTACCGCGCCGGTCGCGCAGGTAGTACAGCTTGGCGCGGCGCACCTTGCCGCGGCGGGCCACCTTGATCGAGTCGATCATCGGCGAATGGACCGGGAAGACGCGCTCCACGCCCTCACCGTAGGAGATCTTGCGGACCGTGAAGCTCTCGTTGAGGCCGCCGCCCGAGCGGGCGATGCAGACGCCCTCGTAGGCCTGGACGCGGGTGCGCTCGCCTTCCTTCACGCGGACGTTGACGATGAGCGTATCGCCCGGCTCGAAATCCGGGATGGTCTTGGCGAGGCGCGCGACTTCCTCGCGCTCCAGCTGCTCGATGATGTTCATGGCATAGCTCCGGCCGTCGCGCCGTTCCGCCCCTCATGGGCGATCGGCGCCAGGATTTCGGCGATCCTGTTGTGAGTTGGTCGGCTCTCTACAGGATCGTCGCCGGCTTGTCGATTGGGTTGCCGCCGCGATCCGTCCGCGCTGCTGCCGGCGCGGCGGATCGTCGGTCGACTTGGGATCAGGGCCCGATGCGCGCCGCCCGTGAAGCGCTCCGGCCTCGCGTCAGCGGCGCTCCCCGGATGCGGATCGTACTTCGGGCAGCACGCAGGCAGAGAGGAAGGCGGCGAGATCGTCCGTGATGTGGTCGATATGCGGCTCGCGCACCGCCTCCTGCTCGAAGGCCTCGCGGTAGGGATCGGTGACCTTCGGCACCACCAGCACGGTCGCCATGCCGAGGTCGTGCGGCACCGCGAGGTTGCGGGCGATGTCCTCGAACAGGGCGGCGCGGGTCGGTTCGACGGCGTGCTTCTCCAGGAACCGCTCGTAGGTCGTGCGCTCCGGCTTCGGCACGAAGTCGGCGGCGGCGATGTCGAACACGTCCTCGAAATGGTCGAGGATGCCGAGCTTGGCGGCGACGTTCTCGGCGTGCCGGCGCGACCCGTTGGTCAGGATCAGCTTGCGCCCGGGCAGCCGCTCGATCGCGTCGCCGAGGCTCTTGTCGAGCTTGATCGACGAATGGTCGATGTCGTGCGCGAAATCGAGGAAGTCGTGGGGATCGACCCGCGACTCGACCATCAACGCCGACAGCGTCGTGCCGTAGCGGTGGTAGAAGTACTTCTGCAGGGCGCGGGCTGAGATCCCGTCGAGCCCGTAGAGCTGCATCACGTACAGGGTGATGCGCTCGTCGACCTTCGGCCAGACCGCCGCGTCGCTCGGGTAGAGCGTGTTGTCGAGGTCGAACACCCAGGTGTCGACATCGGCGAAGCCGCGCGCCGCGGGCGTGGTGAACTGGGCCTTGTCGGGGTGGTGCACCGGAACCCCTCAGGTTGCTGTTGCCCCGGAATCTGGACCGGAACGGTCAAGCTCGCAAGTTCGGTGCTTGCCGGTACCTTGCCCGGACCTTGCTGGGGCCGGCCCCTCCGGGGCGGGTGGGGTACGACAATGCGCTGGGCGCGCGGAGGTTGCGCCCGCGCGCCGCGCCGGGATCCGGCACGGTGCGCGGGCGGGCCGGATCTCAGCCGCGACGGATCAGGGTGCCGGCACCGTAATCGGTGAACAGTTCGAGCAGCACGGCGTGGTTGACCTTGCCGTCGAGGATGACGACCGCCTCGACGCCGCGCTCGATCGCGTACATGCAGGTCTCGATCTTCGGGATCATCCCGCCCGTGATGGTGCCGTCGGCGATCAGGCGCCGGCAATCCTCCACGGTGAGTTCCGGGATCAGCTTCTTGTCCTTGTCGAGGACGCCCGGCACGTCGGTGAGCAGCAGCAGGCGCTTGGCCCGGAGCGCCCCGGCGATCGCCCCCGCGAAGGTGTCGGCGTTCACGTTGTAGGTCTGCCCGTCCGCCCCGTAGGCGACCGGCGCCAGGACCGGGATCAGCTCGGCCTTGAGCACCGCGTCGAGGACGCCGCGCTCGACGTGGTCCGGCTCGCCGACGAGGCCCAGATCGACGGTCTGCTCCACGCGGCTCTCGGGATCGACGACGGTCTTCATCGCCCGCTTGGCCCGGACCATGTTGCCGTCCTTGCCGCACAGGCCGACCGCCCGGCCGCCCTCGGCCGAGATCCAGCCGACGATCTGCTTGTTGATCAGGCCGGCCAGGACCATCTCGACCACCTCGACGGTGGCCTCGTCGGTGACGCGCAGGCCGCCGCGGAACTCGGACTGGATGCCGAGCCGGTCGAGCATCTTGCCGATCTGCGGTCCGCCGCCGTGCACGACGATCGGCTTCAGGCCGGACTGCTCCAGCAGGACGATGTCCTCGGCGAAGTCCTCGGCCGCGGCCCGGTCGCCCATGGCGTGGCCGCCGTACTTGATGACGACGATCTCCTGGTCGTAGCGCTGCATGTGGGGCAGCGCCTGGGCCAGGACCTCGGCACGCACGTGCACGTTGGGCAATTCGGTCATCGCGGTCCTTCACCGATCCTTGGGTCGGGTCCTCAGGGGCGGATCCGGGCCTCCCCGTCGGGCGGGGGCGCTTCTACAGGAAGCCGCCCGCGCTGCGAAGCCGCCCCGCGCGCCGTCGCGGAGGCGCGCCGCGCGGATCGGCGGCCGATGCGGGGCGCTCCGGGACCCGCTGTCAAACTACAGTCATCCTTCGCGGGTGTTGCATTCCCGTGACAGACTGGAGCAGATCCAGGCTGGCCCGGGTTGCATCCTCACGCAGCCCGGATCATGTTGCATCGCAGCAAGCCGAGGGCGAGCTGCCGGGAGGGCCCGATGCGGATTGCGATGATTGGGGCCGGATATGTCGGCCTGGTCTCCGGCGCCTGCCTGGCCGATTTCGGCCACACGGTCGTGTGCATCGACCGGGATCCCGACAAGATCGCCAGCCTGAACGCCGGCCGCATGCCGATCTACGAGCCGGGCCTCGACGTCCTGGTCGCCGAGAACGTCCGCCAGGGCCGGCTCGCCTTCCGCGCGACCATGCGGGACGCCGTGGCCGAGGCGGACGCGGTCTTCATCGCGGTGGGCACGCCCTCCCGCCGCGGCGACGGCTTCGCCGACCTGAGCTACGTGTTCGATGCCGCCCGGGAGATCGCCGGGTCCCTGTCCGGCTTCACCGTGGTTGTGACCAAGTCGACCGTTCCGGTGGGCACGGGCGACGAGGTCGAGCGCATCATCCGCGAGACCAACCCCGAGGCGCAGTTCGCGGTCGCCTCGAATCCCGAGTTCCTGCGCGAGGGCGCGGCCATCGCCGACTTCAAGCGCCCCGACCGCATCGTCGTCGGCGCCGAGGAGGCCCGGGCCGAGGCTGTGATGCGCGAGGTCTACCGGCCGCTCTACCTCAACCAGGCGCCGATCATGGTCACCTCGCGCCGGACGGCCGAGCTGACCAAGTACGCGGCGAACGCGTTCCTCGCGGCGAAGATCACGTTCATCAACGAGGTGGCGGACCTGTGCGAGGCGGTGGGCGCGGACGTGCAGGCGGTGGCGCGCGGCATCGGCCTGGACAACCGGATCGGGTCGAAGTTCCTGCACGCCGGGCCGGGCTACGGCGGCTCGTGCTTCCCCAAGGACACGCTGGCCCTGGTCAAGACCGCGCAGGATGCGGGCACGCCGCTGCGGCTGGTCGAGACGGTGGTGGCGGTCAACGACCAGCGCAAGCGCGCGATGGCGCGCAAGGTGATCAAGGCCTGCGGCGGGTCGGTGCGCGGCCGGACGGTGGCGCTGCTGGGCCTGACCTTTAAGCCGAACACCGACGACATGCGCGACGCGCCCGCGCTGGCGATCGTGGCGGGTCTGCAGGACGCCGGCGCCGTAATCCGCGCCTACGATCCCGAGGGCATGGAGCAGGCTCGGATCCTGATGCCGGCTGTGGATTACGCCGAGAACGCCTACGCCTGCGCCGAGGGCGCCGACGCGGTGGTGATCGTCACCGAGTGGAACGCGTTCCGGGCCCTCGACCTCGACCGACTGCGTCAGGCCATGTCGTCCGGTGAGGCGGCTCCCGTGCTGATCGACCTGCGCAACATCTACGACCCCGCGAGCGCCGCGCGCCACGGTTTCACCTATTGCGGCGTCGGACGAACCAAGGAGAGCGTCTCCCGGATCGGGTCTTGATCATCACTGCGCCGGCCTTCGAGCCCGGATTCCTGTGCGGGACCTGCGCGACATCGCGAAGATTTCTTCCGGAATCGGCATCGATGCCGCTAGACGGGCGGCGTCCGCGGAGGCGCAACTGTGGCTTTCTCGTGATCGAGCCCGCGTCTCGGCAGCCGGTCCGGCGGTTCAAACTTGGCGTTTTGACCGTAGGAATTGGATAAGCTTCTGATGAATACATGTCACAGCCTCTGGCAATTTTGCCACGCGGGGATGACCTCGCGTTAGGGCTGGTTGGACACCGCAATGGTGCCACAGTAAGGGGTGAGAGGGTACTCACTCGTCGAGAGCCGAGCCGACTTCCGATAACGAGCGTGTGCGAACCGAACGTGACACAACGTACAGACATTGCGATCGTCGGACGCGCATGCCGACTGCCCGGGGCCCCCAGCGTGGATGGGCTCTGGTCACTCCTGTCCGAAGGGCGCTGCGCCGTCAGCAAGGTGCCGGCCGACCGGTTCTCCCTGGAGCGGTTCGCCCATCCGCGCGCCCATGAGCGCGGCAAGAGCTACACCTGGGCGGCCGGTGTCATCGACGACGTCTGGTCGTTCGACCCGTCGGTCTTCGGCATCTCGCCCCGCGAGGCCGAGCAGATGGATCCGCAGCAGCGGATGCTGCTCGAGCTGACCTGGGAAGCCCTCGAGGACGCGGGCCTGCGCCCGTCGAGCGTGGCCGGCAGCAATATCGGCGTGTTCGTCGGCGCCTCGTCCCTCGATTACGGCAACCTGCGCATTCTCGACGCGCCGTCGGGCGACGCTTACGCGGCGACCGGCAACACGCTCTCGATCATCTCGAACCGCATCTCCTACATCTTCGACCTCAAGGGCCCGAGCTTCACGGTCGACACGGCCTGCTCGTCCTCGCTCGTCGCCTTCGACAACGCCGTGCAGGCGATCCGGTCCGGCCGCGTGGACACCGCGGTCGTCGCCGGCGTGAACGTGCTGGCGAGCCCGTTCAACTTCATCTGCTTCTCCACCGCGCAGATGCTCTCGCGCACCGGCCTGTGCCAGGCGTTCTCCAAGAACGCCGACGGCTACGTGCGCTCCGAGGGCGGCGTGGTGTTCGTGCTGCAGTCGGCCGAGGCCGCGCGGCGCAACGGCGCCACCGTGCGCGCGGTCGTCGCCGCCTCCGGCATCAACTCCGACGGGCGGACCACCGGCATCTCCCTCCCCTCGGGCTACGCCCAGGGCGCCCTGCTGGAGAAGGTCTACCGCGAGGCCGAGATCCGCCTCGACGACCTCGCCTTCATGGAGGCGCACGGCACCGGCACGCCGGTGGGCGACCCGATCGAGGCCTCGGCCATCGGCTCGAAGCTCGGCCGCGGCCGGCAGGCGCCGCTGCCGATCGGCTCGATCAAGACCAATATCGGCCACACCGAGCCGGTCTCCGGCCTCGCCGGCCTGATGAAGGCGACTCTGGCGCTCGAGCACGATCTCGTCCCGCCGTCGCTGCACGCGGCCGAACTCAATCCCGAGATCCCCTTCGGCGAGCTCAACCTGGACGTCGTGCGCGCGCCGCTGAAGATCGGCCGCGGCTCGCGCGAGCGCTTCGCCGGCGTCAACTCCTTCGGCTTCGGCGGCACCAACGCCCACGTCGTCATCACCGACGCGCCCGCCTGGGCGAAACCCGCCGCCGCGACCGCGGAGCCCCAGGCCCAGGTGCTGCTGCTCTCGGCCCAGAGCCGGGCGGCGCTGAACGAGCTCGCCCTCGACTACGCCGAGCGCCTCGAGGCCGCCCCCGAGCAGGTCGCGACCGTTGCGGCCGCGGTGGCGCATCGCCGCGAGCGCATGCCCGCCCGCCTCGCCGTCGCGCTCGACGGCAAGACCGACGTCGCCGCGGCGCTGCGCGCCGTCGGCGAGGGCGAGGACACGCAGGACGCCTTCACCGGCACCGCGGTCGACCGCGTCGCCGAGGTGGCGTTCATCTATTCCGGCAACGGCAGCCAGTGGGCCGGCATGGGCCGCGAGGCCTACGAGGAGAACGCGACCTTCCGCGCGACCTTCGACCGGATCGACACCCTGTTCCGGGCCTACTCGGACTGGTCGCTGAAGGACGCGCTCTACGCCGACGACCTCGACGAGCGCCTCGCGCTGACCAGCGTCTCGCAGCCGCTGATCTTCGCCATCGAGAGCGCCTCGACGGCCGCGCTCAAGGCGAAGGGTCTGATCCCGTCCTACGTCCTCGGCCACAGCGTCGGTGAGATCGCGGCCGCCGAGGCCGCCGGGATCCTCAGCCTGGAGGACGCGGTCCGGGTCATCTACTACCGCAGCCACCACCAGGAGACGACGCACGGCCAGGGCACCATGGCGGTGCTGCTGATGCCGGCCGAGGAGGTCGAGACCTTCCTCAAGGATTACCCGACCCTCGACATCGCCGCCTACAACAGCCCCAAGGCCGTCACGGTCGCCGGGTCGGTGGCCGACATCGACGCCGCCATCAAGGCCCTGTCGCGCAAGCGCCGCCGCGGCCGCAAGCTTGACCTCGCCTACGCCTTCCACGGACGGCTGATGGACCCGACCGAGAAGCCGCTGCTGCGCGACCTCGCGGGCCTCAAGTCGCGGACCGGCACCACCGCGATGGTCTCGACCGTGACCGGCTCGGTGCTGGGCGGCGAGAATTTCGGCGCCGGCTATTGGTGGCGCAACATCCGCGAGCCCGTGCGCTTCTGCGAGGCCGTGCAGGACGCCACCCGCCGCGGCGCCCGCGTGTTCGTGGAGGTCGGCCCGCGCGCGACCCTGATGTCGCACGTCGGTGACGCGGTCGAGCCGCTGGGCATCGAGACCGCCACGGTCGGCGTGATGCACCGCAAGGCTTCCGGCGGCGACCCGATCGCCAAGGCGGTCAGCGCCGCCCTCGTCCAGGGCGCGCAGGTCGACGAGACGCTGCTGTTCGGCGACGCCCCGAAGGGCGACGTCCGCCTGCCCTCCTACCCGTGGCAGCGCCGCCCGTTCCGCCTCGCCGACACCACCGAGGGCGTCGGCGCGATGAGCCCCCGCCCCTATCACCCGCTGATCGGGTCGCGCACGACCTTCGACGGGCTGGAGTGGAACGGCTTCGTCGACCCGGTGACCGTGCCGGAACTGGAGGATCACAAGGTCGACGGCCAGGTGATCATGCCGGGCGCCGGCTTCGTCGAGATGGCCCTGGCCTGCGTTCGCGAGGCCCTGCGCGACGACGAGGTCGTGCTGGCCGACTTCGAGATCGTGGCGCCGATGGTGTTCGCCGAGGACGCCCTGCGCGAGGTCGCGGTGCGCCTGTCGGGCTCCGGCAACGGCATCCAGGTGCTGAGCCGGCCCCGCCTGACCCAGACCCCCTGGCAGCTGCATGCCCAGGCAAAGATCGTCGAGGGCACCTTCTCGGCCCCGAAGACACCGGATCTCGACGGCTTCAGCTTCGAGACCGCGGGCGACCACGTCCTCACCGGCGACGCGCTCTACGCCAAGGCCCTCGCCTCCGGGCTCGGCTTCGGCCCGAGCTTCCAGCAGGTGGCGATGAGCGCGCGGCTCGACGACGCCACGATCGTCTCCGACCTGCTGCCGGCCGAGCCCGACACCCGCTACGGCCTGGTGCCGAACCGGCTCGACGCCTGCTTCCACGGGCTGATCCTGCTGTTCGCCGACCTGCTCGGCGAGAACGGCGGCAAGGCCTACATCCCGGTGCGCTTCGGCGAGGTCCGGATGCTGCGCCCCGGCGCGGTGATCGCCCGCTCGATCATCCGCACCCGCCGCTGCAACGAGCGCTCAATCCTGGCCGACTTCACGCTCCTCGACGCCGAGGGCGCGGTTATCGCCACGATCCGGGAGGGCCGGTTCCAGGCCCTGCGCGCCAAGAGCGGCGGCGACCTCTCGACCTTCGCGATCTCGCAGGTGCCGGAGCTCGCCACCGAGCCGACCGCGATCCCGATGGAGCGCCGCCCGAGCGTGGCCGCGCGTCTGCGCCCGCTCGCCGCCGAGTCGAAGGGGCCGTCCGACGCCGCCCTGTCGCCGGGCCACCTCCTGCTGGAGGGCTGGGCGACCTCGCTCGCCTACCGCCTCGCCTCCGGGCTGGCGCAGGGCGCCACCGTCTCGGTCACCGACAGCCGCGTGCCGGAGGTCCTGCGCCCCTGGCTGCTGAACGCCCTCTACGCCCTGGAGAGCAGCGGCCTCGCCGAGCGCGCGGGCCAGAACTGGGCGCTGGGCGACGGCTCCGCCCTGCCGGCGCCCGACGAGATTATGCGCTGGATCGCCGGCGACCATCCGGACCTCTCGGCCGAGCTCGTGCTGATCGCCGATGTCGGCGCCCTGGTCGACCGCCTGCTCGCCGGCACGCTCACCGACGCGCCGTCCCTGCCGCAGGGGGCGATCGACGCCTTCGTGCTGCGCTCGGCCACCGCGCGCCACGGCGCCGACGTGGTCGCCGGCCTGATCGAGCGGAGCCGTGCCCAGCTCCCGAAGGAGCGGGCGCTGCGAGTCCTGCAGGTCGGCTTCGGCCCGCTCTCGGCCCAGACCGCGACCTTCGCGGCCGCCGCCGAGGCCCGGCTCACCGTGTTCGAGACCGACCGCCGGCTCGCCGAGCGCGCCCGCCTGTCGCTCGGTCGCGCCGCCGCCGTGATCGAGACCGCCGAGGAGCTCGCGCCCGGCAGCTTCGACCTGATCCTGGCGTCGGGCAGCCTGCACCGCGGCGACCGGGCCCTGCCGGGCCAGCTCGCCGGGGCGCTCGCCACCGGCGGCCTGCTGGTGGCCGTGGAGCCGGGCGCCTCCCTGTTCCGCGACCTCGTGTTCGGCCTGACGGCCGGCTGGTTCGAGGAGGCCGCGGGCGGCCTGCCCGTGGGCCGGCTCGAGGATATCGAGGGCTGGCAGCGCATCCTGAGCGCGCACGGCCTGGTCAAGGTCGAGGTCGAGCGGGCCGCCTCCGCCAACGGCGACGACCTGCTGCTGACGGCCGAGGCGCCGGTGCGCCCGGGTCCGGCCCCGGCGCAGAGCTTCGCCTTCATCATCGGTTCGGACGACGAGTTCGCGGCCGAGACCGCCTCCTCCCTGGCGACCCTGCTGGTCGCGGGCGGCGTGCACGTCTCGATCATCCTCGACTCCGAGACCTCCCTGATGGAGCTGGAGAAGGAGACCCCCGACACGGTGGTGTTCCTGGCCGGCGCCTTCACCCGCGGCGGCGAGGCGTCCGAGCGGCTGCGCGACCGCTGCCTCAGCCTGAAGCGCTGCACCGAGCACCTGGGATCCCGCCAGACCAAGCTCTGGGTCGTGGCGCCTGGCGCGACCCGCGACCGCGGCGGCCAGACCACCAACATCGAGGCCGGCGTGTGGGCCTTCTCCCGCACGCTCGCCAACGAAGCCCCGAACCTCGACGTCCGCCGCATCGACCTCTCCCCCGAGATGTCGTCGAAGCGCGCCTCCGAGCGCCTGCGCGACCTCATCCTCTCCGGCACCCCGGAGACCGAGATCGTGCTGGACGACGAGCGGACCCAGGTCGTGCGCTTCCACGCCGGCCGGCCGCAGCACCGGGATCCGGCCGACGCCGTCCCGGCCGAGGCCGCGCGCCTGGAGCGCAGCAACACCGGCGGCTTGAGCGAGATGGTCTGGGGGCCGGCCGAGCGCCGCGCTCCCGGCAAGGGCGAGATGGAGATCGCGGTCGAGGCCACCGGCCTCAACTTCCGCGACGTTCTCTGGGCGCTCTCGATGCTCCCCGAGGAGATCCTCGAGGACGGCTTCGCCGGCCCCCGCCTCGGCCTCGAGTGTGCCGGCCGCGTCACGGCCGTCGGCCCGGGCGTGAAGGGCTTCAAGGTCGGCGATCCGGTCGTCGCCTTCGCCCAGTCGGGCTTCGCCACGCACATCGTTGTGCCGGACCTCGTCGTCGCGCCGATGCCGCACGGCCTCGACCCGATGGCGGCCGCCACCGTGCCGGTTGCCTTCCTCACCGCCTATTACGGCCTCGTCTCCTGCGCCCGGATGCGGCGCGGCGAGTGGGTGCTGGTCCACGGCGGCGCGGGCGGCGTCGGACTCGCTGCCTTGCAGATCGCTAAGCTCAAGGGCGCGCGGGTCATCGCCACGGCCGGCTCCCGCGAGAAGCGGGCCCTCGTGAAGGCGCTGGGCGCCGAGCACGTGCTCGATTCCCGCTCCCTGGCCTTTGTGGACGAGGTCCGAGCGATCACCGGCGACGGCGTCGACATCGTGCTGAACAGCCTGTTCGGCGAGGCGATGGAGCGCTCGCTCAACGCCCTCCGGCCGTTCGGCCGCTTCGTCGAGCTGGGCAAGCGCGACTACGTCGCCAACACCCATATCGGCCTGCGCCCGTTCCGGCGGAACCTCAGCTACTTCGGCGTCGACCTCGACCAGGTGATCCAGCACCAGGGCGACGACGGCGCGCGAATGTTCCGCGAGGTCATGGCCCTGTTCAACGACGGCGGCCTCAAGCCCCTGCCGTACCAGCCCTTCACGGCGGCCGAGACCTCGGACGCGTTCCGGCTGATGCAGCAGTCCGGCCATATCGGGAAGATCGTGATCAGCCCGCCGAAGGCCGGCACGATCATGAAGGACACGGCCCGGCCGTTCACGGTCTCGGTCGAGGGCGTCCACCTGCTGACCGGCGGCCTCGGCGGCTTCGGCCTGGAGGCGGCGCGCTGGCTGATCGACCGGGGCGCCAAGCACCTCGTGCTCGCGGGCCGCAAGGGCGCGGCCACCGACGAGGCCAAGGCCATCGTCGCAGAGCTCAACGCGCGGGGCGTGACCGTCGAGGCGAAGGCCGTCGACATCACGAGCCGCGCCTCGGTGGACCGGCTCATCGCCGGGATCGAGCAGGGCGGCAGGAAACTCGCGGGCGTGCTGCACGCCGCGGCGGTTCTCCAAGACGGCCTGATCTCCAACATCGACGCCGCGGCGCTCGACGCGGTGATCGGCCCCAAGGTGATCGGCGCCCAGCACCTGGACGCCGCCACCCGCGACCGGAGCCTCGACTACTTCGTCCTGTTCTCCTCGGCGACGACCTTCATCGGCAACCCGGGCCAGGGGTCCTACGTGGCCGCCAACGGCTTCATGGAGGGACTCGCGCGCCAGCGCCGCCGCCGCGGCCTGCCCGCGCTGGCCGTGGCCTGGGGCGCCATCGGCGATGTCGGCATGCTCGCCCGCAACAAGGCGGTCATGGAAGGCCTCGCCGGCCGCGTCGGCGTCACGCCGATGGAGGCCCGCCGCTGCCTCGACCTGATGGCTGAGGCGCTGGGCAGCCAGGGCACGTCCCCCGACGAGGCGGTCATCGCCATCGCGGCGATGCACTGGGGCAAGGCGCGCGAGCGTCTCGCCACCATGCGCTCGCCGAGCTACGCCGAACTCGGCTCGGACCAGCAGGCCGAGGCCGGCGGCGTCCAGGCGATCAACATCGCGTCGCTGCTCAAGGGCGGCGACCTCGACGCGGTCCGCAAGACCGTGTCGGACGCGATCGTCGAGGACATCGCCCGCATCCTGCGGCTGCCGAAGGACGACATCAGCCGCGTGCGCCAGCTCTCGGAGATCGGCCTCGACTCGCTGATGGGCGTCGAGCTCGGCGCCAGCCTGCAGGAGCGCTTCGCCCTCGACGCGCCGCCCGCCGGACTTTCGTCGGGCATGACCGTCAACGAGCTGTCGGAGTCCTTAATTCAGGCGGTTTCCGCGCCCATGGACGAGACGGCCGGCGTCGCGATGAGCCTCGTCTCGAAGCATGTCGGCGGTGAGGTCGATGCGCAGATCCTCGCGCCTCTCAAGGAACTCATCGAGCAGACGTCCAGCGAGATCAAAGAGACCAACTCATGACCGACACGGCACGGCCGGACGGCGGGCGCGCGGCGCTCGCCGGCTTCGTGACCAACCGGCTCGGGCGCGCGACGCCGCGCCCGGCCCCCGTCAAGACGGCCTCTCCCGCCGGCAAGTCGGCGGCGCAGAACTTCGAGAACCTGCCGGGCTACCGCGAGCTGAAGCTCCAGCGCCAGGCGGCCGACCTGATCGGTCTGGGCAACCCGTTCTTCCGCGTCCATGACGCCAAGGCCGGGGCCACGACGCGGATCGACCAGAAGAGCTTCACGAACTTCTCGTCCTACGATTACCTCGGCCTGAACGGTCATCCGCGGGTGAGCAACGCTGCGCGGGAGGCGATCGAGGCCTACGGCACGTCCGCGTCGGCGAGCCGGGTCGTGGCGGGCGAGCGGCCCGGACACATCAGCCTCGAGCAGGCGCTGGCCAAGCACTACCAGTCCGAGGGCTGCATCGTGATGGTGAGCGGCCACGCCACCAACGTCACGACCATCGGCGCCCTGCTGGAAGCCGGCGACGTGATCTTCCACGACGCGCTGTCCCACAACAGCATCGTCACCGGCGCGCAGCTGTCGGGCGCCCAGCGGCGCTCCTTCGCGCATAACGACCTCGACGCCCTGGAGACCCTGCTCCAGTCGACCCGCCACGAGCATCGCCGGGCGCTGATCGTGGTCGAGGGCCTCTACAGCATGGACGGCGACGCGCCGGACCTCGCCGGGCTCGTGGCCCTCAAGAAGCGCTACGACGCGTGGCTGATGGTCGACGAAGCGCACGGCCTCGGCGTCACCGGCCGCACCGGCGCCGGCCTGTTCGAGCATTGCGGCGTCGATCCCCGCGAGGTCGACATCTGGATGGGCACGCTATCGAAGACGCTGTCCACCTGCGGCGGCTACATCTGCGGCCCGATCGCGCTGATCGAGTACCTGAAGCACACGGCCGGCGGCTTCGTGTACAGCGTCGGCATGTCGCCGCCGCTGGCCGCCGCCGCCGAGGCGGCCCTGGCCGTGATGCACGCCGAGCCGGAGCGGGTCGAGCGCCTGCGCCAGAACGGCACCCTGTTCCTGGCCACCGCCAAGAAGCTCGGCCTCGACACCGGCTTCAGCCTCGGCCTCGCGGTCGTGCCGATCATCGTCGGCGACTCGCTGAAGGCGGTGACGCTGTCGGACCGGCTGTTCCGCCGGGGCATCAACGTGCAGCCGATCATCCACCCGGCCGTGCCGGAGCGGGCCTCGCGCCTGCGCTTCTTCCTCACCTCCGAGCACACCCCCGACCAGATCCGCGACACCGTGAACGCGGTGGCGGAGGAGCTCGCCGCCATCGACAAGGGCGGCTCGCTGATCGAGCAACTGCTGGCGAAGCGCGTCTGAGCCCGGCCGGGGCCGGGAGCCCCGGTTCCCCGAGAGCGTTACGAAGAAGGGGGCGCGGATCACATCCGCGCCCCCTTCGGCATTCGGGCGACCGGTCTCCGCGGTCTCGGTCGGACGCGCGCATCGGCCGGATCGGCGCGACGCGAACCCGGCATCCGTCGCGCGATGGGGTGGGTGCCCGCGTCGCGGTGCGCCGCCTTACTTGGCGTAGGAATAGGCCAGGGCGGCCGAGGAGACGGGGCCCGTGACGCCGTTGAAGGCGGTGAGGACCTTCTGGACCTCGGTGAAGGGCGCGTTCGACACGTAGATCAGGTCGCGGTTGCGCATCCGGAACGCCTGGGACACGAACAGGCTGTTGGGGTCGCGCATGTCGATCCGGTAGACCACCGGCACCAGAGGCGTGCCGAGAAGCTTCGAGCCGGGGCTGAGCCGGCGCACGACGCTGGCCGGCTCGAACCGGAAGATGAACGTCCCGGCCGGGTCGGCGGCGAAGTCCGACAGGCCGCGCGCCTTGGCCAGCGCCTGCGCCAGCGTGATGCCGTCGGCCTGGAACGGCAGCTCGGTGCTGTTGCCCAGCGCGCCCACCGCGATGAAGGTCTGCGGGTCGCGCACGAGCGTCAGCACGTCGTTGGGCCGCAGGTAGATGTTCTCACGCGGG
>NZ_FNWP01000010.1:0-255694 GCF_900108435.1 Methylobacterium sp. 275MFSha3.1 | reverse complement strand
ATCTTGGCGAACAGCCGCTGCCAGATCCCGCGCTGAGACCATCTGTTGTAGCGGTTGTAGACCGTCGTGTGCGGACCGTAAGCGGAGGGCGTGTCCTGCCAGCGGCAGCCGACCTTCAGCACATGCAGAATGCCGCTGATCACTCGCCTGTCGTCGACCCGGGGCTTGCCCGGTTGGCCGTGCGGCAGGTGCGGCTCGATCCGCCCCCAGGCTTCATCGGAGAGCCAGAACAACCGTGCCATCGCGAACCTCCTGCGCTGGAAACCCCAATCTCAGGACGAAAACACGAGCAACAGCAGTTGGTTGTATGAGTTCCCTACCTAGCCGCCGTCCTCGCGCGCGCCGTGAAGCGACCCAGGGAAATGGGACGCCTCCGAATGTGGCGTTGCCCTGGATTGCTTCGCTGCGCTCGCAAAGACGGTGCGCAGGGATGGCGTCAGGCCCGCAGCGACACGCGCACATGCTCGGGCCGAACATCCATCCCGATCCTCCGCGCCGGCAGGACCTGAAGCCGCGGCAGGGCGTCGAGGAGGCGCAGGGCGAGCGGCGCCCGGACCGGCACGTCGGCCGCCAACGACGCGGCGATCACGCGGGACTGCATGGGGGAGGGCGCGGAAGCGCTCGGTGAAGCCCGGCTCGTCCATCGGCCGGAGGGGTGGATGGTCTCGCCGCAGAAGTCGCGCAGGAAGTCCGCGTGCTTCTCCAGAACGGTGACGTCGAGGCTCGCGCGGACGAAGAGCAGGCCCGCCATCGTCCGGGCGGGGCCCCCGCCGACGAGGCAGAGGCGGGTCGTCACCGTACCCGTGGGCCGTCCTTCCCGTGCCGCGATCAGTCGCCGAGGGCGTCCTCCAACAGACCGAGCGCGTCGGCCACGGCGGCGCGGCGGATGCCCGCGCGCCCGAGATCGCCGTAGCGCCGCTCCAGGTGGCGCGTCTCGCCATCTCGCCGACTGAGGCCGAAATGCACCAGCCCCACCGGCTTCTCGGCGCTCCCGCCCCCCGGGCCGGCGATGCCGGTGATCGCGACAGCGACGGAGGCCCGCGACGCGGCCAGCGCCCCGGCGGCCATCGCCCGCGCCACGGGCTCGCTGACCGCGCCGTACCGGCGGATCAGGTCGATGGGCACACCGATCGCCTCGGCCTTCGCGTCGTTCGAGTAGGTGACGAAGCCGCGCTCCAGGACGGCCGACGAGCCCGGCACCGCGGTGAGCAGCCCGGCCACGAGGCCGCCCGTGCAGGATTCGGCGGTGGCGACGGTGCGCCCGTCCGCCGCGTAGGCGGTCACCAGCGCCTCGGCCCGGGCGAGAAGCTCTGCGTCGTCGACCATCGCGAACGGGCTCCCCTCGGGCGCCGCCGCCCTATCTCCTGTTGTGACCCATGGCCGAGCCCGGCTCAAGGACCGGCGGCCGCCGACTGGAGACAGCCCTTCCATGATCTTCCCCGCGACCACGGCCTTCTACGCCGGGCTGCTCGCCCTCGTGTATCTCGGCCTCTCGGGATGGGTGATCGGGGCCCGCGTCTCCGGGAACGTGCTGCTCGGCGACGGCGGCGACGACACGGTCCTCAGGCGCGTGCGCTCGCACGCCAATTTCGCGGAATACGTGCCGCTGGCCCTGATCGTCGTCGGCCTGCTGGAGGCGAGCGGCGGCAGCCACGGGCTCGTCCGGGCGCTGCTGGTCGCCCTGCTGGTCGCCCGGATCCTGCACCCGATCGGGATGTTCGCGCCCCCGAACTCGCCGCGCCAGTTCGCCTGCCGGGGCGGCGGCATCCTGCTGACGATGGCGGTCCTGGGCGTCGCGGCGATCGCGCTGCTGGTGCGGGTGGCCTGACACCGAGCGCGACGCGCCCAGCCCTGGCCGCCCAGCCCTGGCCGCCCAGCCCTGGCCGCCCAGCCCTGGCCGCTCAGCCCTGCCGCATCGCCGTCTCGGCCTGCGCGTCGAGGGCGGGGCCGTCCTCCTCGGGCAGCCGGACCGTCGCGGCCGCCTGGGCGGCGAGCCCCTCCGCCCGGCCGACGAAGCCGAGCTTCTCGGTGGTCGTCGCCTTGATGGAGACCGCCGAGAGCGGGACGCCCGCGATGGCGGCGATGCGCGCGCGGATCCCCTCGCGGTGCTTGCCGATGCGGGGAGCCTCGGCGAGCACGGTGATGTCGAGGTGGTCGATGCGGCCGCCGCGGGCACGGACGAGGTCGCAGGCATGGGCCAGGAACTGGTCCGAGGAAGCCCCGCGCCAGCGCTCGTCGGAGGGTGGGAAGTGGGTGCCGATATCGCCGTCCGCGATGGCCCCGAGCAGGGCGTCGGTCAGGGCGTGCAGCGCGACGTCGCCGTCCGAATGGGCGAGCACGCCGCGGTCGGCGGGGATCTTCACTCCGCCCAGCCAGACATGGTCGCCGGTGGTGAAGGCGTGCACGTCGAAGCCGGTGCCGAGGCGGGTCACGTAGGTGGTCATGGCGCGGGCTCCCGGCGCTGGCAATGCGGTGGTCTCGGTCGCGAAGGCGCGGTCCGCCTCGATCAGGTCGGCGGGCTGGGTGATCTTGCGGTTGGCGACGTCGCCCGCGAACACCACCACCGGCAGGCCGGCCCATTCGGCGAGGGCGCCGTCGTCGGTGAAACCGTCGAGGCCCTGCGCGGCGGCGTCCCGGTGGGCGCCGAGCAACGGGCCGAACACGAAGGCCTGGGGTGTCTGGACCGCGCGCAGGTGCTCCCGCGGCGGGGTCTCGTGCACCCGGCCGATGCCGGGCGCGATGTCGACGACGCGCTTGACCGTGTCGGTGACCGGCACGCCGGGAACGGCCGCCCCGTGGTCGCGGCCAGCCGCGATCGCCCGGGCGATCAAAGCGGAATCCACGTAGGGGCGGGCGGCATCGTGGACGAGCACGATCTCGGGCGCGTCGCCGGCGGCCAGGGCCTCGAGACCGGCGCGCACGGAGAGCTGGCGCGTCGCGCCGCCCTCGACCGGCGGCGCGAGCTTGGCGCGGATCGCGGGCGCGAGTTCCTCCAGGCAGTCGCGGAAGAACTCCGCCGCGTCGGCGGCGATCACAGGCTGGATCCGCGCGATCGCGTCGTCCGCCGCGAGCGCCGCCAGGGTGCGGGTGAGGACCGCCTGGCCGCCGACTCGGCGGTACTGCTTGGGGGTGCCGCCGCCGATGCGGATGCCGCGTCCGGCCGCCACCACCACCGCGGCGACGCCGGCTCCCGCGCTGGCGGGTCCGGTGGCTGGCGTGCCGGTGGCGGGCATGGGCAACGAGCTCGTGACGTCCTGAGGGGCGGAATGGCGGCCAGCGCGCGGGCCAGGCGTGCCGCCGTGACCCTGCCGCGGAGGGTGCCCGTCGTTTAAGCGGGGGAGGGCCCGAAATCAACGCGCGGTCCCGCTTGCCAGCGGACCGGCTTTGCCTCATTGTTGTGCAGAATGACGACTGACCAATATTTGAGCGCGCTGCGCCGTGCGGGCGCGACCGCGGAGGGGGCAAACGGGACCGATCCCGCCCCGCTCTGCCTGCTCGCGCCGCTCTCGGGCGTCACCGACCTGCACATGCGCCGCATCGCCCGCCGCTGCGGCGCCGACGCGGTCGTCTCCGAGATGGTGGCGGCCCGGGAACTCGCGCGCGGGTCCGGCGAGGCCGCGATGCGCGCCGAGGGCTCCGGGGTCGACCTGCACGTGGTCCAGCTCGCGGGCTGCGAGGCGGGCCCGATGGCGGAGGCCGCCCGGATCGCGGAGGCCGGGGGCGCCGACGTGATCGACGTGAACATGGGCTGCCCGGCCAAGATCGTGACGGGGATCGCCTCGGGCTCGGCCCTGATGCGCGACCTCGACCACGCCGAGCGCCTGCTCGCCGCGGTCCGGGGCGCGGTGTCGGTCCCGGTGACGGTGAAGATGCGCCTCGGCTGGGACGACGCGAGCCGCAACGCCGCGGATCTCGCCGCCCGGGCCGAGCGGCTGGGCCTGAACGCCGTGACGGTTCACGGGCGGACCCGGCAGCAATTCTACAAGGGCAGCGCCGACTGGTCGGCGATCCGGGCCGTCGTCGCGGCGGTGTCGATCCCGGTGATCGCCAACGGCGACGTGACCGACCTCGCCAGCGCCCGCGCCTGCCTGGACGCCTCCGGCGCCGCGGGCGTCATGATCGGCCGTGCGGCGACCGGCCGCCCCTGGCTGGTCGGCCAAGTCGCCGCGGCGCTCGCGGGCCGGCCGGCCGCGGAACCGTCCCGGGCCGCGCAGGCCGTCCTGGCCGCCGAGCATTACGCGGGGCTGCTTTCGCTCTACGGCCGCGACATGGGCGTGCGCCACGCCCGCAAGCACCTCGCCGCCTACGCCGAGACCGGCGGCGCGCTGGGTCCCGCGGAACGCGCGACCCTCCTCACCACCACCGACCCGGAGATCGCGCTCAACCTGCTGGCCCGGGCCTTCGCGGGCGCGGCGAACCCCGTGCAGGAGGCCGCGTGAGCGACGAGCCCCTCCCGCGCGAACCCGGCACCCGGCGCGACACGGCCGCCGAGGCCGTCCTGAACGCGCTGCCGCTGCCGGTCCTGACCATCGGCGCCGACGAGCAGATTCTCCACTGCAACCACGCCGCGGAGGCGTTCTTCGACTACTCGGCGCGGCTGATGCAGCGTCGGCGCCTGCGCGACATCATCCCGTTCGCCTCGCCGATCATCGCGCTCGTGGCCGAGGTCCGACGGCGCCGCGCGAGCGTCAGCGAGTACCGGGTCGAGCTGACCCAGCCGCGCCTCGGCCTGGAGCGCAGCGTCGACGTGTTCGCGACGCCGCTCGGCGACGACGGCGAGGCCGTGGTGATGATGCTCCAGGAGCGCACCATCGCCGACAAGATGAACCGCCAGCTCACCCATCGCGGCGCGGCGCGCTCGATGGTGGCGCTCGGCGCGATGCTGGCCCACGAGATCAAGAACCCGCTCGCCGGCATCCGCGGCGCGGCGCAGCTCCTCGAGAGCACCGGCGCCGAGGAGGACCGGCTGCTCACCCGCCTGATCTGCGACGAGTCGGACCGGATCGTCCGCATCGTCGAGCGCATGGAGCTGTTCGGCGACGAGCGCCCCTCGGATCGCGGCGCCGTCAACGTCCACGGGGTGCTCGACCAGGTGAAGCGCTCGGCGCAGTCGGGCTTCGCGCGGCACATCCGGTTCATCGAGACCTACGACCCGTCGCTGCCGCCGGTGCTCGGCAACCGCGACCAGCTGATCCAGGTGATCCTGAACCTCGTGAAGAACGCCGCCGAGGCGATCGGCCCGGACGCGGTCGAGGGCGAGATCACCCTGTCGACCGCCTTCCGCACCGGCCTGCGCCTGCAGGTTCCGGGCTCCCGCGAGCGGGTCAGCCTGCCGATCGAGGTGGCGGTGCGCGACAACGGCCCGGGCATCTCGGCCGACCTGCTGCCCGACCTGTTCGACCCGTTCGTCACCACCAAGGCGCAGGGCTCCGGCCTGGGTCTTGCTTTGGTGGCCAAGATCGTCGGCGATCACGGCGGGATCGTCGAGTGCGATCCCGCCCCGCGCCGCACGGCGTTCCGCATCCTTCTGCCGATGTCGAGTGCCCGGGACGGGCGCGAATCGGCGGTCGATCCGTGATGTCGATCCCCGAATCCGGCCCCCCGTCGGAGGTCTGAGTAGAGAGTCATGCCGAACGGCCACATCATCGTCGCCGACGACGACGCCGCCATCCGCACCGTGCTGAACCAAGCGCTGTCCCGGGCGGGCTACGAGGTCCGCTCGACGGGCAACTGCGCCACCCTCTGGCGCTGGGTCGCGCAGGGGGAGGGCGACCTCGTCATCACCGACGTGGTCATGCCCGACGAGAACGTGTTCGACCTGCTGCCGCGCATCAAGCGGGTGCGGCCGGAGCTGCCGATCATCGTGATGAGCGCGCAGAACACCTTCATGACGGCGATCCGCGCCTCGGAGCGCGGCGCCTACGAGTACCTGCCCAAGCCCTTCGACCTGAAGGAGCTGATCGCCATCGTGGGCCGGGCGCTCTCGCGCCCCCGCGGCGCGGCGCCGGCCGGGGCGCCCCCCGAGAACGAGGACATCCCGCTGGTCGGCCGCTCGCCGGCCATGCAGGAGATCTACCGGGCGCTCGCCCGGCTGATGCCGACCGACCTCACCGTGATGATCACCGGCGAGTCGGGCACCGGCAAGGAGCTGGTCGCCCGCGCGCTGCACGATTACGGCCGCCGCCGCACCGGCCCGTTCGTGCCGGTCAACATGGCGGCGATCCCGCGCGACCTGATCGAGTCCGAGCTGTTCGGCCACGAGAAGGGCGCGTTCACGGGGGCGCTCCAGCGCTCCGCCGGCCGGTTCGAGCAGGCCGAGGGCGGCACGCTGTTCCTCGACGAGATCGGCGACATGCCCATGGAGGCGCAGACCCGGCTGCTGCGCGTGCTCCAGCAGGGCGAGTACACGACGGTGGGCGGGCGCGTCCCGATCCGCACCAACGTCCGGATCATCGCGGCCACCAACAAGGACTTGCGGGTCTCGATCCAGCAGGGCATCTTCCGCGAGGACCTGTTCTTCCGCCTCAACGTCGTGCCGCTGCGGCTGCCGGCCCTGCGCGAGCGCTCCGAGGACGTGCCGGACCTCGTCCGCCACTTCTTCGTGCTGGTCGAGCGCGAGGGCCTGACCCGGAAGACCCTGGACGGCGACGCCATGGAGCGGCTGAAGCGCTACCGCTGGCCCGGCAACGTCCGCGAGCTCGAGAACCTCGTCCGGCGGCTCGCCGCCCTCTACCCGCAGGAGACGATCACCGGCCCGGTGATCGAGGCCGAGCTCGACACGCTGCCGCTGGCGACACCCGCGGCGCCGGCCGCCAACGGCGCCGCCCGCAAGGCCAACGGCGAGTCGGAGACCCTGTCCAGCGCGGTGGAGCGCCACCTCTCGGACTACTTCTCCGGCTATCGCGACACGCTGCCGCCCCCCGGGCTGTATCACCGGATCCTGCGGGAGATCGAAGGGCCGCTGATCGGCGCGGCGCTCGCCGCCACCCGCGGCAACCAGATCCGGGCCGCGGAGCTGCTCGGCGTCAACCGCAACACCCTGCGCAAGAAGGTCCGCGACCTCGACCTGCAGGTCTTCCGGACGGCGCGGTAGGGCGATCCCCGGCCGATCCCAACAAATCCCAGGTCCCGAGGTGCGCGCGGCGCGCCCCGGGATCACGCGGAGGGTGGGATGAGCGCGCTCCGGCCCGCTCTCAGCGGCCCGGCAGGATCGGGTCGCCGCGCATCAGCGCGTGCAGCCGCTCCGTGTCGAACCCGTTGGGGATGCTGGGCACGGCCGGCTTCGGCGCCGGTGCGGCCTTCGCCGGAAGCGGGATCGACCCCGTCGCCGACGGCTCGGCCTGGGCGGCACGGACCACCGGCGCCGGCGCCAGATGGGCGAGCCGGTCGGCGCTGACGAGGGCGACGGTCGCCGTCGAGACGAGGACGAGGACGGCGCCGAGGAGGGAACGCAGGATACGCAAGCGACCACCCGGGACGCGACTTGAGACGGCAACAGATTTACGGCGCGGCCGTTAACGAAGCCCCACTCCAAGTCTTCGGGAGGCGATATTGACCAACGTCCAGGCCACCGCGAGCGACAGCCCGTTCATCCAGGGCCGCAACGCGCGCCTCTACGGGAAGCCCGTGAGCGAATGCCCCTATCCGGAGGGCTCCCAGGAGCGCGCCGCGTGGATGGAGGCCTACGAGGAGGCCGTGGTCTCGGATCCGCCCGAGAAGCCGTGACGGCGGAAAACGCGGCGGCTCGGCACTGCGAGCCCGCGCGTCCGGCTTGACCTCGCCGGGCGCGGCGCGCTTCGTGCGGTGCACCGCAACGCGATCTCCGAGCCTCGATGTCCCTGAAGCCCTCGCCCGACGCCACGCAGACCTTCGCGCCCGCGACGCGCCTCGTCCACGCGGGCCGCGACCCGGGCGAGCAGCACGGCTTCGTGAACACGCCGATCTACCGCGGCTCCACGGTCCTCTACCCGACCTACGACGCGATCAAGAACCGGCGCGGGCGCTACAATTACGGCACCTCGGCGACGCCCACCATGGACGCGCTGACGGGGGCCTGGACGGAACTCGCCGGCGCCGCCGGCACCGTCGTGACGCCCTCGGGCCTCGCGGCGCTCACCGTCGCGCTGATGGCCGCGGTGTCGGCGGGCGACCACCTCCTCGTCACCGATTCCGCCTACCGGCCGACCCGCCAGTTCTGCGACGGCGTGCTGGCGCGCTACGGCGTCGAGATCACCTACTACGACCCGGTCATCGGGGCCGGCATCGCGGCGCTGATGCGCCCGAACACCCGGGCCGTGCTGGTCGAGGCGCCCGGATCTCAGAGCTTCGAGATGCAGGACATCCCGGCCATCGCCGAGGTGGCGCACGCCCACGATGCCTGCGTGATCATGGACAACACCTGGGCGACGCCGCTGCTGTTCCCGCCGCACGCGCGCGGCGTCGACATCGCGGTCGAGGCCGGCACCAAGTACCTGAGCGGCGGCTCGGACCTGCTGATCGGCCTGACCTCCGCGAATGCCCGGTACTACCCGGCCGTGCGCCGCACCTTCGACCATTTCGCCATGTGCGCCGGCGCCGAGGACATCTTCCTGGCGCTGCGCGGCCTGCGGACGATGAATCTGCGGCTGCGCGAGCACGGCCGCGCCGGGCTGGAGATGGCCCAGTGGTTCCAGGCGCGGCCCGAGGTGCTGCGGGTGCTCCATCCCGGCCTGCCGGAGGATCCGGGCCACGCGATCTGGAAGCGCGACTTCGCGGGCGCCTCCGGTCTGTTCGGGGTGATCCTCAAGCCGGTGCCCGAGGCGGCGGTGGCGGCCATGCTCGACGGGCTGCAGCTCTTCGGGATGGGCTTCTCCTGGGGCGGCTTCGAGAGCCTCGTGATCCCCTTCGACTGCGCGGGCTACCGGACCGCGACCCGGTGGGCCCCCGGCGGACCGGCGCTCCGCTTCCACATCGGCCTCGAGGACACCGCCGATCTCAAGGCCGACCTCGACGCCGGCTTCGCGCGCCTCCGGGCGGCGTCGTAGGGCGGTCCCGTCCCCGACAGGCGGGGACCGGCGAACCTCAGGGCCGGGACGCGCGGCGGGAGCGGCGCCACATCCGCGCATCGTGATGTGCGTGCGCGCCGTCGCGGCCGGCGACGGCACCGCCGTATTTGACCTCGCGCCGCGTTCCTGATTGACCGGCCCGGCATGACCACGAGCCTCTCCGCCGGCGGCGCGCCGCGCCTTGCCCCCGTCGACCGGATCGGCCGCGGGCTCGACGCGCTGAGCCTCACCCACGGCAGGGCCGCCGCCGCCCTGCTGGCGCTGTGCCTGCTCCTGTTCCTGCCGGGCCAGATCTCGCTGCAGCCGATGGACCGGGACGAGCCCCGCTTCGCCCAGGCCTCGAAGCAGATGCTGGAGAGCGGCGACCTCGTGGATATCCGCTTCCAGGGCGAGGCGCGGCACAAGAAGCCGGTGGGGATCTACTGGGCGCAGGCCGCCGCCGTGGCGGCCGGCGAGGCGCTGGGCGTGCCCGGCGCCCGCACCCAGATCGCCCTGTACCGCATCCCGTCGCTGATCGGCGCCGTCGCCTCGGTCCTGCTCGCCTACTGGGGGGCGCTCGCCTTCCTGCCCCGGCGGTCGGCGCTGCTCGCCGCTGCCCTCTACGGCGCCTGCCTGATGCTCTCGGCCGAGGCCCACCTCGCCAAGACGGACGCGCTGCTCGCCGCCTGCGCCACCGCGAGCCTCGCCGCGCTCGCCCGTGCGTGGCTGGCGCCGCGGGACGGCAGGCCGGTCTCGCGGCCGACCTTCGCGGCGCTCTGGCTCGGCATGGCGGTCGGGATCCTGGTGAAGGGGCCGATGGTGCCGCTCTTCGTCGCGCTGCCGGCGCTCGGCCTGTCGCTCGTCGCGCGGTCCGGCCGCTGGCTGCTGCCCCTGCGGCCGGGGCCGGGCCTCGCCCTGACGCTCCTGCTGGTGGCGCCCTGGTTCGCGGCGATCGCCTGGAAGAGCGGCGGCGCGTTCTACGCCGAGGCGGTCGGGCACGACATGCTCGGCAAGGTCGGCGGGGTGGCCGAGCGGCACTGGGGACCGCCCGGAGCCTACGCGCTCGTGTTCTTCGCGACCTTCTGGCCCGGGGCGGCCTTCGCTGCCATGAGCCTGCCCTTCGCGTGGCGGGCGCGGCGGGAGCCCGCCGTGATCTTCCTGATCGCCGCGGTGCTGCCGGCCTGGCTGATCTTCGAGGCGGTGCCGACCAAGCTGCCCCACTACGTGCTGCCGCTGATGCCCTGGCTCGCGATCCTGACCGTGCTGGCGCTGAACCGGGGTGCGCTGGACCCGCGCCTGCGGGGCGCCCGCCTGACGGCCCTGCTGCTGCCGGCGATCCCGGTCGCCCTGACCCTCGGCCTCTGCCTCGCCGGCTGGCGCCTCGACGCCCACACGATCCCGTGGCCGGCCCTCCCGCTGCTCGCCGCCGCCTGCGCGGTCGCATTCCTGGCCTGGCTCGCCTTCGCGCACGGGTCGGCCGAGCGCGCGCTCGTCCTCGGCGTGCTGGCCTCCGCCCTGCTCGGGCCCGCGGTGCTCGGCGTGGCGCAGCGCTCGCTGCCGGCCCTGAAGGTCTCGCCGCGGCTCGCGGCCCTGCGCGAGCGGATGCCCTGCCCGAACCCGCTCGTGGCGAGCCTCGGCTACCGCGAGCCGAGCCTCGTCTTCCTCGTCGGCACCGGCCTCGCCCTGCCGCCCGACGGGGCCGCCGCCCGATCTTTCCTCGAGGGCGGCGGCTGCCGCCTGCTCTTCGTGGAATCCCGGGACCGCGACGACTTCAACGCGGCCTGGCCGGTCGGTCGGGGTGCGCCCGCGCCCCTTGCGGAGGTCGAGGGCTTCAACCTCAACACCGGCCGCCGGGTCTTCGTGACGGCCTACGCGGTGGCCCCGTGAGCGGATCTCTCCATCTCAGCGTCGTCGTGCCGGTCAAGAACGAGGCCGGCAACATCGCGCCCCTGGTGGCCGAGATCGAGGCCGCCTGCGCGGGCCTCGCCTTCGAGCTGATCTACGTGGATGACGGCTCCACCGACGGCACGCCGGCGGCCCTGGCGGCGGCCCGGGCGGGGCGCCCCTGGCTGCGGGTGCTGCGCCACGCGCGGAGCGGCGGCCAGTCGGCGGCGGTGCGCAGCGGCGTCCTGGCGGCCCGCGGCGGGATCGTCGCGACCCTCGACGGCGACGGCCAGAACGATCCGGCCTTCATCCCCGCGCTGCTCGAGGCCCTTGAGGCGGCGGGACCGGGGGCCGGTCTCGCCCAGGGCCAGCGGCGCGGCCGCAAGGACGGCCGCTTCAAGATGCTCCAGTCCCGGATCGCCAACGGCGTGCGCGGCCGGATCCTCAACGATTCCACCCGCGACACCGGCTGCGGCCTGAAGGTCTTCCGCCGCGCCGTGTATCTCAGGCTGCCGTACTTCGACGCCCTGCACCGGTTCATGCCGGCCCTGGTCGCCCGCGAGGGCTTCTCCGTCGTCCACCGCGACGTGGTCGACCGGCCGCGGCTGACGGGCGTGTCCAATTACGGCCTGTTCGACCGCCTCTGGGTGGGGCTTCTGGATCTCGCCGGCGTCTGGTGGCTGATCCGGCGCAAGCGCGCGGACCCGCGGCCCGAGGAGATCGCCGGCCCCGCCGGCGCGCCGGCGGAGCCGCCAGCCGGCCAACCCGCGGACCAGGACGTCGGATGCTGATCCAGCTCGCCCACGATCTGCCGGCCTATTTCTACGACGTGTTCGTCACCCGGCTCGACTTCTGGCTGGTGTTCGGAATCGTCGCCCAGGTGGTGTTCGGATCGCGCTTCATCCTGCAATGGATCGCCAGCGAGCGGGCCGGGCGGAGCGTGATGCCGCTGTCGTTCTGGTTCCTGTCGATCCTCGGCGGGATGATGACGCTGGTCTACGGGTTCGTGCGCCGCGAGCCGGTGATCATCATCGGCCAGAGCCTCTCCACCGGCATCTACCTGCGCAACCTCGCGCTGATCTTCCGCGAGCGCCGGAGGAAGCGGGGCGCCGCATGACACGGACGCCGCTGCCCGCCTTCTACGACGACCTCGACGCCACCTTCGCGGAACTCTGGCGGCTGCTGGCGGACGGTGCCGCCCATGGCCGTGGCGGCTTCCACCTGCCGACCCTGGCGACGCTCGGGGCCGACGGCGGGCCGCGGCTGCGCACCGTGGTCCTGCGCGCCGCCGACCCGGCCGAGGGGACGCTCCGGTTCCACTGCGACCGCCGCTCCGACAAGGCCGCCGAGATCCTGGCCGATCCGGCCTGCGCCGTCGCCGCCTACGACGCGGCCGCGAAGATCCAGATCCGCGTCGAGGGCCGCGCCGCGCTGCACACCGACGACGCTCTGGCCGAGGCGGCCTGGACCGGGTCCCGGGCGATGAGCCGGGTCTGCTACGGGGCCGAGCCCGGCCCCGGTACGTCGCTTCCGGCGGGGGACGCCTACAACCTGCCGGACGAGACCGCGGCCGCGACGCTCGGCCGGCCGCACTTCGCCGCCGCTCTGGTTCGGGCCGAGCGCCTTGATTTCCTCTATCTCGACCGCCGCGGGCACCGCCGGGCCGCCTGGCATCGGCTGGCCGGCGGGTGGTCCGGTGGCTGGATCGCGCCGTAGCCGGAGCGCCGTCCGCGAGCCGGGCCGCCCGGGGTCGGCTCGCCGGTCCGGATGGCAGCCCTGCACCGCCCGGCCTGTCGCGATCGGGCCGTCCGGGCTAAAGCCCGCGGACCCGGCCGCCCATCCGGGTCGACCGGGAGGACTCCGTGGGCCTCGTCTACGCGCTCGCCGCCTACCTGAGCTGGGGCCTCGTGGTCCCGGTGCATTTCCGGATGCTCGGGGCCTACACGCCGTACCACATCCTGTCGGAGCGGATCGTCTGGTCGAGCGTGTTCGCCGGCGCGCTGGCGCTGATCCTGGCGGCCCGCCACCGCCTCAACCTGCCGCTGCCGCTCCGGAAGCGCCACGCGCTGCTGGTGCTCTCGGCGGCGATGATCGGCGTGAACTGGCTGCTCTACCTCTACGCCGTCAGCGGGGGTCACCTGCTCGACGCGAGCCTCGGCTACTACATCAATCCCCTGGTGAGCGTGGCCTTCGGCCGGGTGGTGCTGGGCGAGCGCCTGCGGCCGGCGCAGGCCGTCGCGATCGGCATCGCCGCGACGGGCGTCGCCGTCGCGGTGGTGTGGGCCGGGGAACTGCCGCTGATGTCACTGTCGCTGGCGGTGAGCTTCGCCCTCTACGGGCTCGCCCGGAAGATCGTCGGCGTCGACGCGCTGGTCGGCTTCCTGGCCGAGACCCTGCTGCTCCTGCCGGCGGCGATCGTCTGGCTCGTCCTGTCGCCGGAGCCGTTCCTGCCGGCCGCGCCGGGGGACCGCGCCCTGCTGATGCTGACGGGGCTGACCACCGCGCTGCCGCTGATCTGGTTCGCCGCCGCGGCGGTGCGCCTGCGGCTCACGACCCTGGGCCTCCTGCAGTACGTGGCGCCGACCTGCCTGCTCGTCCTGAGCGTCCTCGTCTACGGCGAGCGCGTCGAGCCGCATCGGGCCCTGATGCTCGCGCTGATCTGGGTGGCGCTCGCGCTCTACACGATCGACGCCCTGCGGTTTCGCCGGCCGCCGCCCCCCGCGGCTGCGCGGTCGGATCCGGACGCGATGCGTGTATAAGGAATACTGGTTCGAGCCGCCGCGGGGCGGGTGACGGGACAGCGTCGGGTCGATGAGCGAGACTGAGAGCGGCCCAGGATCCGTCACGGAGGCCGATTACCGCAACCTCGCCGAGACGCTGCCGCAGCTCGCCTGGATCGCCGAGGCCGACGGCACCATCGTCTGGTACAATCAGCGCTGGTACGACTACACGGGCACCTCCCTCGAGGAGATGCGGGGCTGGGGCTGGCGCACGGTCCATCACCCGGACCACGTCGCGTCGGTGACCGAGCGCTACCGCGCCGCGATCACGCTGGGCCGGTCCTGGGAAGACACGTTCCCGCTGCGCGGCCGCGACGGGAGCTACCGCTGGTTCCTGTCGAAGGCGCTGCCCCACCGGGACGGATCCGGGCGGATCCTGCGCTGGTACGGGACCAACACCGACATCACCGTCCGCCGCGCGGTCGAGGAGCGCCTGCGCCATTCCGAGCAGCGCTTCCGGGCGCTGGTGGACGCCTCGGCGGCGGTGATCTGGAACACGGACGCGGCGGGCGAGCTGATGCCGCCGCAGGTCCGGTGGAGCACCTATACCGGCCAGACCGAGGAGGCCTACCAGGGCTGGGGCTGGCTGGACGCCGTCCATCCCGACGACCGGGGCCACGCGGCCGATGCCTGGGCCGCCTGCGTGGAGGCGCGCGCGACCTACGAGGTCGAGTACAGGCTGCGCCGGCACGACGGGGCTTGGCGCGCCATGGAGGTGCGCGGCGTGCCGGTCCTCGCCGAGGACGGCTCCCTGCGGGAATGGGTCGGCACCTGCGTCGACGTCACCGAGCGCAAGGAGGCCGAGGAGGCGGTGGAGCGCGCCCGACAGGCCGCCGAGGCGGCCAACCGGGCGAAGAGCCAGTTCATCGCCAACATGAGCCACGAGCTGCGCACCCCGCTCTCGGCGGTGATCGGCTACTCCGAGATGCTCGGCGAGGAGCTCGAGGATATCGGCCAGGCCGCCCTCCTGCCGGACCTGCGCAAGATCGAGGCGGCCGCCCGCCACCTGCTGTCGCTGATCAACGACGTCCTCGACATCTCCAAGATCGAGGCCGGCCGCATGACCGCCTCGGCCGAGACCTTCACGGTGGCCGACCTGCTCCGGGACGTCTCCGATTCCACCGGATCCCTGGTCGAGAAGAAGGGCAACCGCTTCGTCCTCGACGCCGGCGCGGCGGGCGAGGCCGGCCTCGGGTCCATGCACCAGGACCAGACCAAGATCCGCCAGTGCCTGCTGAACCTGATCGGCAACGCCGCGAAGTTCACCGAGCGGGGGATGATCACCCTGACGGTGCGGCGGCACCGGGACGCGGGGGCCGACTGGCTGTCCTTCGCGGTCGCCGACACCGGCATCGGCCTGACCGAGGCCCAGATCGACCGCCTGTTCGAGCGCTTCGTCCAGGCCGACGATTCGACCACCCGGCAGTTCGGTGGGACGGGCCTCGGGCTCGCCATCACCCGCGCGTTCTGCCGGACGATGGGCGGCGATATCGGCGTCGCCAGCACCCCGGGCGCGGGCGCGACCTTCACGATCCGCCTGCCCGCGACCCTGCGCCCGGAGGACGCGCCGCCGACCGAGGCCGAGGCGCACACGCCGGTGGAGCCGCACGAGGAGCACGAGACGGTGCTGCTGGTCGACGACGACCCGGCCGCCCGCGAGCTGCTCCAGCGCTTCCTGGAGCGCGAGGGCTTCCACGTCCGCAGCGCCAACGACGGCCGCGCCGGCCTGACGCTCGCCCGGGCCCTGAAGCCGCGGGCGATCCTGCTCGACGTCGAGATGCCGCGCATGGACGGCTGGGCGGTCCTGCACGCGGTCCGCAACGACCCCGACCTCGCCGGGACGCCGGTGATCATGACCTCGGTGGTGGCCGAGCAGGGGCTCGGCCAGGCGCTCGGCGCCACCGATTACTTCGTCAAGCCGATCGACTGGGACCGGCTCAAGGGCCTGATGGAGCGCTACCGGCCCGCGGCGCCGAACGAGGCGCGGGTCCTCGTGGTCGACGACGACGCGGATGCCCGGGAGCGCCTGCGCCGGTCGCTCGGCCGCGAGGGCTGGACCGTCGACGAGGCGGAGAACGGCCGGATCGCCCTGGAACGGGTCAGCCAGGCGCGGCCGAGCCTGATCCTGCTCGACCTGATGATGCCCGAGATGGACGGGTTCGGCTTCCTGCGGGCCCTCCGGTCGCGGCCCGACGGCGACGTGCCCGTGGTGGTGCTCACCGCCAAGGAGGTCACGGCCGCCGAGAAGGAGAGCCTGAACCGGCAGGCCGACCGGGTGATCGCCAAGGGCTCGATGAGCCTCGCGGAGATCGGCCGGCAACTGCGCGTCCTCTACGCGCGTTCGGCGACCGAGCCGGTGCCGGGGCAGCTCCAGGGTTTGCTGGATCGGCTCGCCGAGAAGGACGCGGGAGAACCACGATGAGCGCGGACGGGATCGATCCGGAGAAGGCGGTGGCCATCCGGCTGCGGGCGCGGCTCGCGGTGGTGGAGCGGGCGGCATGGTTCGGCTTCGTCCACGCGATGAAGACCCGGCCGGTCGAGACCGAGGCCTACATCGCCTCGGAGCGGGCGCGCTGCACGGACGGGTTCGGCAGCGGCGCCTGGGCCAAGGACCTCACCGACGCCGAGCGGACGATGCTCGCCGAGGAGGTCGACAGCGGGCTGGCGCAGCTGCTGGAGGATGCCCGCGCCGAGCTGTGAGGCTCGGCCGGCAGCGCGGAGGCTGGTCCGCGCGTCCCGATGGCAACGAAAGGCGTTCTCCCGCTTTGACGGCGTGACGTCGATGGGACGACGTCGCCGAGGCGCCCATGCTGTACGAACTCGCGACCCTCTCGTGCCCGCTGCTCGCGGTGGGTCAGGTCTCGGAGGGCGTCGAGGCCTGGCTGGACGATCCCGACGCCAAGGGCGAGCTGGTCGGCTGCTGGCGCAGCGAGATCGGGACGCTGGGGCGCCTGATCGTGCTGCGCGGCTTCGCGGCGCCCGAGGACATGACCGCCGAGCGCCGGCGAGCCCTCCTCAGCGCCAACCCGTTCAACGCCGGGCACGTGATCACCGCGCTGGAGATGGACAGCTACGCCCCGTTCCCCTTCCTGCCGCCGATCCGGACGGGCGACCGGGGCGGGGTGTACGAGATCCGGACCTATCGCCTGAAGCCGGGGGGCCTGCCGCCGACCCTCGCGGCCTGGGAGGCCGCGATCGGGCCGGCTCGCGCCTACACGCAGCACCTCGTCGTCAACCTGTACGCCCTCGACGGTGCGCCGCGCATCACGCACGTCTGGGGTTTCCCGAGCCTCGAGGAGCGGGCCGCGCTGCGGTCCCGCGCCTACGAGGCGGGGATCTGGCCGCCGAAGGGGGGCCCGGACCAGATCGCCGAGGCGACCGCGACGATCGCGCTCCCCCAGGGGCGCTCGCCCCTGCGCTGACCGCCATCCCTCGAGAGCCGCAACCCGCGCTGGCGCCACCCCAGGGGGCGGCGCCAGCGCCGTCACTCAGCGGCGGCAGACGCCCCGCGGGCCGCGATAGAGGCCGGGCGGGCAGCCGCGGGGAGCGCCGGTGACGGCGCGGCGGATCGCACCGCGCGGGCCGCGATTCAGGCGGCAGCCGCCGTAGGCCCCGCGATGGGCGCCGAACCCGCAGCCGCCGCGGACGAGGGTGACGGCGGCGTCGCCGCCGGTCAGCGGCGCCACGGGCATCGCCTGGGCTCCGCCGGCGAACAGTGCGACGGACGCGGCGACGATCAGGCCGGTCATTCTCATGAGATTCTCTCCCGCTGGGCACAGGGCGCGGCCCGGTGCGATCCGGGCCGCGTCGCGGCCTCCGGCCGCGGCCAGTAACCCCGGGCCTGCGGCATCGTTCCGCGCCGGGGCGGGGCGGGGCCGGCGCCGCCGATCAGACGCCGAACAGGTCGCGCCAGGCCGGTGGAAGCCCCGTGCCGGCCAGGGGCAATGACGGCGCGTGCCCGGGCAGGCTCGTCGCCGAGAACACGCCGCGGGCCACCGCCCGGGCCAGGACGCGCGCGGCGACGTCGCCGAGGCGGGCGAGGTCGACCACCGGTTCGGCGAGGGGCACGGCGCCGGTCGCCGCGGCGAAGACTAGGTCGCCGTCGAGGGGCGTGTGCGCCGGCACGAGCGCGCGGGCGAGGCCGTCCTGCGCGGCCACCGCGAGGCGCCGGCACTGCGCTTTGGTCAGTGCCGCGTCGGTCGCCACCACGGCCAGCGTCGTGGCGGCGCCCGGCAGCGCCCGGGCCGGGAAGGCGAGGGCCTCCGGCGGCACCCGGACCGGCGCGCCGAGACCACCGAACTCGTCGCCCTCTTCGAAGGGCGCCGCCCAGAAATGCGGCCCGGCGCCGATCGTCGCGTTGCCGAAGGCGTTCACGGCCGCGAGCGCCCCGACGCGGAAGCCCGTTCCCGGCACCTGCGCCGAGGCGGATCCGATCCCGCCCTTCAGTCGCCCGGTGCGCGCGCCCGTCCCGGCCCCGACCGAGCCCAGGGCGAAATCCTCCGCCGCGGCCGCGGCGGCCTCGAAGCCCAGCTCGCGATAGGGCGGATAGCGGCCCCAGGCCTTGTCCCCGCCGTTGGGGAGATCGAACAGGACCGCCCCGGGGACGATCGGCACCCGCATGGCGCCGACCGGGAAGCCGCGCCCGGCCTCGGCGAGCCACGCCGCGACGCCCGCCCCCGCGTCGAGGCCGAAGGCCGAGCCCCCGGAGAGCACGAAGGCGTCGACCCGCTCCACGGTGCGCTCGGGGTCGAGCAGGTCGGTCTCGCGGGTGCCCGGCCCGCCGCCGCGCACGTCGACCGCGGCGACGGCCGGCTCATCGAACACGATCGCGGTGACGCCGCTGGCGAGCCGCAGGTCGGTGGCGTGGCCGACCCGCAGGCCGGGAATGTCGGTGATGCGATTCTGCAGCATGGATCGAGCTTGCCACGCCGTGCGAGCGCCGCAAATCCGGCCGGGGCCGTTGACCGTCGCCCGGGGTTTCCCAGTTGGCAGACGGCACAGCGCGTCGAGGAGCACGGCATGGACGTCGGATTCATCGGGATGGGGCGGATGGGTCGCGCCATGGCGGCCAATCTCGCGCGGGCCGGCCACGCGGTCCGCGCCTGGAACCGCTCGCCGGAGGCCGCGCGCGGCATCGACGGCGTCACCCCGGTGGCGAGCGCCGCCGAGGCGTTCGCCGGGGACGCCGTGATCACCATGCTGGCCGACGACGCGGCCCTCGAGGCCGTGATCGTGGCCGGCGGCCTCCTCGACCGGCCGGAGCGCCCCGGCCTGCATATCGGGATGAGCACGGTCTCGGTGGCCCTGGCGAAGCAGCTCGCCGCCGTCCACGCGCGGGCCGGCGTCCCCTACGTCTCGGCCCCGGTCTTCGGGCGGCCGGACGTGGCGGAGGCCGGGAAGCTCAACATCGTTGCGGCGGGAGAGGGAGCCCTCATCGACCGCGCCGGCCCGCTCCTCGACGCGATGGGCGCCAGGACCTGGCGCTTCGGCGACGACCCGACGCGGGCGAACGCCGTCAAGCTCGCCGGCAACTTCATGCTGATCTCGGCGATCGAGGCCATGGCCGAGGCCTGCGCCCTGACGGAGGGCCACGGCGTCCCGGGCGCCGAGTTCCTCGACCTGATGACCAACACGCTGTTCGCCTCGCCGGTCTACAAGGGCTACGGCGCCTCGATCGCACAGAACCGCTACGAGCCGCCGGGCTTCATCCTCAGGCTCGGGGCCAAGGACGTGCGGCTCGCCCTGCAGGCGGCCGAGGGCGCCGGGGTGCCGATGCCCTTCGCCAGCGTGCTGCGGGACGGTCTCATCGAGGCGATCAGCCACGGCGACGGCGAGAAGGATCTGGCGGCGCTCGCCCGCGTCTCCGCCCGGCGCGCAGGGCAGGGTTGAAATCTGCGGCAATGGCTCGCCTTTATGGCGAACCTTAACCCGTCATTTCAACCTCACGACAGAGTGTCCGGCCGGCTATAGGCACGGATACCAATAGATGCGCACACATTCCTATTCGCTGCGCAGGATGACTCTGTCGACGAAAGTCATCCTGCTGGCGATGCTCGCCGTGACACTCACCGCCGGCGCCATCTGGATTACGGTCTCGCGACAAACTTGGTCGCAGATGGAGGCGCGCCAGCGCACCAACGGCGAGCGCAACCTGAGAACTCTGGCGCTCGTCCTGGCGGCGCGGGTCGAGGGCGCGGCGGCGGACCTCGACGGGGCGCGCGTCGCCCGGGTGTCGACGCCGAGCCTGTCGGGCTTCGCCGACGCCGGCGTCGTGGACGACGCGGTCGCCTACTCGGGCGGCCTGGCGACGGTGTTCAGCTACGAGCCCGCCTCCGACAGCTTCGTGCGGCGCCAGACCACCGTGCGCCGGGAGGACGGGACCCGCGCGCTCGGCACGGCGCTCGCCGCCGACAGCCCGGCCCAGGCCGCGATCCGCGGCGGGCGAACCTACGAGGGGCCGGCGACCCTGTTCGGGCGGCGCTACCACACGGTGTACCAGCCGACGGTCGACGCCGCCGGCAAGGTGAACGGCATCCTGTTCGTCGGCCTGCCGATCGAGATGTACTTCGACGCCCACGCCCAGACGATGACGAGCCTCAGCGTCGCCGCCCTGATCATCGCGGTGCTGGCCTGTGCCCTCGTCGGGCTGGCGGCGGCGCGGCTGTTCCGGCCCTTCTCGGCGATCGCGGCGCGGATCGAGGCCCTCGCGGCCGGCGACTTGGACTCGGCGATCCCCCACGCGGCGCGCGGCGACGAGATCGGCACGGTGGCGCGCGCCCTCGAGGTGCTGCGCGTCTCCGGCGTGCGGACCCGGGAACTCGAGAGCCTGCAGAGCGCGAGCGCAGCTGACGAGACGCGGCGGCGGGCCGCCCTCGACCGCGCCATCGAGGCGTTCCGCGGCCAGATCGTCCGCCTGAAGGACGCACTGACCGCCAGCACCGGCGCGATGCGCGCCCGGGCCGGCGAGATGGCGGCCAGCTCCGCCGAGGCGGAGGCCGCCGTCGCCGAGACCGAGCGCGGCTCGCACGAGACCTCCGCCAGCGTCCAGACCGTCGCGAGCGCCGCCGAGGAGCTCTCCGCCTCCATCGCGGAGATCGAGACCCAGCTCGACCAGGCCGAGGCCCTGGTGGCCACGGCCGCCGCGGAGTCGGACGCCATGAACGCCGAGATCGGCGAGCTCGCCGAGGCCGCAGGGCGCATCGGCGCGGTGGTCGGGCTGATCCGCCAGATCGCCGAGCAGACCAACCTGCTGGCGCTCAACGCCACGATCGAGTCCGCCCGGGCCGGCGCCGCCGGCAAGGGCTTCGCCGTGGTGGCCGCGGAGGTGAAGGCGCTGGCGTCGCAGACCGCGCGGGCGACCGAGGAGATCGGCAGCCAGATCGCCGGCGTGCAGGCCTCGACGACGGCGGCCGTGGCGGCCATCGGCCGGATGGGCGAGCGGATGCGGGCGGTCAGCGCCACCACGGGTGGGATCGCGTCGGCGGTCTCGGCCCAGGGCGCGGCCACCGCCGAGATCTCCCGCAACGTCGCCGACACGGCCGGCGCCACCGAGGCCATCGCGGGCGGCCTGACCACGGTCGCCGGCGCCGCGCGGCGCTCGGCCCGCATGGCCGCCACGGTCACCGAGGCGGCTCAGACCGTCGACGCGGTCGCGGCCGACCTCGAGGGCGAGATCGAGCGCTTCCTCGGTCAGGTCGCAGCCTGAGCCCTCAGAGCCCGTAGCGGGCGAAGGCCGCGCGCTCCGCGAACGCGGCCATCGCCCCCTCGGCCAGGTCGATCCCGCCCGGCGCGCCGCCCCGGCGCAAGATGCGGGAGAGCAGGCCGCCGCGCGCCTCGGCGACGAGGCGCAGGTCGACCTTCTCGCCGAAGCGCGCACGCATCGCGGTGCGCACGTCGCCCAGGGCGTCGACGAGGCCGAGGGGCAGCGCCTGCCGCCCGGTCCAGACCGCGCCGGTGAACAGGTTCTCGGACGTCGACAGGCCCGGGCGCCGGGCCGTGACGAGGCCGGTGAACAGGTCCTGCACGTCGGCCTGGATGCGCTTCAGGCGCTCCACGTCGGCGGGATCCTCCGGGCGGAACGGGTCGAGCATCGACTTCGCCTCGCCCTGCGTGTGCACCCGGCGCTCGACGCCGAGCTTCTCCAGGAGGGCGTGGAAGCCGAAGCCGGCCGAGACCACGCCGATCGAGCCGACGATCGAGGTCGGGTCGGCGACGATCTCGTCGGCCGCGCAGGCGATCATGTAGCCGCCGGAGGCCGCGACATCCTCCACGAAGGCGATCACCGGCACGCCCTTCTCCTCGGCCAGCGCCCGGATGCGGCGGTGGATCAGGTGCGACTGCGCCGGCGAGCCGCCGGGCGAGTTGATCACCAGCGCCACCGCCTTCACCCCCGGCATCCCGAAGGCGCGCTCCAGGCTGCCCGCGACGCCCCCGATCGAGAGCCCCGGCCGGAGCGGCGAGACCGCCCCGATCGTGCCCGACAGTCGGACCACCGCGACCCGCGGGCGTCGGTCCCGGAAGCGGCGCGGGAGGAGGGCGCGGAATGTGTCGGGGAACGCGAACGCCATGGGAGTCTTACGCGGCTCGTCGGGAAGCCGGGCGGGAGACGGCCCGGAAGCGCCTGCTCCGGAAACTGGGCGCTTTCCGGCCCCGCGCAAGGGCGGTGCGCGAGGGTGGTGCGCGAGGGTGGCGCATCTGCGCAGTCGGAACGGATCGAACCGTTTGCCGACCTTGGCCGTTTCAGGCGACGGCGCGAGCCTCGTGCCGGCCCGGATCCGCTGGACTCGGACGGGCGCTCACACGGGAGAGAAACGATGCGACCCTGGCCGATCCTGGTCCTCCTCGCCGCGCTGCTCGGCGGGCTGGCGAGTGCGCCCGCGCGCGCGGCGCCCCTGCCGGTCCCCGCGAGCGCCGAGGCCGCCGCGCCCGCCCCCGCGGTGCAGCAGGCCCACTGGCGCCACCGCCGCCACTGGCACCGCCGCCACCACTGGCGGCGCCACTGGCACCACCGCCGCCACTACTGGCACCGTCGCCATCACTGGCACCGGCACCACCATTTCCGCCGCCACTGGCACCGCCACCACGTCTGGCATGGCCGCCCGTACGGCCGCCCGTACGGCCACCGGCACGTCACGTTCTACTGAGCGCGGCCCTCCGCGTCCCGGCCCGATCCGGCCGGGACGCATCCCGGCCGGGACGCGCGCCGGCAGCCGCGCTGCGACCTTGCAGGCGGCCTCGGAAAACCTTATTTAACCGTCTGATATCACTGCTCTTCCGAGAGGCCGTTCCGGCGCATCGCGCGCCACCCGGGAACGGCCGTGAGCACCGCCCGTCCGGGCTTCAGAACGGATACCGACTTGGCCGAGAACGATCCGACTGGCGCCGCCCCGCCCGCCAGCGACATCCGCCCCGTCTCCATCACCGACGAGATGCGCCGCTCCTACCTCGATTACGCGATGAGCGTGATCGTGAGCCGGGCGCTTCCCGACGCCCGCGACGGTCTCAAGCCGGTGCACCGGCGCATCCTCTACTCCGCCTTCGAATCCGGGCACCTGCCCGAGCGGAAATACGTCAAGTCGGCGCGCATCGTCGGCGACGTGATCGGTCTCTACCACCCGCACGGCGACCAATCGATCTACGACGCCCTCGTGCGGATGGCGCAGGACTTCTCCATGCGCCTCATGCTCATCGACGGGCAGGGCAATTTCGGCTCGGTGGACGGCGATCCGCCGGCCGCCATGCGCTACACCGAATCGCGGCTGGCCAAGCCCGCGACCGCGCTGCTCACCGATATCGACAAGAACACCGTCGATTTCGGACCGAACTACGACGAGTCGCGCGAGGAGCCGACCGTCCTGCCGGCCCGCTTCCCGAACCTGCTGGTCAACGGCGCGGGCGGCATCGCGGTCGGCATGGCGACCAACATCCCGCCGCACAATCTCGGCGAGCTGATCGACGCCTGCGTGGCGCTGATCGACGATCCGGGCCTGACCATCGAGCAGCTCACCGAGATCGTGCCCGGCCCGGACTTCCCGACCGGCGGCATGATCCTCGGCCGGGCCGGCACGCGGCAGGCCTACGCGACGGGCCGCGGCTCGGTGATCATGCGCGCCAAGTCGCATGTCGAGGAGCTGCGCAAGGAGCGCGAGGCGCTGATCTTCACCGAGATCCCCTACCAGGTGAACAAGGCGACGCTGGTTGAGAAGATCGCCGAGCTGGTGAAGGAGAAGCGCGTCGAGGGCATCTCGGACCTGCGCGACGAATCCGACCGGACGGGCATGCGCATCGTCGTCGAGATCAAGCGCGACGCCATGGCCGACGTGGTGCTGAACCAGCTCTACCGGTTCACGCCGCTGCAGAGCTCCTTCGGCTGCAACATGGTGGCGCTGAACGGCGGCCGCCCCGAGCTGATGAACCTGAAGGACCTGCTCCAGGCCTTCGTGGACTTCCGCGAGGAGGTCGTCTCCCGGCGGACCAAGTTCCTCCTCGGCAAGGCCCGCGAGCGCGCCCACGTCTTGTGCGGCCTCGCGATCGCGGTCGCCAACATCGACGAGGTGATCCGCCTGATCCGGACCTCGCCGGACCCGAACACGGCCCGCGAGGCCCTGATGGCCCGCGACTGGCCGGCCCACGACATCGCGCCGCTGATCGCGCTCGTGGACGACCCGCGCCACCGCGTCGCCGAGGACGGGACCTACCGCCTGTCCGAGACCCAGGCCCGCGCCATCCTCGACCTGCGCCTGCAACGCCTCACGGCGCTCGGCCGCGACGAGGTCGGCGACGAGCTGAAGACGCTGGCCGACGAGATCGCCGACTACCTCGACATCCTGCGCTCGCGCGCCCGCATCCAGGGCATCGTCAAGGGCGAGCTCGCCGAGGTCCGCGAGCAGTTCGCCACCCCGCGCCGGACCGAGATCGTCGACTTCGACGGCAGCGTCGAGGACGAGGACCTGATCGCCCGCGAGGACATGGTGGTGACCGTGTCGCACGCCGGCTACGTGAAGCGTGTGCCGCTCTCGACCTACCGGGCCCAGCGCCGCGGCGGCAAGGGCCGCTCCGGCATGGCGACCCGCGACGAGGATTTCGTCACCCGCCTGTTCGTGGCCAACACCCACACGCCGGTGCTGTTCTTCTCCAGCCAGGGCCAGGCCTACAAGGAGAAGGTCTGGCGCCTGCCGATGGCCGCCCCGAACGCCCGCGGCAAGGCGCTGGTGAATATCCTGCAGTTGCAGGACACCTCCGAGCGCATCACCACGATCATGCCGCTGCCCGAGGACGAGTCGTCGTGGGAGACGCTCGACGTCATGTTCGCGACCGCGCGCGGCAACGTCCGGCGCAACAAGCTCTCGGACTTCACCACGGTGAACCGCAACGGCAAGATCGCCATGAAGCTCGACCCGGGCGACCACATCGTCCACGTCGAGATCTGCCGGCCGGACCAGAACGTGCTGCTGACCACCGCTCTGGGTCAGTGCATCCGCTTCCCCGTCGAGGACGTGCGCGTCTTCAAGGGCCGCGACTCGACCGGCGTGCGCGGCATCCTGCTGGCCAAGGACGACCGGGTCATCTCGATGACCATCCTGAACGCCTTCGACGCCAGCGCCGAGGAGCGGGCCGGCTACCTGAAGATGCGCCGCGCCGTGACCGGCGAGGCCGAGGAGAACGGCGACGCGGAGCCCGAGGACGGCGCCGAGGCGGCGGCGATCTCGCTCGACCGCTACAACGAGATGGGCGCGGCCGAGCAGTACGTGCTGACCCTGTCGGAGCGGGGCTTCGGCAAGCGCTCCTCGTCGTTCGAGTACCGGACCTCGGGACGCGGCGGGAAGGGCATCACGGCGATGCGGGTCAATGCCCGCAACGGCAGCCTCGTGGCGTCCTTCCCGGTCGAGGCCTCGGACCAGATCATGCTGGTCACCGACGGCGGCCAGCTGATCCGCGTGCCGGTGGACGACATCCGCATCGTCGGCCGCGCCTCACAGGGCGTGACGGTGTTCAACACCGCCAAGGACGAGAAGGTCGTCTCGGTGGAGCACATCGAGGGCGAGGACGAGGGCGCCGAGGCCGGTCCCGAGGGCGGCGAGGAGGCCTGAGGCGCCGCCCGGTTCCGTCCGGCGCGAAAATGCTCTAGGTCGGGTCGCGATGACCCGCACTGCCCTCTACGCCGGCTCGTTCGATCCGGTCACGAACGGCCATCTCGACGTGGTCCGCCAGGCCTGCCGGCTGGTGGACCGCCTCGTGATCGCCATCGGCGTCCACCCCGGCAAGGCCCCGCTGTTCTCCGCCGAGGAGCGGGCGGCGCTGCTGAGCGAGACCTGCGGGCCGGTGGCCCAGGCCGAGGGTGCGGCGCTGGAGATCGTTACCTTCAACGATCTCGCCGTCTCGGCCGCCCGGCGCTGCGGCGCCGCGATCTTCATCCGCGGCCTGCGCGACGGCACGGATCTCGACTACGAGATGCAGCTCGCCGGCATGAACGGCGCCATGGCGCCCGAGGTGCAGACCGTGTTCCTGCCCGCCTCGACGCAGGCCCGCCCGATCACCGCGACGCTGGTGCGCCAGATCGCCGGCATGGGGGGCGACGTCTCGCCCTTCGTGCCCGCGGCGGTCGCCGCGCGGCTCCGGCAGCGCTTCGCCGCCCATTCCTGACACCGGCCCGACCCTGGAAGGACTTCGATGAACCGACGCCACGCCCTCCTCGCGCTCGCCCTGACGCTCGGCACCGCTCAGGCGGCCCGGGCCGCCGACGCCAACACGGTCTATCTCCAGACCAAGGACGGGCGGATCACCATCGAGCTGCGGCCCGACATCGCGCCCAAGCACGTCAAGCAGATCAAGACCCTCGTCTCGCAGGGCTTCTACAACGGCCTCAAGTTCCACCGCGTCATCGACGGGTTCATGGCCCAGACCGGCGACCCGAAGGGCAACGGCACCGGCGGCTCCAGCCTGCCGAACATCCCGGCCGAGTTCACGCAGTCGGCCCAGTTCCGCCGCGGCACCGTGGGCATGGCCCGCTCGCAGGATCCGAACTCGGCGAACTCGCAGTTCTTCATCTGCCTCGGCGACGCGCCGTTCCTGAACGGCCAGTACACGATCGTCGGCAACGTCACGGACGGGCTCGACGTCCTCGACAAGATCAAGAAGGCCGCCCCGGGCGCGCCGGGCGGGGCCGTCCAGGATCCCGACAAGATCGTCAGCATGACGCTCGCCGAGAAGGCCAAGTAGCGGCCGCATGCCGGGCCGGCGCGCCGCCTCGATCCTCCTGCTGAGCTTGATCCCGGCGGCCGCCGCGGCCTATGACGGCGCGCCGTTCTACGGCTACGCCGAGGAGCCGGGGGGCGGCTACCCGCTGAGCCTGCCCCAGACCCTGCGCGCCACGGTCCCGGTCCCGGTCGCCCGGATGGCGACCAAGCCCGCCGACACCCTGGCCGAGCTCTACCCGGCGCTCGCCGCCTGCTGGCAGGCACCGGGCGGCCTCGGCCGCCCGAGCGGCGGGTCCGACGACATCGAGATCACCCTGCGGCTCGCGCTGCGGCGCGACGGCAGCCTGATCGGGCCGCCCCGCGCCACCTACGCGGCGGGGGTCGCGGGCGATTGGCGGAATACCCTGGTGCGCGGGACCCTCGACGCCCTCGCGCGCTGCACCCCGGTCCACATCACGCCGGGTCTGGGCCGGGCGATCGCGGGGCGGCCGGTGGCGCTCCGCTTCGTCTACCGCCCGCCGGCCTGAGCGCCGGCGAGACCGACACGGGCGCTGGCCGGATCCGGCACGCGCCGATACAGTTCCCCCAACCGGAAGGAAAGACTATGGCCGACAACGAGACCATCGTGCTGGAGACCACCAAGGGCCGCGTCGTGATCGCGCTGCGCCCCGACCTCGCCCCGGGCCACGTCGAGCGCATCAAGACGCTCGCCGCCCAGGGCTTCTACGACGGCGTGCCGTTCCACCGGGTGATCGACGGGTTCATGGCCCAGACCGGCGACCCGACCGGCACCGGCTCGGGCGGCTCCGACCTGCCGGACCTGAAGGCCGAGTTCAACGCCGAGCCGCACGTGCGCGGCACCTGCTCGATGGCGCGGACGAACTTCCCGCACTCGGCGAACTCGCAGTTCTTCATCTGCTTCGACGACGCCCGCTTCCTCGACAAGCAGTACACGGTGTGGGGCAAGGTCGTGGAAGGCATGGACGTGGTCGACACGATCAACAAGGGCGAGCCGCCGCGCTCGCCGGACAAGATCGTGAAGGCGACCGTCGCGGCGGCCTGAGCTCGGATCAAGCCTCACAGCCGAAGCCATCTCTCGATGGCTTCGGCTGTACCGTCTTCGCGAGCGGAGCGAAGCGAGCCAGGGTCGCGCCACACCTCCAAGATGTCGCGCTGCCCTGGGTCACTTCGCTTCGCTCGTGATGACGGCGGGCCGCATCACCCGCGGTCCAGGGCTTCCGCCGCCGCCAGATCCGCCGGCGAATTGATGTTGAGGAACGGGTCCACCGGCTCGACCGGCCAGGTCGCGACCGCGGCCCCGTGGCGCGCGATGAAGGCGCCGACGCGCCGCTCGCCGCGTTCGAGATAGTCCCGAAGCGCGTCGCTCAGAGCCGTCGGCCAGAGCGCGATCGTGTAGTGCTGCCGCTCCCCTGAGGCCGCGAGCGCGATGCAGGTCTCCGGTCCGGCCGCGCCGAGGCGCGCTACCAGATCCTCCGGCAGGAACGGCGCGTCGCCCGACACGCTCACCACCCGCGCGATACCCCGCGCGCCGGCGTGCTCCAGCCCGGCGAGGATGCCGGCGAGCGGGCCCGGCTGATCCGGCACGGGGTCCTGCAGGACCGGACCGGGAAAGCCGGAGAACCGCGCCGGGTCGCCGTTGGCGCTGAGCGCCAGTCCCGCCCCGCATTGCGGCCCGAGCCGCTCGACCACCCGCTCCAGCAGGGTCCGCCCCCCGAGCCGCAGCAGCGGCTTGTCGCCCCCGCCCATCCGCCGCGCCCGCCCGCCGGCGAGGATCAGGCCCAGGACCGGCGGCGGAAGAGGCGGGGAGGGCACAGGATCACTCGAAGACGATCTTCGGCGCCGTCCGCCCGGCCGGAGCGCCGGACAGGTTCGCCCAGAGCTGGGCGGCGATGTCCCGGTAGACCTTGGCGTGCGGCCCCTCCGGATCGGTCGCCACCACCGGCCGACCGGCATCCGAGGTCTCGCGGATGGTCATGTTCAGCGGCACCTCGCCGAGGAACGGCACGCCGAGCCGCTGCGCCTCGTTCCGCGCGCCGCCGTGCCCGAAGATGTGCGAGGCGTGGCCGCAATTCGGGCAGACGAAGGTCGCCATGTTCTCGATCACGCCGAGGATCGGCACCGCGACCTTCTTGAACATGGTCACGCCGCGCCGCGCGTCGATCAGCGCGAGATCCTGCGGGGTGGAGACGATCACGGCGCCGGAGAGCGGCGTCGCCTGCGCCATGGTGAGCTGCGCGTCGCCGGTGCCGGGCGGCATGTCGACGAGCAGCACGTCGAGCTCGCCCCAGAGCACGTCGCGCAGCATCTGGGTGATGGCCGACTGCACCATCGGGCCGCGCCAGATCATCGCCGTCTCGGGCTCGATCAGGAAGCCGATCGACATGACCTTGAGGCCGTAGCCGACCATCGGCTCCATGGCCTTGTTGTCGACGACGTTGGGCTTGCCCGAGAGCCCGAACAGCTTCGGCACGGAGGGGCCGTAGATGTCGGCGTCGAGGAGGCCGACCTTCAGCCCCTGCGCCTGGAGCGCCAGGGCGAGGTTGCAGGCGGTGGTCGACTTGCCGACGCCGCCCTTGCCGGAGGCGACCGCCACGATGTGGCGCACGCCCGCGATCTGCGGGCCCTGGTTCGGCGGCGCGCCGGGCCGCGGCGGCGCGACCGGCGGCGGCGTCACGGGCCGGGGAGCGGCGCCGCTCTGGGCCGGGTGGCTCTGGTTCCGCTCGGAGGTGAGGCTCGCGAACACGCCAGAGACGCCCGGCATCTTCAGGACGCGCCCCTCGGCCTGGCGCCGCACCGGCTCGAACCGCTCGGCCTCGCTGGGATCGACGAGGATCGAGAACATCACGCGGCTGTTCGGATCGACCACGACCTGGGACAGCCGTCCCGAGCCGGGCAGGGTGGTGCCGGCGGCATCGACGGTGACGTCGGCGAGCGCCTTCAGCACGTCGTCGCGGGTGATCGCCAAAATCGTTCTCCACCGGGGCAAGCAGGTATGCCAGTGCATGTAACCGAGCGGGCCCAGAACACCAGACCCCGGGCCCGAGATCGGCGCGCGCCGGTGGCCCGCGTCCCCGCGGCCATCGCGCGCCGGAGCGGGGCGCCGCCCGGACCGTGCCGGCGTCAGTGCGGCCGGGCGATGAGGTTGCACGCCTCCATCGGGCCGCGCACCACGGTCCCGTCGCCGCGCCGGTAGAACCCGTGCCGCAGGCGACGGCAGCCGAGGGGGCCGCGCAGGCGCTTCACGCGCTCGATGTGGACGCTGCCGTAGCGGCGGTTCGAGAAATCGTGGCCGCCGATGCGCACGCCCGGGCCGAAGCGCACCTCGGCGCCGGCCGGCCGAGCGCCGAGACAGAGCGCGCCCAGCGCCAGCGCCGCGGCCGTACGCCCCAATCTCCGAACACCTCGCATACGAACCTCCTCACCGCACGGGCAAGCTGAACCAACCGGAGACTGATCCGTTGTCGGGGCAGCCTTCGGCCGGGGCACCCTCCGGAGACCCCGCCGGGACCGAAACGACGCGTAGGAGACCACTTTCATGCATCAGGGCAACCACCGCGACCACGAGGGCGCGAAGAAGCTGTTCGAGCTCATCAAGGACGTGAAGATCGCCATGATGACCACCGTCGACTCCGACGGCACGCTCAACAGCCGCCCGATGTGGAACAACGACGCCGACGAGAACGGCGACCTGTGGTTCTTCACCAAGCTGCACTCGCCCAAGACGGCCGAGATCAGCAAGGACAACCAGATCAACCTCGCCTATTCCGACCCGTCGAGCCAGAACTACGTCTCGGTAGCCGGCAAGGCCGAGATCGTGCGCGACCAGTCGATCATCGACGCGAAGTGGAATGAGAGCCTGAAGACCTGGTTCCCGAACGGCAAGGACGACCCGGAGGTCGCTCTGATCCGCGTCCACCCGGAGAAGGGCGAGTACTGGGACAGCCCCAACAGCACGATGCTGCACCTCTACGGCTACGTGAAGGCCTCGCTCACCGGCGAGAGCCCGAAGACCGAGACCAAGAAGGTCGACCTCGCCTGAGGATCGGTCGTCAGGATCGGCGGTTTCGCGGGCGGTCTCCGGGCGGAGGCCGCCCGTCTTCTTGACGTGTGCGGTCCCGGCATGCGCTCTGCGCGTTCCAAGCGCGGCAGAGTGCCTGACGAATGCTCGATCTGGCGAAACGGGTCTACGATCACAGTTTCCGCATCGACCCGATCGTGCGGTCGCTCCTCGACACCGATTTCTACAAGCTCCTGATGGCGCAGACGATCCTGCGCCGGCACCCCGACATCCAGACCACCTTCGGCATCACCAACCGTACCCGCCGGATCCGGATCGCCGACGAGGTCGATGCCGGGCTGCTGCGGGAACAGCTCGACCACGCCCGGACGCTGCGCCTCAGCAAGGGCGAGATCACGTGGCTGCGGGGCAACGTGTTCCGCGGCCAGGGACGCATCCTCGGCCCCGAATTCGTCTCCTGGTTCGAGACCTTCCAGCTCCCCGAATACGAGCTCGCCGTCCATGACGGCCAGTACGAGCTGACTTTCCACGGCCCCTGGGTCGAGACCACCATGTGGGAGGTCCCGGCGCTCGCGATCCTGAACGAGCTGCGGGCGCGGGCCGTGCTGCGGGGCCTCGGCAAGCTCGACCTGCAGGTGCTCTACGCCCGCGCCATGACCCGGGTCTGGGAGAAGATCGAGCGGCTGCAGAGGCTTCCGGACCTGTCGGTGGCGGATTTCGGCACGCGTCGGCGCCACGGATTCCTGTGGCAGGACTGGTGCGTCCAGGCCATGGCGGAGGGCCTGGACGGCGCGTTCCTCGGCACCTCCAATTGCCTGATCGCGGCCCGGCAGGAGGTCGAGCCGGTGGGGACGAACGCCCACGAATTGCCGATGGTCTACGCGGCGCTCGCCGAGGACGACGCGGCGCTCGCCGCCGCGCCCTACGCGGTGCTCGCCGACTGGCAGGAGGATTACGGCGGCAACCTGCTGGTGATCCTGCCCGATACCTACGGAACCACCGGGTTCCTGGCGAACGCCCCCGATTGGGTCAGCGACTGGACCGGCATCCGCATCGACTCGAAGGACCCGATCGAGGGCGGCGAGGAGGTCATCCGCTTCTGGCAGGATCGCGGGCACGACCCGCGGGAGAAGCTCGCGATCTTCTCGGACGGCCTCGATATCGACGAGATCGAGCGCATCCACGCCCGGTTCCACGGGCGCATGCGCATCGGCTACGGCTGGGGCACGCTGCTCACCAACGATTTCCGCGGGCTCCTGCCGGACGGCAAGCTCGACCCGGTCTCCATCGTCTGCAAGGTCACGCAGGCCGACGGCCGGCCGACCGTGAAGCTCTCCGACAATCCCACCAAGGCGCAGGGCCCGGCCGACGAGGTCGCCCGGTACCGGCGCGTCTTCGGCGTGGGCGCGCAGGAGGCCCTCCCGGTAGTGGTGTGAAGGGGGTTCGTACCGTTTCCGGTTGATCAGATCGGTTCCGCCGTCCTTGCGAGCGGAGCGAAGCAATCCAGATAGCGCCACGCCCCCTGCTGTCCCGCAGCCCTGGGTTGCTTCGCTGCGCTCGCAAAGACGGAGCGGGCCGCATCGACCGAAGCGTTCAACCGGAAACGGTATCAGACCCGCTGCGGTGAAACACGGAGGCCGCCGACCCAGGGATGAATTCATTATCATGCCCGGCAATCGGGGTGCTTCGGGCGGCCCTGTCCGGGAGAACGCCATGTCGATGAATCGCCGCTCGCTCATCGGGGCCGCGGGCCTCGCCCTGACGGCGCCCGCCCTGCAGGGCGCGCAGGCGGCCGAGGCCGCGAAGCCGGCCGCGAAGGCAGCGCCGCCGCACGTCACGAAGATCCTCGCGCAGTGGATCCTGGGATCCTCCTACGACACCCTGCCGGAGCCCGTCCGCCGCGAGGGCGTGCGCAGCTTCCTCAACTGGGTCGGGGTGGCCATCGGCGGCTCGCACCACGAGACCGTCGACGTGGCAGTCTCGGCGCTGCAGCCCTTCTCCGGGCCGCCGCAGGCCGGGCTGTTGGGACGGACCGAGCGGTTCGACATCATGAACGCCGCCTTCCTCAACGGCGTGTCGAGCCACATCTTCGACTTCGACGACACCCACCTGAAGACGATCATCCACCCGGCCGGCCCGGTTGCCTCGGCGATCCTGGCCTACGCAGCGATGAAACCGGTCTCCGGCAAGGACTTCCTCGAAGCCCTGGTGGTCGGGATCGAGGCCGAGTGCCGGATCGGCAACGCGGTCTACCCGAACCACTACGATGCCGGGTGGCACATCACCGGCACCGCGGGTGTGTTCGGATCGGCCGCCGCCGCCGGCAAGCTGATGGGGCTCACCGAGCAGCAGATGGTCTACGCCCTCGGCCTCGCCGCCTCGCAGCCGGTGGGCCTGCGCGAGTCGTTCGGCTCGATGAACAAGAGCTTCAACCCGGGCCGGGCCGCGTCGAACGGCTTGTTCGCCGCGATCCTGGCGGCCAAGGGCTTCACCTCGTCGGACGGCATGATCGAGGCCAAGCGCGGCTGGGCCAACACGATCTCCACCAAGCAGGACTGGTCGCAGATCACCGACGGCCTCGGCACCCGCTACGAGGCGCAGCTCAACACCTACAAGCCCTTCGCCTGCGGGATCGTCATGCACCCGACGATCGACGCGGCGATCCAGATCCGCGACCAGGACCACGTCAAGCCGGAGGACATCCAGCGCGTCGACCTGAAGGTCCACCCGCTCGTCCTGGAGCTGACCGGCAAGACCGCGCCGAAGACCGGCCTGGAGGGCAAGTTCAGCATCTACCACGCCGCCGCGGTGGCCTTCGTGGAGGGCGCGGGCGGCGAGAAGCAGTTCAGCGACCGGTCTGTGAACGATCCGCGGGTGGTGGCCCTGCGCCAGAAGGTGGTGCCGGTGATCACCCCCGGCGTCGATCCCGCGCAGGTCGACATGACCGTGACGCTGAACGACGGGCGGACCTTCCACCGGCATATCGAGCACGCCATCGGCAGCGTCGAGAAGCCGATGTCGGACGCGCAGCTGGAGGCGAAATTCACCGACCTCGCCGCCGGCATCCTGCCGGACGCGCAGGCCAGGAAGGTGATGCAGCTGTGCTGGTCTCTGCCCGAGCTGAAGGATGCGGGCGACGTGGCGCGGGCCGGCGTCGCGGGGGCCTAACCTGAACGCGAAACCCTCGGGATCGATTTCGCGTCCTGTGCCGTTCCCCGTCCGCGAGGCTTCCGCCCCTCCCGGCGGCCGCCCGCGCGTGGCGTTCGGGACGTGGATCACGGTATGGGCACGAGAACCCCGGTCGGGGTCGAACCGGCAGCGCGGCCCGGGACTCCCCTGATCCCGCCGCGGCCGACCCACGTCGCCGCGGCCGAGACGCCGCGGGCCGCCATGGCGTCGCCGGTCGTGGTCGGCGCCACCATCATCGCCGCCCTGTATTTCGGCCGCGAGATCTTCATCCCGATCGCGATCGCGCTGCTGCTGTCGTTCGTGCTGACGCCGCTGGTGAACCGCCTGCGGCGGCTGCGGCTGCCGCGGCTGGTGGCGGTGGGCGTCAGCGTGCTCCTGACCGTGGGCATCGTGGCCTCCCTGGCGACGCTGATCGGCATCCAGGCGGCCGATCTCGCGGGGGACGTCCCGCGCTACCGGGCCACGATCGAGCGCAAGATCAACGGCCTGCGCGACTCGCCCGTGGGCCACGTCACGGAATACGTCGCCAATATCGGCCGGGCGCTGCACGGCGGCGCCAAGGAGGCCGGGAGCCCGGAGGCGCAGCCGGCCGCGCCACCGCCGTCAACGTCGCCGGCAACGCCGCCCTCGTCGCCGTCGGCGGCTCCCGAGCCGGCCCAGGCCGCGCCCAAGCCCGTCCTCGTCGAGGTCGCCACGACCCCGCCGGGCTCCCTGGAGATGCTCTCGACCGTGCTCACGCCGGTGATGCATCCCCTGGCCACGGTCGGCATCGTCTTCGTGGTGCTGCTGTTCGTGCTGATGCAGCGCGAAGACCTGCGCGACCGCATGATCCGGCTGGCCGGATCGAGCGACCTGCACCGGACCACCGTGGCCATCGACGACGCGGCCAAACGCCTGAGCCGCTACTTCGTGGTCCAGCTCGCCCTCAACGCCGCCTTCGGCGTGGTTATCGGCATCGGCCTCTACCTCATCGGCGTGCCGAACCCGGTGCTCTGGGCGATCTTCGCGGCCCTGATGCGCTTCGTGCCGTATCTCGGGGCGGTCCTGTCGGCGATCCTCCCGATGGCGCTCGCCGCGGCGGTCGATCCCGGCTGGAACATGATGATCGCCGTGGCGATCCTGTTCGTCGTCCTGGAGCCGCTGACCGGCCAGGTCTTCGAGCCGATCTTCTACGGGCAATCCACCGGGCTCTCGCCCTTCGCGGTCCTGGTCTCGGCCCTGTTCTGGACGTGGCTGTGGGGGCCGGTCGGCCTGCTGCTCTCGACGCCCCTGACCGTCTGCCTCGTGGTGCTCGGACGCTACGTCGAGCACCTGGAGTTCCTGGACGTGCTGTTCGGCGACCGGCCGGCGCTGACGCCGGTCCAGAACTTCTACCAGCGCATCCTGGCGGGCGATTCCGAGGAGGTGCTGGGCCATGCCGAGCTGATCCTGCAGCAATGCTCGCTCTCGTCCTACTACGACGACGTCGTGCTCAAGGCGCTGGAACTCGCCGCCCGCGACGCGGCCCGCGGGGTGCTGACCGCGCAGCAGAAGGGCGCGATGCGCGCCGCGCTCACCGAGCTGATCGCCGACCTCTCCGACCGCAGCGACGCCGTCGCGGGGGCGACGGGCGACGGCGAGGAGAGCGCCTGCAGCCCGCTCCCGATGGGGCCGCCCGCGGAGGCGCTGCCCGTCGCCTGGACGCGCGAGGGCGCGGTGCTGTGCGTGGCGGGGCGCGGCTTCCTGGACGAGGCCGCGGCCGCGATCCTCGCGCAGATCCTGGAGAAGCGCGGCCTCGGCGTCCGCACGGTCCCCTTCGCCGAGACGGCCTCCGTGCGGATCGGCCGGTTCGAGGCCGGGCCGGCGCGGATCGCCTGCGTGGTCTCCCTGGCGCTCGACGGCGAGCCGACGCACCTGCGCCGCCTGATCCGCCGGCTGCGCGGCCGGGTCCCGGGCGTGCCGATCCTGCTCGGCCTGTGGCTCGCCCAGGACAGCGGGGCGAACCGCCTCGCCGGCGGGCCGGGGGGCGCCGAGGCCGACGCGCAGGTGGGATCGCTGCGCGAGGCCGTCGAGGCTATCCTGGCGGCCGCGCAGGAGGACGCGACCTGCGCGACCGCGACGGACGCATCGACGGACGCATCGGAGGGCACGTCGGACGCCCGCGGCCAGGCGGCGCGTCTGCCCGCGCCGGCCGGGGCGTGAGTCGCGGATGCGCGGGGGCTTGACGGGCAGGGGCGCGCGCCGGTTTCGTCGGGACGGGCCGTTTGGCCGGGCGGCCTTCGGGCGCAACAGGGGACGGAACGGATGAGCGTCGTTGAACTCGGCCGGTTCATGGACGACCTCGCGGACGCGTCCGGGAAGGCGATCCTGCCGTTCTTCCGCGCCCAGTTCGGCCTGGACGACAAGGCCCGCGGCGGGGCGCCGTTCGATCCGGTCACCGAGGCCGACCGGGCCGCCGAGGTCGTCCTCCGGGCGATGATCGGCCAGACCTTCCCGGGCCACGGCATCCTCGGCGAGGAATTCGGCGCGGAGCGCACCGACGCCGAGTGCGTCTGGGTCCTCGACCCGATCGACGGCACCCGCGCCTTCATCGGCGGCCTGCCGACCTGGGGAACCCTGATCGGGCTGACCCGAAACGGCGTGCCGGTGCGGGGGATGATGCACCAGCCCTATCTCGCGGAGCGGTTCACCGGGGACGGGCGCAGCGCCAAGCTCCGCGCGCCGGCGGGCGAGCGGACCCTGCGCACCCGCCGCTGCGGTGACCTCGCCCAGGCGATCCTGGCCACCACGGATCCCCGGCTGTTCGCGGCCGGCGACGAGGCCGAGCGATTCCGGGCGCTGGAAGGCCAGGTGCGGATGTCCCGCTACGGCGCGGATTGCTACGCCTACTGCATGCTGGCGGCCGGCCAGATCGACCTCGTGGTCGAGGCCGGGCTCAAGCCCTACGACATCGTCGCGCTGATCCCGATCGTCGAGGGGGCGGGGGGGCGGGTCACCGCCTGGGACGGCGGCTCGGCCGCCGGCGGCGGCCGCGTGATCGCGGCCGGCGACCCGCGGCTGCACGAGGCCGCGCTCAAGGTTCTGAACCCGTGACGCGCGTCCGCATCGAGCCCGTCCGCCGCCGCGAAGGCCCGACCGCGTGCTGCTGAACGCGCTGATCCTGATCACGACCCTGGTGCCGCATGCCGAGGCCGGCGCGGACGCCCTCGCGCGCGCCCTTCCGCCCCCGGCGACCGTTTCCGCTCCGGCCGACAGCCCACCCCCGCGCTTCGACCCCGCGACCCGCTCCGTGTCCAACTGGCACGCCCAGACCGGCGCGCAGCTGACGCCGCGGGCGCTGGCGATCACCGCCTCGCTGGCCGACGATCCGCCCTACGTCGCCCGCTGCGTGCGGCTCAACAACGGCTGGTGCATCAAGTCCGCCCGCTGGTCCGGCGAGATCGGCGCCGACGGGGAGGGCCACACCGCCTTCGCCACCCTCGACGACGGCGCCGACGCCGCCGCGAGCCTGCTGCGGCGCTACTACCGCGACTACGGCCGCCGCACGGCGCTGGCCATCGTGCGCCGCTGGGCGCCGGCCGAGTGCCGCGTCGGTGCCGCCCCCGCGCGGCCGGGCCGGGCGGTGGCGGCGCCCGCCGTTTCGGCGGCACTCGCGCCCCGCGGGCTCGGGCGGACCCTGCGGGCGCGCTACCTCGCCGCGCACCGCCCCGGCGGCGCGCCGCGGGGCCGGGCGGCCCTGCGGGTTCAGCCCTGGTCGCCGCTCGCCCGGATGGCCGGCCGCCCGACCCGACGCCCGGTCGCCATCCCGCGGGTGGCGATGCTCCAGCCGGTTCCCGACATCGCCGCGGGCATCTCCGCCTCCACCGGCCGCCCGGCCGGGAGCGTCGCCGACCCGTCGGCGCTGCTCGACCGGAAGCCAAGTCGCGTCCCGAGTGCCGACCGGATGGTCGCAGAATCCGCGCTGCTGCCGGCGATCGCGGCCGGCCTGCCGGTCCTCGACCTGCGCCTGCCGGCTCCGCTCTGCACCGGCGACGAGGTCCGGATCCAGGCCTACGCCAACCGCATCAGCGCCAGCGTCGGCCTGAAGCCCGGCGACGACCTCGACCTGTTCGGGCCGGACGGCGCGCCGCGCGCCAATCTGGCGCCCGTGATGCTGGCGATGTCGGCGGTGGAGCTCGGCACGCTGCGCGCCGGCCCGGACCTCGTCGCCGGGGCGATCGCCCGGCTGAAGCCGCCCACGCCGGCCGCCAACAGCGCGCCGCCCTAGGGGCGGCTTCCCGGGCGGCAAGCCTTGCGGTTCCGGCCCGCCCGCGCCACCTCTGCCCGGCCCGTTCCCCTCACCACGAGCCCGCCCGTGCCCCTGATCGACCTTGCCGCGCGCGCCGGCTCGGCCGTCAAAGCCTTCGCCGAAGCCTCGCACGACCTGCTGGTCCAGCCGACCCTGCGGCTGGGCGTGACCGGGCTCGCGCGCTCGGGCAAGACCGTGTTCACCACGGCGCTGATCCACCACCTCGTGGAGACCCACGCGCTGCCGGCCTTCGCGCCCGCCCAGGAGGGTCGCCTGCGCCGCGCCAAGCTGGTGCCGCAGCCCGACGACGACGTGCCGCGCTTCCCCTTCGAGGAGCATTTCGCGACGCTCACCGAGGCGCGGCGCTGGCCGCGCTCCACCGACCGGATCAGCCAGTTCCGCCTGGAGATCGCCTACGAGCGCGCCGCCGGCTGGCGCTCCGGCCCCGCGACCCTGATGCTCGACGTGGTCGACTATCCGGGCGAATGGCTCCTCGACCTCGCGCTGATCGAGACCAGCTACACGGCGTGGTCCCGGGCCACGATCGGCGGCACCCGCCGGCCCGGCCGCGCCGCCGTGGCGGCGCCCTGGCTGGAGGCGCTGAAGGGCTTCGACCCGAACGGCCCCCTCGACGAGGTCGCGGCCGAGCGGGCGAGCGACGCCTTCAAGACCTACCTCGCGGGCCTGCGCGCCGGCCCGGAATCAGTCGCCACGACGCCCCCGGGCCGGTTCCTGATGCCCGGCGACCTCGCGGGCTCCCCGGCGCTCACCTTCGCGCCGCTCGACCGCCTGACCGAGACGGTCGCGCCAGACAGCCTCGCCGGGCTGATGGAGCGGCGCTTCGAGGCCTACAAGTCCAAGGTCGTGACGCCGTTCTTCCGCGACCATTTCCAGCGGGTCGACCGGCAGATCGTGCTGGTGGACGTCCTGTCGGCGGTCGATGCCGGCCCCACCGCCCTGGCGGAGCTGGAGGAGGCGCTGGACGCGGTGCTGCTCAGCCTCAACATCGGCCGCAACACGGTGCTGTCGCGGCTGTTCGCGCCACGGGCCGACCGCGTGCTGTTCGCCGCCACCAAGGCCGACCACCTCCACCAGACGAGCCACGACCGGCTCGACGCGCTGCTGCGGCTGCTCGTGTCGCGGGCCATGCGGCGGACCGAGGCCGCGGGCGCCCGGGTCGGTACGGTGGCGCTCGCCTCGGTGCGCGCCACCCGCGAGACCACCGTCCACGACGGGTCGGAGACGCTGCGGGCGGTGGCCGGCACGCCGGAAGCCGGCGAGGTGGTGGGCGACGAGGTCTTCGACGGCAACAGCGAGGCCGCGATCTTCCCGGGCGAGCTGCCGGCCCGCGCGGAGGCGGTGCTGGAGGGCGCGGTCGAGCCGGGCTCGCTGCGCTTCCCGCGCTTCCGGCCGCCGCTGGTGCGCCCGGACGGGCTCGGCCGCGCGGGGCACCTGCCGCAGATCCGGCTCGACCGGGCGATGCAGTTCCTGATCGGCGACCGGCTGGCGTGACGATGTGTGCGATGCGGAGCCCGCGACCATGACCTCCGGCCAGAAACCCCGCGCCTTCCGGATCAGCCCCGAGCCGGTCGGCGAGCCGAGCGTGACCACGACGCCGCTCGGGCCCCGGCCGCCGCAGGCCAGGATCGTCGAGGAACCCTTCGAGATCCTCGACGCCGCCGACGGCGTCGCCGTTCCGGTGGCGCCGCGCTCGCGCTCGCCCTGGGGCGCCCTGTTCTTCTCGGCGGTGGGCGGCCTCGTCTCCCTGGGCGTCGGCCTGTCGGTCGAGCGGATGATCAGCGACCTGTTCCAGACCGCCCCCTGGCTCGGCTGGGTCGCCCTCGCGCTGCTGGGCCTCGCCGCGCTGGCGCTGCTGGCGATCGTGGTGCGGGAACTTGCCGGCCTGCGGCGCGAGCGCAAGATCGAGCGGCTGCGCCAGTCGGCGCTGGACGCCCTCGCCACCCGCGACCACACCGGCGCGCAGGCGGTGGTGCAGGCGCTCTCGACCTTCTACGCGGACCGCGACGCCCTGTCGGCGGGCCGCGCCCGGATCGACGCCGCCGCCGACGCGATCCTCGACGTCGACGACCGGATCGGACTGGCCGAGCACGAACTGCTCGCCGGCCTCGACCGGCAGGCGCGCAACGCCATCGCGACGACGGCCAAGCAGGTCTCGGCGGTGACGGCGCTGAGCCCGCGGGCGATCGTCGACGTGGCCTTCGTGGTGTTCGCGGCGGTGCGGCTGCTGCGCCGGATCGCCGCGATCTACGGCGGCCGGCCGGGCTTCCTGGGCTTCCTGCGACTGGGGCGCGCGGCGCTCGCGCATCTCACGGTCACCGGCGGCATGGCGGTGGGCGAGAGCGTGATGCAGCAGGTTCTGGGGCTCGGGATCGCTGCCCGGGTCTCCGCCAAGCTGGGGGAGGGCGTGCTCAACGGGCTGATGACCGCCCGGTTCGGGCTCGCGGCGCTCAACGTCTGCCGGCCGCTGCCGTTCGTGCGGGAGGCCCCGCCGCGGCTCGCCGACGTCGCCGGCGAGCTGCTGCGCTCGGCCGAGGCCGAGCCGAAATAGGGGCGGGGCTACTTGGCGCCCGCGGCGGCGCGGCGGTTGGCGATGCGCGAGAACATGTTGCCGGTGTAGTCGGCGGTCTTCGGCTTCTCGGGCTCGCCGAGCTTGGCCTCGAAGGCCTCGATCCGCTTGAGCAGCGTCACGTCGTTGAACAGCGAGCTGTTGAAGTTGCTCTGGGCCCGGGGGCCGAGGGCGGTCTGCACCGCTTCGAGTCGTTCCAGAAGCTCTTTGCGCGTCACGGTGCTCTCCAGGGGCGGCTTCGGGACGAAGGACCGCCCGTGCCGCCACTGAAGAGGGCGGTGGTAAACAGCGCGTTAATACGACCCGTGCCGGTCCCATCCCGCCGAGCCACGGGGACGCCGATCGTCCTCGCGCGCCGCAGGGCTCGCAGGCTCAGAGCCCCTTCAGGAACCCGGCGAGCCGCATCAGTCCCTCGGGCCAGGGGCCGTGCCCGCTCGCCACGTTGAGGTGGCCGGATTCGCCCGCGTCGACCGTGAGCGCCCCCCAGGCATGGGCAAAGTCGTCCGCCCGCTCGTAGCGGCAGTACGGGTCGGTACGGCTGGCGACCAGCAGGGACGGGAAGGGCAAGGGATCGCGCGGCACCGGCGCGAAGGCCCGGACCGCGTCGGGTAGGCCCGGCGCTTCCTCGACGTCCGGGAGCGCCACCAGAAGGGCGCCGCGCACCACCCCCGCGGGGAAGCGCGGCACCGCCTCGACGCACGCCACCACGCCGAGGCTGTGGGCGATCAGGATGACCGGCCGCGTCGCCGCCGCGACCGCCTCGGCGATGCGGCCGCACCACGCCTCCGGGGTCGGTTCGTGCCACTGGTCCTGCACGACCACGCGCGCGGTGGCGAGGCGGCCCGCCCAGCGGGCCTGCCAATGGTCCTCCTCGGAGCCCCCGAGCCCCGGGACGATGAGGATGTCGCAGTCGGCGGTCTTCATACCGGGATGCCTAGTGCGGACCGACGGACGCGTCGAGACCGTCCCGTCATTCGGCCGCGATCGGCGCCGCTCCCTCGAGGGCCAGGATGTGTCGGGCGATCTGCACGGAGGCGCGGTTCTTCGCCTTGGCCTCGATCTCGAAATCCGCCCAGGCGAGGTGCCGGGCGACGAGGTCGTTCACCGCCCGGTTCCACATCATGTCGGAATGGGCCGCGAGGTCGCGGACCGCGTGGCCGGCCGCGCGCAGGGCCGGGAAGTCGGGCAGGGCGTCCGGATCGCAGGCGGCGGAGACCGCCTCGCGCGACACGCTGATATGGGCCACGGGCCGGACGCCGCGCCAGGATTCCTGCACCCGGGCGATCCGGGGATCGTCCGGCTCGAGATACTCCCCGCCGCTCTCGACCCAGTGGTGGTGCAGGTCGAGCACCACGGGCACGAGGTCGGCGAGCCGCAGCACCGCGTCGAGGCCGAACACGTTCTCGTCGTTCTCGACCGTCACGAGGTCGCGCGCCACCCGGCTCGCTCGGGGCAGGGTCTCGCGGAAGCCCTCGACCCCCGGGTCGCCCGCGCCGACATGGATGTTGATATGGGCGCCGTGCGGATGCCAGCCGCCGCCGTAGCCCATCCGGTCGAAGATCTCAGCGTGGTAGTCGAGTTCGGACAGGCCGTTGGCGATCGCCGCCGGGTTGCGGCTCGCCAGCAGGCAGAACGGTCCCGGGTGGAAGCTCAGGCGCACCCCGAGCCGGCGGGCCAGCGCGCCGGCCTCTGCGAGGCCGCGCTCGACCAGCGCCGCCATCTCGGGCTCGGCGTAGAGCGGCTGCGCGATCGGGTGGGTGTAGCCCGGAAGGACGTTGCTCGCCATGCGCAGGAGGCGCTCCAGCGGCGGCCGGGCCCCGACCCAGGCGATCTGGCGGGCGAGGGCGTCGAGGTTGTGGGCGACGAGCCCGGTGAGCTTCACCCGCCGGGCGGCCGGCTCCAGCTTCGTGAGATGGGCCATAGTCACGCTGGTGAGGTTCATGTGCAGCGTGGCCTCCCGCTCCGCCTTGAGGGTGGCGTGGGTGCCGGGCGGCTCGTCCAGGACGAACTTGCAGCAGAATCCGAGTCGGGGCTGATCGCGCATAACGAGCACAACGCGCGGAGGGCCGCGGCGTCCCCGCGCGACGCGCGGAACGGCCGCGGCACGACGACGTTGGGAGTCCCGAGCGCGGCAGTTCCGCGCACTGGCCCCGATCCATGCCCCCGTCACCGTCGCGTTCGACCGGCCCCTCGGAGGGCGGCTCGATCCTCTGGATCCTGATGCTCGGTTCGGCGCTGGTCGCCCTCGCGGCGGCGCCGGCGCGGCGCCGCGTGCCGGCGGCTCTCCCCGCCGACGAGCCGCCGCTCGACCGCGATCCGTCCTGCGACGATCGGGGCCTGCGGAAGGGCGTCGCCGCGGGGGCGCGCTCGATCTCGGGGCGCGCCGCGCAGCTCACCGCCGCAACCCAGCCGGAGCGCGGCCGCGCCGCCGACAGCCCCGTCGAGATGACGCGGTCCGGCTGGAAGGACATCGTCGTCCGGGTCTACCTGGAGTTCAACAAGGACCGGGTCCTGGCGGTCGCCGCCGGGGTGACCTTCTACACGCTGCTGTCGCTGTTCCCCGCCATCGCCGCGCTGGTCTCCTGCTACGGCCTCTTCGCCGACGTGACCGTCATCAACGATCACCTCGCCCAGCTGCACGCGGTCCTTCCGTCCGGCGCGGTCGAGCTCATCGGCGACCAGGTCAAGCGCATCGCCGCCAAGGGCAGCGGCTCCCTCAGCATCACGTTCTTCTCCAGCCTGCTCCTGTCGATCTGGAGCGCCAACGCGGCCATGAAGGCGATGTTCGACGCGCTGAACGTGGTCTACGAGGAGGAGGAGAAGCGGAACTTCTTCTGGCTCAACCTCCGCTCGCTCACTTTCACGGTCGGCGCCCTGCTGTTCATCATCGTCGCGCTCAACGTGATCGTCGTCGTGCCGGTGATGTTGAACTTCCTGGGCCTCGGCTCGACCGCGTGGCTGCTCGCGGCCCTGCGCTGGCCGGCGATCCTGATCGTCCTGCTCGGCGGCCTGTCGGTGCTCTACCGGTTCGGGCCGAGCCGGGAGCACGCCCGCTGGCGCTGGGTCGGGTTCGGCAGCGTCGTCGCGGGCCTGCTCTGGCTCGCCGCCTCGCTCCTGTTCTCTTGGTACGTCGCCAATTTCGGCACCTACAACGAGACCTACGGGTCGCTCGGCGCCGTGATCGGCTTCATGACGTGGATCTGGATCTCCTCGACGATCGTGCTGCTCGGAGGCGAGATCAACGCGGAGCTGGAGCACCAGACCGCCCGCGACACTACCACGGGCGCGCCGCTGCCGATGGGCGCGCGCCGGGCGCGGATGGCCGACACCGTCGGCGCCGCCGCCTGAACGCCGCGTCTCCGATCCCGGAGACGCCCTGCGGCATCCTCCGGGACTGCCGGATAGGGCGCGCGATCCCTATATAGCGTGGCGAGAAGGGAGATCGCCATGGCCGACACGCCGACCACCAGCCCGGAGACCCGCAGCGACGCCGAGTGGCGCTCGGCGCTGACACCGGAGCAGTACCGGGTCCTGCGCGAGCACGGCACGGAGCGGGCCGGCACGAGCTGTCTGCTCGCCGAGAAGCGGGCCGGGACCTTCACCTGCGCCGGCTGCGGTCAGCCGCTGTTCGAGCAGGGCACCAAGTTCGAGTCCGGAACGGGCTGGCCGAGCTTCTTCGAGCCCCTCGACGGCGCCGTCGAGACCACGGTGGACCGCAGCCACTGGATGGTCCGCACCGAAGTGCACTGTGCGCGCTGCAAGGGCCATCTCGGCCACGTCTTCGACGACGGCCCGGCGCCGACCGGCCTGCGCTACTGCATGAACGGCGCGGCGATGAATTTCGAGCCGGCTGAATGAATCGCGGGGGCCGCTAACCTGGGTTCGAAAACGCGGCGCGAAAGCCGGGATATCGGGGACAGGGACCGCCGGGGCCGGATCCTCGAGCCGATCCGGTCTTGATTTCGTCGCGTTTTTGCTTAGCGCTCTATAGTCTCAGAATGTCGCTGTCCGGTGATTGGCGACGGAAGCGGTCAGGCTCTGGCGAATACGGCGTGGCGGTCAGCTTATACGCCGTGCGGGCCGGCTCCACGTGCCCCCTTCCGTGCGGCCCGGCGGCGCTGAGGGCTGTCCGCCGGATCGGCGCGCCGCCGACCAAGCGGGAGGGGTTTTGAGTTCATGAGCACCGTTCGCCGATTTCTGGTCGCACCATCCCTGGTCCGCCTGATCCGCAAGGAGCGGGGTGGCGCCCGCATCACCGAGGGTCACTTCGCGCCCCAGGGCGGCCGGGCCTCCTACGTGCGCGTCGACGGCCAGGTCTGCCAGCTGGTCCTGGTGAACAAGGGGCCGGACGGCGTCCCGGTCGAGGAGCGCACCGACGTCCCGCGCGCCCACGGCGACGCCCTGCTGGACGTGTGCCCCGGCAAGGCCGCCTACGACCGCACCACGCTGAATGCCGGCGGGCGCGAGATCGCCATCGACCGCTACGTCACCCCCGGCAGCCTGGACCTGATCAGCGTCACCTTCGACGATGACGGCGAGGCCGCCGGCTTCCACGCCCCGAGCTGGTTCGGCCGCGAGGTCAGCAGCGAGCCGGCCTTCGAGCGGGCGGCCCTGGCCATCCAGGGCGTGCCGGCGGCCGAGGAGGTGGCGCTGAGCAACGCCGCGCTGGACGCGGTGCTGGACCTGATCGAGCCGCGCTTCGGCTTCGGCCGTTACGGTAGCAGCAGCAGCCGGAGCACCGAGTCCGACGAGGGCGCGATGGGTGCTATGCGCCGGGCCGCGGCTCCCGCGGCGCTGGCCGCCGCCGCGCCGGTCGTCGCCGCCCCGCCGCCGGCTCCCGAGCCCGCCGCGGCCGCCCCGCGCCCGCCCGAGCCGGCCCCGGAGCATCACCCCGAGCCCGAGCCGCAGCCGGAGCCCGCGCCGGAAGCGGCCGCGCACGCCGCGCCGGCCGCCGAGACGCCAGCCCCGCAATCCGGCAGCGGCGACGCCCTGCACGGGGATGCCCGCATCGACGACGTCATCGAGAGCCTGTCGCAGGCCCTCGGCGCGGCGATCCACCAGCAGCCCGATCCCGCCGCCGAGAACAAGGACGGGAAGAGCGAGGATCCCGCCTCGATGTTCGAGCGCTGGACCGTCCGCCCCCGCCGGACCCAGCAGCAGACCTGACCCGCGTCGCAACGACGCGAGGCACGGCCGGGCCGCAGCGCAGATCGCGCTGCGGCCCGTCTGTTTTCGCGGGTCCGCGGCTCTCGGATACGAGAGATCTTCGTCCGGGAATGACAGGTTTTTGTCACGGATGGTTCCGGGCGGATAAGCGTGCAGCCGTTGAGGCGCCGGGTGATAGTCGCTAGCGTGCCGGCAAATCGGGAGGGTGCGCGGTCGTCGCACGGGATGGACATGGCACAGGCAATCCAGGCGACGGCTCCCGCCGCAGCGCCCCGCGAGCCCTGGTACAAGGTGCTCTACATCCAGGTGCTGATCGCCATCGCGCTCGGCGTCCTGCTCGGCTGGTACGACCCGGCCACCGGCAAGTCGATGAAGTGGCTCGGCGACGCCTTCATCGGCCTGATCAAGATGATGATCGCGCCGATCATCTTCTGCACGATCGTCCACGGCATCGCGTCGATCGGTGACCTGAAGAAGGTCGGCCGCGTCGGCCTAAAGGCGCTGGTCTACTTCGAGGTGGTGTCCACCATCGCGCTGCTGATCGGCGTCATCGTCGGCGAGGTGATCCGGCCCGGCGCCGGCTTCAACGCCGACCCGTCGAAGCTCGACGCCAGCAAGGTCGCGACCTACGCCAGCAAGGCGGCCGCCGATTCCACCGTCGCCCACATCCTGGCGATCATCCCGAAGAGCTTCCTCGACCCCTTCGCCACCGGCGACCTGCTGCAGGTGCTGCTGATCTCGATCCTCACCGGCGTCGTGGTGACGAATCTCGGCGAGCGCGCGGCCTCGGTGAACCACGCGATCGACACCGCCGGCCAGATCTTCTTCCGGATCATCGGCATCGTCGTGAAGCTCGCCCCCGTTGGCGCCTTCGGCGCCATGGCGTTCACGATCGGCGAGTACGGCATCCAGAAGGTCTACGACCTCGCGTGGCTGGTCGGCACCTTCTACATCACGGCGATCCTGTTCGTGCTCGTGGTGCTCGGGACGATCGCCCGGGTCGCGGGCTTCTCGATCCTGCGCTTCCTCGCCTACATCAAGGACGAGCTGCTGATCGTGGTCGGCACGTCGTCCTCCGAGACGGTGCTGCCGCAGCTCATGACCAAGATGCGCCGCCTCGGCGCCTCGGACTCGGTCGTCGGTCTCGTGGTCCCGACCGGCTACTCGTTCAACCTCGACGGCACCAACATCTACATGACGCTGGCGACGCTGTTCCTGGCGCAGGCCGTGGGCGTGGACCTGTCGATCAGCCAGTACGCGACCATCATCCTGGTGGCGATGCTGACCTCGAAGGGCGCATCGGGCGTCACGGGTGCCGGCTTCATCACCCTGGCGGCGACGCTCTCGGCGATCCCCAACAGCCCGGTGCCGGTCGCCGCCATGACCCTGGTCCTCGGCATCGACAAGTTCATGTCCGAGTGCCGCGCGCTCACCAACCTCGTGGGCAACGGCGTCGCCTGCGTGGTGGTCAGCCGCTGGGAAGGCGAGCTCGACGTCGCCAAGCTCAACGAGGTGATGGCCCACCCGGTCGCCATCGGCACCCACATCGCCGACGAGTCGCCGCAGCCGATGGGCACCGACAGCAAGGTCGCCGCCGCCGAGTGATGGGATCGCCGACGGCGGAGAACGCAGGTCGCCCGCGCCTCGGCATCGATCTCGGCGGCACCAAGATCGCCGGGATCGTGCTCGGCCGGGACGGGTCGACCCTGGCCGAGGTGCGGATGCCCGCCCCGCGGGGCGCCTACCGGGCCACCGTCGAGGCCGTGGCCGACCTCGTCCTGCGTCTCGAGGCCGAGGCCGGCACGCCCTGCAGCGTCGGCATCGGCATGCCCGGGAGCCTGTCCCCGGCGACGGGCCTCGTGCGCAACGCCAACTCGCACTGGCTCAACGGACACCCGTTCGCGGCCGATCTCGGCGCGCGCCTGGAACGCCCGCTCCGGATCGAGAACGACGCCAACTGCCTGGCGGTGTCGGAGGCGATCGACGGCGCCGGCGCCGGGGCCCGCGTGGTCTGGGCGGTGATCCTGGGCACCGGCGTCGGGTCCGGCATCGCCCTCGACGGCCGGGTGCTCACGGGCCGCAACGGCATCGCGGGCGAGTGGGGCCACGGCCCCCTGCCGGCGCCCCGCGACGACGAGCGGCCGGGCGCCGCCTGCTACTGCGGTCGCCGGGGCTGCGTGGAGACCTGGCTGTCCGGTCCCGGGCTGGCGGCGGACCACGCGCGGCGGCACGGCGGCAACCTCACCGCCGAGGCGGTCGTCGCCGAGGCCCGGGCCGGAAGCCCGGCGGCGCGGGAGACGCTCGCCGTCCACCTCGAGCGCCTCGGGCGCGCGGCCGCCCAGGTGGTGAACCTCCTCGACCCGGACGTGATCGTGATCGGCGGCGGCCTGTCCCGCATCCCGGAGCTGATCGCGGGCCTGCCGGCGGCGATCGCCCCCCACGTCTTCTCCGACGCCTTCGACACGCCCGTGCGGGCGAGCCTGCACGGCGACGCCTCGGGGGTGCGCGGGGCGGCGTGGCTGTGGGAGGCGGAGACCGTCTGAGACCCGTCCGCGGCCCGGCCTTGGTCGATCGAACTGCCGAGCTCACAGAGACGTCGGTTGCGGGACCGGAGGGCGCAGGGCAGGACGGCAGCACCGCATCGCCGAAGTCCCGATGATCGTCCGCACCCGGCCCAACCTGCTGACCCTGCTGTTCACCCTGCGCGGCTCGATCGTGCCGCGGGTGGCGCCCAAGCTCGCGGGGATCGTCGCGGTCTCGTGCGCGGTGGTGTGGGCGGAATCGCGGTGGCCCGCGCTGTTCCCGGTCAGCGCAGGGGTGACGCCGTTCACCGTGGTCGGCCTCGCCCTCTCGATCTTCCTGAGCTTTCGCAACAACGCCTGCTACGAGCGCTGGTGGGAGGCGCGGAAGCACTGGGGCAACCTGATCGGCGAGGTGCGCAACCTCGCCCGCGCCCTCCCGGCCCTGCTGCCCGAGCGGGAGGCCGCGCTCCAGCTCCGGCGCCTGTCGGCCTTCGCGCACGGCCTCCACGCCCGCCTTCGCGACCTGGACGAGGCCGCCGCCGTCGACCGGACGAGCCCCGGATCGGACCTGTCCGGCCCGAACCCTACCGACTCGGTCCTGGCCGCCATCACCCGCGATCTCGCCGCGCTGACGCGCGCGGGCCGCCTCAGCGACATCCAGTTCGGCCTCCTCGAGGCCCGGATCGAGGCGCTGTCGGGCGTGCACACCGCCTGCGAGCGGCTCGCCAACACGCCGCTGCCCTTCGCCTACACGTTGCTCGTGTACCGGACGGCGTGGCTCTACTGCCTGCTCCTCCCGGTGGGCCTCACCGGCGCCCTGGGCTGGGCGACTCCGATCGTGGTGGCGCTCGTGGCCTACACGTTCTTCGGGCTCGACGCCCTCGGGGACGAGCTCGAGGAGCCGTTCGGCACCGAGCCCAACGACCTGCCCCTCGACGCCATGGTCCGCGCCGTGGACCGCATCGTCCACCACGCGCTCGGCGAGCCGATGCCCCAGGCGCTGGCACCCGACGGGTACTGGCTGCGCTAGCGCCTACCCGTTCCAGGCGCGCAGCACGGGCTCGTTGCGGTCGTGCTCGTAGCCGAGCATCGAGACGCTCGCGGTGCCGAGGACGAGGAGCGCGCCGCCCCGCGGCTCCAGGCCGATCCAGCGCGCGGCGAGCACGCGCAGAACGTGTGCGCTGGAGAACACGATGAGGTCGGCGTCGCGGGCGCGGGCCCGGGCGATGACCCGGTCCGCGCGGGCACCGACATCCGCCGCCGTCTCGCCGCCGGGGCAGCCGTCGCGGAACAGCCGCCAGTCCGGCCGCTCGGCCAGGATCGCCTTCGTGGTCCGACCCTCGTAGGCGCCGTAATCCCACTCCGCGAGATCCGGGTCGATCGCGCGGCGGTCGCCGAAGCCCGCCAGCGCGCAGGTCGTGGCCGCCCGGCCCGACGGGCTCGACCACACCTCCGCGTAGGCGCGGCGCGCCAGGCGCGGTGCGAGGGCGCGCGCCGCGTCCTCGCCCTCCGGCGTCAGGGGGATGTCGCTGCGCCCGGTATGCTGACCGGACCGGCTCCAAGCGGTCTCGCCGTGGCGGACCAGCGTGATCTGCGGGAACGGGCTCTCGGCCATGCGTGCCTCCCCGGGCACGCGGTCCGCGGCCCTGCCATCGATCCAGTCATCGACCCTGCCATCAACGCCGCCACCGCGCTTCGGTCTCATCGGTTCGGCAATGCCGTCGGGAACCGTCACGCGCCGTCGTGGACCCGATCAAGATCGTGCTTGCGCCCGCGGGAAAACGGACATAAACATATCTTTATGTCTATCGAACGCAGGCAAGAAGCGGGGTCGATCCCCTTTCCGGAAGCCCTGGGCGTCCTGCGTGCCGCCGCGGAGGAGACGCGCCTGCGCATCCTGGCGCTGCTCGTCGAGGGGGAACTGTCGGTGTCCGACCTCACCGACATCCTGGGTCAGTCGCAGCCGCGGATCTCTCGCCACCTCAAGCTCTTGGTGGAGGCCGGGCTGGTCGAGCGCCACCGCGAGGGGGCCTGGGCGTTCTTCCGGCTGTCAGACGCCCGCGCCGGCCTGGCGGACCCGCTGCTGTCCGGTCTCGACCGGACCGCGCCGCCCCTGTCGGAGGACCGCGCGCGCCTCGACGCCGTCCGGGCGCAGCGGGCGGATGCCGCCACGACCTTCTTCGCCCGGCTGGCCCCCAAATGGGACGAGCTGCGCTCCCTGCACGTGCCCGAGGCGATCGTGGAGGCCGCGGTGCTCGACGCCCTGGGCGACCGCCCGATCGGCAGCCTGATCGATCTCGGCACCGGCACCGGCCGGATGCTCGGCCTGCTGGCGCCCCGGGCCGGCCGCGCCACCGGGCTCGATTCGAGCCATGCCATGCTGTCCGTCGCCCGGGCCAACCTGGAGCGCCAGGGCTTGGCAAGGGTGGACCTGCGGCAGGGCGACATCCACGCGCCGCCCTTCGCGCGGGCTAGCTTCGACCTCGTCGTGGTCCATCAGGTGCTGCACTATCTCGACGACCCGGCCCGGGCGCTGCGCGGGGCCGCGCGGCTCGTGGCGCCGGGCGGCCGCCTGCTGGTGGTGGACTTCGCGCCGCACGAGCTGGAATTCCTCCGCACCGGGCAGGCCCATCGGCGCCTCGGCTTCTCCGCCGAACAGGTCTCCGGCTGGCTCGCCGAGGCCGGCCTCGCGACGGTCGCCACCCGCGATCTGACGCCGCGCGAGTCGGGCCAACTCACCGTCACCCTCTGGCTGGCCCAGGACGGACTGGCTCAGGACGGGTTGGCCGACACCGACACAGAACAGCCTCAGCGCGCCGTCGCCTGAGACACTGACCTCCGCAGACTTCGTCTGAACCGACCGACATAGAGGACGAGACCCCGATGCGCCGCTCCACCCACCGCGCCAGCCGCGACGGCTACCACCCGATCCGCGTCTCGATCGAGTTCTTCCCGCCGAAGACCGACGAGATGGAGAAGATCCTCTGGAACTCCATCGAGCGCCTCGCGCCGCTGCAGCCGAGCTTCGTCTCGGTGACCTACGGCGCCGGCGGCTCCACCCGCGAGCGCACCCACAACACGGTCGCCCGCATGGTCCGCGAGACCGGCCTCAAGCCCGCCGCCCACCTCACCTGCGTGGACGCCTCCCGCGACGAGATCGACGCGGTGGTCCAGTCCTACTGGGACGCGGGCGTGCGCCACATCGTGGCGCTGCGCGGCGACCCGGCTGAGGGTGTCGGCCACGCCTACCGGCCGCACCCGGAGGGCTACGCCTCGACCGCAGAGCTGGTGAAGGGGATCAAGCGGATCGGCGACTTCAAGGTCTCGGTCTCGGCTTATCCCGAGAAGCACCCCGAGGCGGCCTCTCTCGACGCCGACATCGACGCCCTGAAGGCCAAGGTCGATGCCGGGGCCGACCAGGCGATCACCCAGTTCTTCTTCGAGAACGAGATCTACCTGCGCTACCTGGACAAGGTCCGGGCCGCAGGGATCACGATCCCGATCATCCCGGGCATCCTGCCGGTGCAGAACTTCAAGCAGGCGGCGAACTTCGCCCGCCGCACCGGCGCCTCGGTGCCCTACTGGCTGGCCGCCCGGTTCGAGGGGCTGGAGGACGACGTCGAGACCCGCCGGCTCGTGGCCGGCGCGGTGGCGGCCGAGCAGGTCCTCGACCTCGTGGACGAGGGCGTGAACGACTTCCACTTCTACTCGATGAACCGCTCCGACTTGGTCTACGCGATCTGCCACCTGCTCGGCCTGCGCGCCCAGGCGCCGAAGCTGGCGGCCGCGAAGGCCGCGGCTTAACTTCTCGGGGCCGCGGTCCGTCATCGCGAGCGCAGCGAAGCGACCCAGGGCAGCGCGACATCCGTGAGCGTGGCGCGGCTGGATTGCTTCGCTCCGCTCGCAAAGACGGCTTGTGTCCGAGACAGCAGCCAGGGCACGCACGAGAGACCGAAGATCCCCCTCCACCTCGTCCTGAGGGGCCGCGCGAGCGGCCCCGAAGGAGGGCTCCAGGGAATACCGAGATATCTGGAGGCCTCCAAGGCCTCCGCTTCGCTCCGGCACCTCAGGACGAGGTGATCTGACAGGACGCACGATGACCGATTTTGCCCCCGTCGACGGCACCGAGATCGCGAAGGCCCTGCGCCAGCGCGCCGCGGAGAAGATCCTCGTCCTCGACGGGGCGATGGGCACCGTCATCCAGCGCCTGAAATTCTCGGAAGAGGACTTTCGCGGCGACCGGTTCAAGGATCACGGGCACGATCAGAAGGGCAACAACGACCTGCTGATCCTGACCCAGCCCGACGCGATCCGGCAGATCCACCTCGACTACTTCCTGGCCGGCGCCGACGTCTGCGAGACCAACACCTTCTCGGGCACCACCATCGCCCAGGCCGATTACGGAATGGAGTCGATCATCCACGAGCTGAACGCTCAAGGAGCGCGGCTCGCCCGCGAGGCGGCCAAGCTCGCTGAGGAGAAGGACGGCCGCCGCCGCTTCGTGGCCGGCGCCATCGGCCCGACGAACCGGACCCTGTCGATCTCGCCCGACGTGAACAACCCGGGCTTCCGGGCGGTCACCTTCGACCAGGTCAAGCAGGCCTACGTGGAGCAGGTTCGCGGCCTGATCGACGGCGGCGCCGAGCTGATCCTGATCGAGACGATCTTCGACACGCTCAACGCCAAGGCCGCGGTCGCAGCGGCGTGGCAGGTCTTCGACGAGACCGGCATCCGCCTGCCGATCCAGATCTCCGGCACGATCACTGACCTCTCGGGCCGCACCCTGTCGGGCCAGACCCCGGCGGCCTTCTGGCACTCCCTGCGCCATTCCGAGCCGCTGACCTTCGGCCTCAACTGTGCGCTCGGCGCCCGCGAGATGCGCGGCCACATCGCCGAGCTGTCGCGGATCTGCGACACGCTGGTCTGCGCCTACCCGAATGCCGGCCTGCCGAACGAATTCGGCCTCTACGACGAGAGCCCGGAGGCGATGGGCAAGCTGGTCGGCGAGTTCGCCGAATCCGGCCTCGTCAACATGGTCGGCGGCTGCTGCGGCACCACGCCGGACCATATCCGCGCCATCGCGGAGGCCGTCGCCGGCAAGGCGCCGCGGCCGATCCCCGAGGTGCCGCGCCTGATGCGGCTGTCGGGCCTCGAGCCCTTCGTGCTCACGCCGGAAATCCCCTTCGTGAACGTCGGCGAGCGCACGAACGTCACCGGCTCGGCCAAGTTCCGCAAGCTCATCACCAACGGCGACTACGCGGCGGCCCTCGATGTCGCCCGCGATCAGGTGGCGGCCGGCGCCCAGGTGATCGACGTCAACATGGACGAGGGCCTGCTCGACTCCCAGAAGGCGATGGTCGAGTTCCTGAACCTCGTCGCCGCCGAGCCCGACATCGCCCGGGTACCCGTGATGGTCGATTCCTCGAAGTTCGAGGTGATCGAGGCCGGCCTGAAGTGCATCCAGGGCAAGCCGATTGTGAACTCGATCTCCATGAAGGAGGGCGAGGAGAAGTTCATCGAGGCCGCCAAGGTCTGCCGCTCCTACGGCGCCGCCGTGGTGGTGATGGCCTTCGACGAGCAAGGTCAGGCGGATTCCTACGAGCGCAAGGTCGAGATCTGCACCAAGGCCTACCGGATCCTGACCGAGCAGGTCGGCTTCCCGCCCGAGGACATCATCTTCGATCCGAACATCTTCGCGGTCGCCACCGGTATCGAGGAGCACAACCCGTACGGCGTGGCCTTCATCGAGGCGACCCGCACGATCCGCGAGACCCTGCCGCACGCCCACATCTCGGGCGGCGTCTCGAACCTGAGCTTCGCCTTCCGCGGCAACGAGCCGGTGCGCGAGGCGATGCACGCGGTGTTCCTGTTCCACTGCATCAAGGCCGGCATGGACATGGGCATCGTCAATGCCGGCCAGCTCGCCGTCTACGACGAGATCCCGGCGGAGCTGCGCGAGCTGTGCGAGGACGTCGTCCTCAACCGCCGCGACGATTCCACCGAGCGCCTGCTGGAGGCCGCCGAGCGCTTCAAGACCGGCGCATCGGCCCAGGCCAAGACCGCCGACCTGACCTGGCGCGAGGCTCCGGTCGAGAAGCGGATCGAGCACGCGCTGGTCAACGGCATCACCGAGTACATCGTGGCCGACACCGAGGAGGCGCGGGCCTCAGCCGAGCGCCCGCTCCACGTCATCGAGGGCCCGCTGATGGCCGGCATGAACGTGGTCGGCGACCTGTTCGGCTCCGGCAAGATGTTCCTGCCGCAGGTGGTGAAGTCCGCCCGCGTGATGAAGCAGGCGGTCGCCTATCTCGAGCCGTTCATGGAGGAGGAGAAGCGCGCCAACGGCGGCGACGGCAAGCGCCAGGCCGCCGGCAAGGTGCTGATGGCGACCGTGAAGGGCGACGTCCACGATATCGGCAAGAACATCGTCGGCGTCGTGCTGGCCTGCAACAACTACGAGATCATCGATCTCGGCGTGATGGTGCCGGCTGCCAAGATCCTGGAGACCGCCAAGACCGAGAAGGTCGACATCGTCGGCCTGTCGGGCCTGATCACCCCATCGCTCGACGAGATGGTCCACGTGGCCGGCGAGATGGAGCGCGAGGGGCTCGACGTGCCGCTGCTGATCGGCGGCGCCACCACGAGCCGCGTCCACACGGCGGTGAAGATCCACCCGGCCTACGCCAAGGGTCAGGCGGTCTACGTCACCGACGCGAGCCGCGCGGTCGGCGTGGTGTCGAGCCTGATCTCGAAGGAGACCCGTGGGCCGACGATCGAGAAGGTCCGGGCCGAGTACGCCAAGGTGGCGGACGCCCACAGGCGCTCGGAGGCCGACAAGCAGCGGCTGCCGATCGCGAAGGCGCGGACCAACGCCTTCAAGATCGACTGGTGGGGCTACAAGCCGGCCAAGCCGACCTTCACCGGCACGAGGGTCTACGGCTCCTACGAGGTCGCCGACCTCGTGCCCTACATCGACTGGACGCCGTTCCTGCAGACCTACGAGTTCAAGGGCCGCTTCCCGGCGATCCTGGACGATCCCGAGCAGGGCCCGGCCGCCCGCGCCCTCTACGAGGACGCGCAGGCGATGCTGAAGCAGATCGTTGAGGAGCGCTGGTTCAATCCGAAGGCGGTGATCGGCTTCTGGCCGGCCAACAGCGTCGGCGACGACATCGCGCTCTACACGGGCGAGAGCCGGTCGGAGCGGCTCGCCACCTTCCACGGCCTGCGCCAGCAGCTCTCGAAGCGCGACGGGCGGTCGAACACCTGCCTGTCGGACTTCGTGGCCCCGGCCGAGACCGGCATCGCCGATTATGTCGGCGGCTTCGTGGTCACGGCCGGCCTGGAGGAGGTGCGGATCGCCGAGCGGTTCGAGCGGGCCAACGACGATTACCGGGCGATCCTCGTGAAGGCGCTCGCCGACCGCATCGCCGAGGCCTTCGCCGAGCGGATGCACGAGCGGGTGCGCAAGGAGTTCTGGGGCTACGCGTCCGACGAGGCCTACGGGCCCGAGGAGCTGGTGCTGGAGAAGTACGACGGCATCCGCCCGGCCCCGGGCTACCCGGCCCAGCCCGACCACACCGAGAAGACCACCCTGTTCGACCTCCTGAAGGCCGAGAGCCGGATCGGCGTGAAGCTCACCGAGTCCTACGCGATGTGGCCGGGTTCGTCGGTATCGGGGATCTACATCGCCCACCCGGAGGCGCACTATTTCGGCGTCGCCAAGGTGGAGCGCGATCAGGTCGAGGATTACGCCGCCCGCAAGGGGATGGATGTCCGCGACGTCGAGCGCTGGCTCGGCCCGATCCTGAACTACGATCCGGCGCGGTACATGCCGCAGGCGGCGGAGTAGGGGCGGGGCACCACCGTCATCGCGAGCGCAGCGAAGCGACCCAGGGCATCGCGACATCGGTCGGCGTGACGCCCCTGGATTGCCTCGCTCCGCAAGGACGGCAGGGCGGCGCGAGCCGCCCATCCAACCTCAGCAGGTCCCCGCACCCCGCGTGTTCACGTACAGTGAATAGACCGAGTGCGTGGACGTCATCAGCAGCAGGTTGCGGTTGAGTCCGCCGAAGCACAGGTTGGCGCAGCGCTCCGGCAGGCGGATCCGGCCGATCAGCTTGGCCTGCGGCGAGAGCACGATGACCCCGTCCTCGGCCTCGCTCATCCCCCAGCCGCACCAGAGATTGCCGTCGACGTCGACCCTAAAGCCGTCCGGCGTGCCGGTGCCGGCATCGTAGAAGACGCGGCCGTTCGCGGCCTTGGTGCCGTTCTCGACCACGTCGTAGACGCGGATCAGGCGGTTCGGCTTCGCCCGCGCCTCGATGAGGTAGAGCTTGGACTCGTCCGGCGAGAAGCAGAGCCCGTTCGGACCCGCCACGCCCTCGACCGCGACGCTGGCCTGTCCCGTCCTCGGATCGATCCGGTAGAGGTTGCCGGGAAGCTCCGGCGCGGCCATCGACTCGTGCGGGTTCGGCCCGAAGGCCGGGTCGGTGAACCAGACCGCGCCGTCGGAATGGCAGATCACGTCGTTCGGCGAGTTCAGCGGCTTGCCGTCGAACCGGTCCATCAGCGTGGTCAGGCTGCCGTCGTGCTCGGTGCGGGTGACGCTGCGGGTCCTGTGCTGGCAGGTGATCAGCCGGCCCTGCCGGTCGCGGGTGTTGCCGTTGGCGTAGTTCGACGGCTTGCGGAACACCGAGAGCGCGCCGGACGCCTCCTCCCACTTCATGATCCGGTCGTTGACGACGTCGCTGAACAGCAGCGATCCCATGTCGCCGAACCAGACCGGCCCCTCGGCCCAGCGGAAGCCGGTGGCAACCCGCTCCACCGTTGCCGAGGCGAGCCGGTACTTGGCGAAGGCCGGGTCGAGGATCTCGACGGCCGGGTCCGGCACCCGCTGCGACGGCTCCCAGCCGGCCCCGGCCGCCCGCGCGGCGCCGAGCAGGGCCGCTCCGGCGAGCAGGCCCCTGCGTGCGATCATGACCATGGTACCTCCCTGTGATGGGGCCCGCCGCCTGTTACCGACGGCTCGGGCCGGTCAGTGAATCTCGGGTTCCGGAATACCGCCGGCGCCCTCCAGAAAGTCGAAGTCGCAGCCCTCGTTGGCCTGCCGCACGTGCTGGGCGAACAGCCGGTTGTAGCCCCGCGGATAAGACCGGTCCGGCGGCCGGAACGCCTTCACCCGCGCCGCGATCTCGGCGTCGTCGAGGTGCAGGTGGATCTGCCGCCCGGGCACGTCCACGGTGATGAGGTCGCCGTCGCGCACGGCCGCGAGCGGACCGCCCGCGGCCGATTCCGGCGCCACGTGCAGGATGCAGGCGCCGTAGCTCGTGCCACTCATCCGCGCGTCCGAGATGCGGACCATGTCGCGCACGCCCTGCCGGAGCAGCACCTTGGGGATAGGCAGCATGCCCCATTCCGGCATGCCGGGGCCGCCGATCGGGCCGGCATTGCGCAGGATCATCACGTGGTCGGGCGTGACGTCGAGGTCGAGGTCGTTCACCGCCGCGCTCATCGCGTCGTAGCGGTCGAAGACCAGCGCGGGACCGGTGTGCTGCAGCAGCCGCGGGTCGGCGGCCGGCGGCTTGATCACGCAGCCGTCAGGGGCGAGGTTGCCGTACAGGATCGCGGTCCCGCCCATGGCCACGATCGGCCGGTCGAGCGGGCGGATCACGTCGTCGTTGAACACCCGCATGCCGGCGAGCCCGTCGCCGATCGTGCCGCCGGTGACCGAGCGGGCGTCGAGGTGGAGGAGGGGGGACAGGCGCGCCATCAGGGCGCGGATGCCGCCCGCGATGTGGAAATCCTCCATCAGCCACTGCCCCGACGGCCGGAGGTTGGCGATCACCGGCACCTTCTGGGCGAAGTCGTCGAACTCGGTGAGCTTGACCGGGATACCGGCGCGCCCCGCCATGGCCACCAGGTGGATCATCGCGTTGGTGGAGCCGGCGAGCGCGTTGTGGACCACCAGCGCGTTGTCGACCGAGCGGCGGTCGAGGATGTCGGACGGCTTCAGGTCCTCCCAGATCATCTCGACGATCCGCCGGCCGCAGGCGCCGGCCATGCGCGGATGGTCGGCGTCGGCCGCCGGGATCGAGGCCGAACCGGGCAGCGATAAACCCAGGGCCTCGGTGATCGCCGTCATGGTCGAGGCCGTGCCCATGGTCATGCAGGTTCCGGCGGAGCGGGCGATGCCCGCCTCCATGTCGTTCCATTCCTGCGTGGTGATGTTCCCGGCCTCCTTCTCGGCCCAGTACTTCCAGACATCCGAGCCCGAGCCCAGGATCGTCCCGCCGAAGTGGCCGCGCATCATCGGTCCCGCCGGCAGGAACACCATCGGCAGGTTCATGGAGATCCCGCCCATCACCGTGCCGGGCGTGGTCTTGTCGCAGCCGCCCATCAGCACCGCGCCGTCCACGGGGTGCTGGCGCAGCAGTTCTTCCACCTCCATGGCCAGGAGGTTGCGGTAGAGCATCGTGGTCGGCTTGACGAAGTTCTCCGACAGCGACAGCGCCGGCAGCTCGATCGGGAAGCCGCCCGCCTGCCAGACGCCGCGCTTCACGTGCTCGACGCGCTCGCGGAAATGCTGGTGACAGGGGTTGATGTCGCTCCAGGTGTTGATGATGCCGACGATCGGCTTGCCGGTGAAATCCGCCCGCTCGTAGCCCATCTGCAGCATGCGCGAGCGGTGGCCGAAGCTGCGCAGGTCGGTGGCGCCGAACCAGCGCTGGCTGCGCAGATCCTCCAGGGTCTTCTTGCGCGCGGTCATCGCTCTGTCTCCGGTCTCACGCGTTCGACCCGGCCGGGCGGCCCGCGACGAGCGTGATCGCCGCGGCGGCGAGCGCGCAAGCCGCCAGGAAATAGAGGCCGGCCTCGTAGGTCCCGGTATAATCCTTCAGCCAGCCCAGGACGTAGGGGCCGACGAAGCCGCCGAGATTGCCGATCGCGTTGATCAGCGCGATCCCCCCGGCGGCCGCGGGCCCGGCCAGGAACTCCCCCGGCATCGCCCAGAAGGCGGGCTTGCTCCCGTAGAGCCCGATCGTGGCCACCGACATCGCCGCGAGCGCCCAGAGGCTGCCGAGCATGGGGCCGGAGACGACGAGGCCGAGGGCGGCGACCAGCGCGGCGATCGCGAAGTGCCAGCGGCGCTCGTCGCGCCGATCCGACGACCAGCTCCAGGCGATCATGCCCAGGGTCCCGACGCCGTAGGGCACCGCCGTCGCGACCCCCGTCTCCCAGTCGGTGAGGTGCAGGCTCTTCAGGATCGGCGGCAGGAAGAAGGTGATGCCGTAGGTGGCGGTACCGATGCTGAAGTACATCGCGCCCAGCGCGAGCACGCGCCGGTCGGTCAGGACCTGCCCCAGGGTGAAGGGTCCGTGGGCCCGGACCGTGCCGTCCCGCTCCGCCGCGATCGCGGTCCCGAGCCACAGCCGCTCCTCGGACGTGAGCCACGCGGCCTGTTCGGGCCGGTCGGTCATCAGCGCCAGGACCGCGAAGGCCAGCAGGATCGAGGGCGCCGCCTCGAGGAGGAACAGCCACTGCCAGCCGTGCAGGCCGAGCGCCCCGTCGAGCTGGAGCAGCGCCCCCGAGATCACCGCCGTGAGGGCGTTCGAGCCCGGGACCGCGAGGAACAGCGCGGCGACCACGCGCGCCCGGTACCGCTTCGGGAACCAGTAGGTGAAGTAGAGGATCACGCCGGGGAAGAAGCCGGCCTCGGCCACGCCCAGCAGGAAGCGCAGGGCGAGGAAGCTCGCCGGGCCGGTGATGAGCGCCATGCTGCCCGCCACAAGCCCCCAGGTGACCATGATCCGGGCGATCCAGAGCCGCGCCCCGGCGCGCTCCAGGAGGACGTTGCTCGGCACTTCGAAGATGACGTAGCCGAGGAAGAAGATGCCGGCCGCCCAGCCGTAGACCGTGGCGGAGAACCCGAACTCCCGGCTCAGCCCGAACGCCGCGAAGCCGACGTTGGTCCGGTCCATGTAGGCGACGAAGTAGATGAGGACGATCAGCGGCAGCAGACGCCGCGACACCTTGGCGACCGTCCGCCGCTCGATCTCCGGCGCCGCATCGCCCCCGCGCAACCCCGCCGCCATGGCGTCCCCCCGAGCCGAATCCGACGCGTCCCGGCCCTTTGCCGATCGCGGGCCGGGCCGGAGCGGGCCGGTGCGGCACGCTCAGCGGCCGGTCCGCGTCCGCCAGGCGGCGAAATCGGCGAGGCTCTGCTCGTCGGTGGCAGGGTAGAGGCCGAGGATTGTGCGGCCCTTGCGTACCTCCTCGGTGACGAAATCCTCGTAGGCGGTCATCTCCACGGCCTCGTCGGCGACCGCGTCAGCGAGGTGGGCCGGGATCACCGCCACCCCGTCGCCGTCGCCGACGATCACGTCGCCGGGAAAGACGGGCGCGTCTCCGCAGCCGATCGGCACGTTGATGTCGATCGCCTGGTGGACCGTGAGGTTCGTCGGTGCCGACGGGCGCGCGTGGTAGCTCGGCATCTCGAGCCGGGCGATCTCGTCGGCATCGCGGAAGCCCCCGTCGGTGACGAGCCCGGCGCAGCCGCGCACCATCAGCCGGGTCGCCAGGATCGAGCCCGCGGAGGCGGCCCGGGCGTCCTTCCGGCTGTCGATCACCATCACGGCGCCGGGCGGGCACTCCTCCACGGCCTTGCGCTGCGGGTGCGCGCGGTCGCGGAACACCGTGATCGGGTTCAGGTCCTCCCGGGCCGGGATGTAGCGCAGGGTGTAGGCCTCGCCGACCATCGTCGGGCCGCCGGCCTTCAGGGGCAGCACGCCCTGGATCATCTGGTTGCGGAAGCCGCGCTTGTAGAGGGCGGTCATCAGCGTGGCCGTGCTGACGGTCTTCAGCTTGGCGCGCGTCTCAGGGGACAACCCGGACATCCGCTTCTCCTCCCCGGGCCTCGGTCTCGGCAACCGCGGACGGTGACAATCACGCGTCGCTTGCGCCGGCCTTGGCTCCCGTCCGCGCTGGGCGCAGACTGATATCCCAGCTCTTGAGTAACACGGGGCGCCGCGCCATTGTCAACCGGCGCGGGTCGCGACCGACCCGGGCAGAGATCGACGGGGAAGCCCTTGGCCGAATTGGACTTTGCGGGCGGCGGCAGCGCCTCGGCGGCGGAGGCGCGCAGGCCGCGCTCGCTCGCCGAGACCGCCTACGACGCCATCGAGCAGATGATCATCAGCCGCCGTCTCGCGCCCGGCGCGATGGTCTCGGAGGGCGAACTCGGCGCGGAGCTGGGACTCGGCCGGACCCCGGTCCGCGAGGCCCTGGCACGGCTGAAGACGATCGGGTTCGTGGAGGTCCACCCGCGCCGCGGCGTCCTCGTCACCCAGGTCGACATCATCAGGCACCTCGAGCTGCTGGAGGTGCGGCGGCCCCTCGACGAGACCGTGGCCCGCTGCGCCATCGCGCGGGGCACCGAGGACGACATGGCGCGGCTGCTGGACCGCGTCGGCGGGCTGCGCCGCACCGCCGAGGCCCGCGACCGGGAAGCGTATTTCCGGCACAAGCGCGCCCTGCACGAGGGGCTGGTCGGCGCCGCCTACAACCCGACGCTCGCCGGCACCATGGCGGCGCTGCACGCGCAGTCGCGACGGTTCTGGTACACCTACGAGCCGACCGCGAGCTTCCCGGACTGCGCGGCGATCCACGCGGCGATCGTGTCGGGCATCGCGGCGCGCGACGCGGGGGCGGCCCTTGCCGGGATCGGGACGCTGTTCGACTTTCTCGACCGGATGACACGCCGGGCCCTCGACCGGCGCCCCCTGGTCTGACAGGTTGACCGCCCCGAACCCGCCCCTATCCTGAGACTGGGATATCAGACGCATCTCAGCGGCGGGCGGATCCACGGCCGATCCCGGCGCCATGCCCCGGACGCGGCCCGAGCGCCAGGGAGGAACGGCTTGAGCGGATTGCCCCCACGCACCGGCGCGCAGGTGCTCGTCGACCAGCTCCGCGCGCAGGGCGTCGAGCGCGTGACCTGCGTCCCCGGCGAGAGCTATCTCGCGGTGCTCGACGCCCTGCGCGACAGCGGCATCGACGTGCTGGTCTGCCGGCAGGAGGGCGGCGCGGCGATCATGGCCGAGGCCGCCGGCAAGCTCACGGGCCGCCCGGGCATCTGCTTCGTGACCCGGGGGCCCGGCGCCACCAACGCCTCCGCCGGCGTGCACATTGCCCGCCAGGATTCGACGCCGATGATCCTGTTCGTCGGCCAGATCGCCCGGCGCATGCGCGACCGCGAGGCCTTCCAGGAGGTCGACTACCGCCAGATGTTCGGCGGCGTCGCCAAGTGGGCGGTGGAGATCGACGACGCGGCGCGCATCCCGGAGATCCTCGCCCGAGCTTTCCGGGTCGCGCTGCAGGGCCGCCCGGGCCCCGTCGTGGTCGCCCTGCCGGAGGACATGCTCGACGACGTCGCGGCCGTGCCGGACGCGCCGCGCGTCGTCCCGGCCGCGCCGGCCCCGTCGGGGGACGATCTCGCGCGCCTGCGGGCCATGCTGGCGGAGGCGCGGCGGCCGGTGGTGCTGCTCGGCGGCTCCCGCTGGACGGAAGGCGCCGTCGCCGCCCTGGCCGCCTGGGCCGAGCGCCACGACCTGCCGGTGGCGGTCTCGTTCCGGCGGGCCCAGCTCTTCCCCGCCGACCACCCGAACTTCGCGGGCGAGCTCGGGATCGGGCCCAACCCGGCGCTGCTCGCCCGGATCCGGGAGGCGGACCTGCTGCTGATGGTGGGCGGGCGCCTCTCCGAGATGCCGGCGCAGTCCTACGGCCTGCTCGGCATCCCCGATCCCGGCCTGCCGCTGGTCCACGTCCACGCCGACGCGGCGGAACTCGGCCGGGTCTACCAGCCGGCGCTGGCGATCGAGGCGGCACCCGAGACCTTCTGCGCGGTCCTGCCGGAGTTCGAGGCCACCGGCACCGGCCGCGCCGCCGAGGCCCATGCCGCCTACCGCGCGTGGTCCGAGACGCCGGAGCCGAAGCCCGGCGCGTTCCAGTACGGCGCGGCGATCGCGTGGCTGCGCGAGCGGCTGCCGCCGGACGCGGTGATCTGCAACGGCGCCGGCAACTTCGCCACCTGGGTCCACCGCTATTACCGGTTCCGCGCCTTCGGCACGCAGCTCGCGCCGACCTCCGGCTCCATGGGCTACGGCCTGCCCGCCGCCGTGATGGCGAAGCGCAGCCGCCCGGAGCGGATCGTCGTGGCGCTCGCCGGCGACGGCGACGTGATGATGACCGTGCAGGAATTCGCGACCGCGGTTCAGTACGGGATCGCCGTCGTGGTGGTGGTGCTCGACAACGGCATGTACGGCACGATCCGGATGCACCAGGAGCGCGAGTATCCCGGCCGCGTCTCGGCGACCGAGCTGCGCAACCCCGACTTCGCGGCGCTGGCCCGCGCCTTCGGCGGCCACGGCGAACGGGTGGAGCGCACCGAGGAGTTCGCCCCCGCCTTCGAGCGCGGCCTCGCCTCCGGGCTGCCGGCGATGATCCACTGCCTCGTCGATCCCGAGGCGCTGACCCCGACCATGACCCTCGCGGCCATCCGCGAGAAAGCCCTGGCGGCGCAGCGGGGCTGACCGCCCGCGCGCGTCGTCCCGGTGCGGCCCGCCCGCACCCCCACCGAGAGGAGCAGCTCATGACCCTGCGCGGCGAGAACCTGATCGGCGCCGAGGCGCGGCGCGGCACCGAGGCGGCCTTCCGGGCCGTCGAGGCGGCCACCGGACAGGCCCTGGAGCCGGACTTCCCGGGCGCGAGCCGGAGCGACCTCGACCGGGCCTGCGCGCTCGCCGAGGCCGCCTTCGACACCTTCCGCGAGACCGACCCGGAGGCGCGGGCCGGCTTCCTGGAAGCGATCGCCGCGAACATCCTGGAGATCGGGGATGACCTCGTCACCCGCTGCATGGCCGAGACGGGGCTGCCCCGGCCGCGGATCGAGGGCGAGCGCGCCCGGACGGTCGGCCAGCTGCGCCTGTTCGCCGGCGTCGTCCGCGAGGGCAGCTACGTCGAGGCGCGGATCGACCCGGCCCTTCCGGACCGCAAGCCGCTGCCCCGGCCGGACCTGCGCCTGCGCCGGATCGCCGTCGGCCCGGTGGCGGTGTTCGGCGCCTCGAACTTCCCGCTGGCCTTCTCGGTGGCGGGGGGCGACACCGCCTCGGCCCTGGCGGCGGGCTGCCCGGTGGTGGTCAAGGCCCATCCCGCCCATCCCGGCACCTCGGAACTGGTCGGCCGCGCCGTCCAGAAGGCGGTTGCGTCCTGCGGCCTGCCGGAGGGGACCTTCTCGCTGCTGTTCGATGCCGGCCAGTCGATCGGGCAGGGGCTGGTGGCCGATCCCCGGATCGCGGCCGTCGGCTTCACGGGCTCGCGCCGGGGCGGCACCGCCCTGATGGCGATCGCGGCCGGGCGCCCGTCGCCGATCCCGGTCTACGCCGAGATGAGCAGCATCAACCCGGTGCTGCTGTTCCCCGGCGCGCTCGCCGCGCGGGGTGCCGCGATCGGCAAGGCCTTCGCGGCCTCGCTGACGCTCGGCGCCGGGCAGTTCTGCACCAATCCCGGCCTGATCCTGGCGCTGCCGGGTCCGGGTCTCGACGCCTTCCTCGAGGCGGCCGGCGCGGCCCTGCGCGAGAGCCCGGCCGCGACCATGCTGACACCCGGCATCCAGCGCGCGTACCGCGAGGCCGTGGCGCGGGTGGCCGGCCACGCCGCCGTCACCCGCATCGCCGAGGGCACGGAGGGCGGGGCGACCCAGGGCCGGGCGACCCTGTTCGCCGCGGACTCGGACGTGTTCCTGGCGGATCCCGAGCTGCAGGAGGAGATGTTCGGCGCCTCGGGGCTCGTGGTGCGCTGCGCGGACTTCGCCGCGATGCGGGCGGTCCTGGAGCGTCTGGAGGGTCAGCTCACGGCCTCGCTGCACCTCGCGCCGGAGGATCACGCGGCCGCCCGGGACCTGCTGCCGCTCCTGGAGCGCCGCGTCGGCCGGATCCTGGTGGACGGGTTCGGGACCGGCGTCGAGGTGGCGCACGCCATGGTGCATGGTGGGCCTTACCCGGCGACCTCGGACGGGCGCACGACCTCGGTGGGCAGCCTCGCGATCGACCGGTTCCTGCGGCCGGTGAGCTACCAGGACGTCCCCGACGCCCTGCTGCCGGCGGCGCTCCAGGCCGCCAACCCGCTGGGCCTGCCCCGCCGGATCGACGGCACGCCCGAGCGCCGCTGAGCGACGGCTTGCGGGGGCCGGGAGGCCGCGATCCGCCGCTTGCCAGGGGCGGGCGCGGCGTCTAGACAGCCTCCGCTCACCTTGGGGCGTCGCCAAGTGGTAAGGCAGCGGTTTTTGGTACCGCCATTCCCAGGTTCGAATCCTGGCGCCCCAGCCAAATTTCCCAAGGAAAACAGGACCTTCGGGGCCGAGGCTGTGCGGGTCCACCGGAACGCGCGGTGTCGCCCCGCGTCACGAGAATCCGCACGGTCCCGAACGGCCCGCGGGCCGTCCGGCGCCGGTGCTCCGCACCGTGAGGCCGAGACGACCGCTGTGGAGAGCGAGACCGTGACGGCTGAGCCCTTCACGATCCCGACAGGCCACCACGTCGACGTGGCCGAGGCCATCGAAATGCGCTCTCAGGCGACGAGCCTCCGCGCCGACGCTGCGCCGCACGTGGCCGAGAGCGCGATCAACATGAGTTTCCCGAGGACGACATGAGCGACGTGCCCGATCCGAAGCGGAAGACGATCGCCGACAGCGTGCTGGTTCGTCTCAGCACGTTCGCGCTGGGCATCGGCCTGTACGACGGCATCGCCCGGAGCATCGTCGAGAAGGCGGTCGCCGACATGCCGGAGGCCACCGTCGAGCAGATCGCGGCGGCGGCGCGGATGATGATGCTGTTCGTGTCGGGTTGAGAGCGGTACATGGCCGGGACAGCGACCCTGCTGGCGTATCCGGTGAAGGGATGACCGCGTGATCCTGCCTCCCCTCCGCCGGACCGCGGCCGACGCGCGGACGGTGGCCACCGTCGCCCACGACGGCCAGGTCGACAAGGGCGGCAGGCCGTATATCGAGCATCTTGCGCGCGTGGCTGCCGGCGTGCTCGGGCTGTCGGAAGGGTGCCCGTTCTGGTCCGACCTGGAGCGGGACGAGGCGCTGCAGGCCGCGTGGCTGCACGATGTGGTCGAGGACACCCGCTACGAGTTCGGCGACTTGGCCAAGGAGGGATTCAGCGACAACGTGCTGACCTCGGTCGCCATGCTGACGAAGCCCGGAGGTCGCGTCACCTACGCGGCCTGGATCAACAACATCGCGAAAGTGGGCACCCTCCGGGCGACCCTCGTCAAGCTCGCCGACCTTGAGGACAATTCGGATCCCGGGCGTCTGGCGCTCCTGCCCGCGGAGACCCGCGAGCGGCTTCATCTCAAGTACGAGCCGGCCAAGGCAATCCTGCGCGCGGCGGCGGCGGCGAAGGGCTGGCTCGGTTCACCGACGACGGTCGAAGGCAGCGGGCCACGTTAGCCCAGCGCCTTGCCCATGCGGCGAAGCTTCGCGCGACCGGCGCCGTCCCGCTGTCACGGCCGCGGCATGCGCGGCGACCCGCGCCGCGACACCCCTGATAGCTCGGCGCCGAACCTCCCGCGCGCGTGCACCGCGACAGCGAAGCCGCCGTCGACGGTCAGATGGAGAAGCCGCTCGTCCATCTCGGTCAGCATGGGGGCGGGCTTCACGCGATCGACCAGCCCGTCATCGATCGAGGTCGGCCAGACGACGTGCACCTCCCGGAATGTCTCGGCGAACAGAATCGTCAGCATGAACGGCGCCCGGTGGCCGAAGCTGTCCCCGAAGAGCAGCGGCCGCCCGCGACCAAGACCCGGACAATTGAGGGAAGGTCAAATCATCCTCTTCCTAGATCGTAGACGTGCGCCAGCGCACGCGATTTACAATGCTCGCGGTTCGCGCGCGGATGAAGAGCCGATCATGTGAACGTTAATACAAGGGGCCTCGATCTCTGGGGGCATCGCGTGAGCCGCACGTATCCGAACACTCGCAGAGGGCGAGCTTTGCTGTTCAGCCGTCAAGCTGAGCCGACCATTCGGACGTCGGATCTGGTGGGAGCCACGGCCGGGGTCGCACTGCTGGGCGGCCTGTGCTTGCTGCTCGTGGCCCTGCTCACGAGCGAGGCCCAGGGATTTACGGATCTCACGTCGATCCTCACGGACAGCTAGAGCAATACCCGACCCTGTTGCGGCCGGACGCGCGCCCGCTTCCGGGCCGCGTGACGGAGTCGCGCATCCCGGTCAGGCTGCCGCACCTCGCGCGGGCGGCACCGCTCCCCCGGCGCGGGCTCCGGCGAGGCGCCCGGTTCCGGCAGCGGCGAGGCCGCGGGTTCCAGGTCCCGGCCGTTCGTCCCGCCCCGACCCGCCTCGGCCCTCGACCGCGCGCCGGATTCCTGCACGATGGGCGATCGGGACGCGCGGACGCGGGCGGCGCCCGCTGCCCTGGCGCGGGACAGCACTCCGGAAGACCATCGCGGCTCGGCGGGAGGCGGTTTCGCGGCGCCCGAGGGGCACGCGGCGATCGCCGACGGCGGTTCGCACAGGCGTTCGGTCGGAAGAGCGTTGAATCGCGACCGCCATTCGGAAAGGCTCGCTCCGCCCGATCCGCATCGCCCCCCGGAGGTGAAGACCCTGTGCCGCACGCGACCGAACTGATCGCCATCATCGCCCTCGGGCTGACCCTCGCCTTCATCTGCGGGATGGTTGCGCAGCGCCTCAGGCTGCCGCCGCTGGTCGGGTACCTGGTCGCGGGCGTCCTCGTCGGCCCCTACACGCCGGGCTTCGTGGGCGACAGCAACCTCACGGGCCAGCTCGCCGAGATCGGCGTCATCCTGCTGATGTTCGGGGTCGGGCTGCACTTCTCGTTCAAGGACCTGATGGCCGTGCGCGCCATCGCCCTGCCCGGCGCGGTGGTGCAGATCACTGCGGCGACCGCCATGGGGATCGGCCTCGCCTTCGCCTGGGGCTGGACCCTCGGGCAGGGCCTGGTCTTCGGCCTCGCCCTCTCCGTCGCGAGCACGGTGGTCCTGCTCCGCGCGCTGGAGGAGCGCGGCCTCCTCGACACGGACAACGGCCGCATCGCGGTGGGCTGGCTCATCGTCGAGGATCTGGCGATGGTGCTGACCCTCGTGGTCCTGCCCGCCCTCGCGCCCTCGCTCGGGGGCGAGGCCCGGGGCCTCGGGCACGGCACGGCCCACGCCCTCACGGACCTCGTCGCCCAGATCGTCGGACCGGAGTACGCGCAGAGCCTCGCGCTCACCGTCGTTCTGACGCTCGCCAAGGTCGCGGTCTTCGCGGGGCTGATGCTGGTGGGCGGACGCCGCTTCGTGCCCTGGCTGCTCGACCAGGCGGCGCGCACCGGCTCGCGGGAGCTGTTCACCCTCGCGGTCCTGGCCCTGGCCCTGGGCATCGCCTTCGGCTCGGCGGAGCTGTTCGGGGTCTCCTTCGCCCTCGGGGCCTTCTTCGCCGGGATGGTGCTCGCCGAGTCCGATCTCAGCCATCAGGCGGCCGCCGATTCGCTGCCGCTGCAGGACGCCTTCGCGGTCCTGTTCTTCGTGTCGGTCGGGATGCTGTTCGATCCGGGGATCCTCCTGCGCGCGCCGCTCTCGGTCCTGGCGGTGCTCGGCGTCATCATGGTCGGCAAGTCCCTCGCGGCCGTCGCCATCGTGCTGGCCTTCCGGCACCCGCTCGGCACGGCCCTGACGATCGCCGCGAGCCTCGCCCAGATCGGCGAGTTCTCCTTCATCCTGGTATCGCTCGGCCTGTCGCTGAAGCTGCTGCCCGAGGAAGGGCGCAACCTGATCCTGGGCGGAGCCCTGCTGTCGATCACGCTGAACCCGCTCTTCTTCGCCCTGGCAGCGCGGATCGAGCAGGTCTTCGCCGACCGGCCGGACCTCGCCGCCCGCTTCGCGCGCAAGGGCGCGGCCGACGTCGCCGTCTCGGGCGGGGAGCCGCCGCGACGGGACCACGTCGTGATCATCGGCTTCGGGCGCGTCGGCAGCAGCATCGGCGCGACGCTGGAGACCTGGGACCTGCCCTACGTGGTGGTGGAGCGCGACCGCCGCCGCGTGCTGGCCCTGCGCGCGGCCGGCACGCAGGCCGTGTTCGGCGACGCGACCGCGCCCGGCATCCTCGAGGCGGCCGGTATCGGCACCGCGCGCCTGCTCGTCGTCGCCACGCCCGACGCGCATCAGGCCCGTCGCCTCGTCGAGGCCGCGCGCGCCGCCAACCCGGGGATCGACACCGTGGTCCGCACGCACAGCGAGGCGGAACGTCGGCATCTCGAGGAGGACGGCGTCGGCCTCGTGCTGATGGGCGAGCGGGAGCTGGCCCTCGGCATGTCCTTCTACGCGCTGCGCAGTCTCGGCGTGCGCGAAGGCGAGGCGCGCGTCTTCATCGACACGGCGCGCGCGGAGAGCCGGAGCGACGCGGAGGTCACCGTCGGGCCGGTGAAGGGGACCCCCGAGCTGCGCCATCAGCACGACCGCGACGGGGCGGACCTGTCGTGACGCGGGACCGCGGGGGCGGCCCGGTCGTGGCCGCTCCCACACGGGGCCGCGGCGGATGTCGGCGGCCGGGGGGCCGCCGTCAGAGGTAGCTCAGGACCGGCGATGTCGAGGCCCGCTTCAGGCGCACCATGGCGCGGCACGCCAGCCAGAGGGGAACGCTCACGGCGGCCGCGACGAGCCAGAGCGCGAGGGGCGAGCCGGCCTCCACCCGTCCCGTCGCCCCGGCGAGGCCCAGCGCCACCGCGCCGTCGTAGAGGACGCGCAGCAGCGAGAGGTGGAGCAGGTAGAAGAACAGCGGCGCGCCGCCGAAGACGCGCAGGCCGCCGAGGAGCCGCTGCGGCATCACCTCGAACAGCGCCAGCAGGCCGAGACCGAGGCCGAGGGTCAGCAGCAGGAAGTCGGCCGAGGGCGGGTACTTGGTCAGGTTGACGAAGGACAGCACCGTGGCGAGCGGCGTGGCCCCCGCCTGCCACGGCACCGGCTCGCCATAGCCGTTGAGCCCGCGCAGGACGAGGAAGCCGACCAGGGCGGCCGCCCCCAGCCCGAGGAGCCCCGCGCGTCGGCGCGCGGCGTCGACACCGCCGGCGAAGAGCGGCCCCAGGGCGTAGCCGGCCGCGATCACGCCGATCCAGGGCAGGAGCGGGTACGAGGTCCGCGCCAGCCCGCCCCAGGGCAGCGCGATCATCCCGCGCTGGTGCAGGATCGACCAGAGCACGTAGCCGGGCTCGTCCGCCCGGATCGCGACCCCGTCCAGCAGGTTGTGACCGAGCATGAGCGCCAGGGCCCCGGCCACGAGGGCGGCCCGCGGCAGCCAGAGCAGGCCGGCCAGCGCCACCATGCAGAGACCGATCACCCAGATCACCTGCAGGTACAGGATCGGCGGCCGGACGCTGCCGGCCCAGGCGACGTTGACGAGCGTCACTTCCAGCAGGATCAGCAGCAGACCGCGCTTGAGCAGGAAGGCGGCGGTCGCCCGCGCGCCGTGCCTCTGCCCGTAGAGGTACGCCGAGAGGCCGGTGAGCAGGACGAAGACCGGCGCGCAGAGGTGCGAGGCCGCCCGCGTCAGGACCAGGTCGGGCGGCGTCGCGGCGAGGTCCATCGGGTCGCGGACCTGCGCGTGAAGGTAGAAGAACTCCCGCACGTGGTCGACGAGCATCAGCAGCATCACCAGCCCGCGCAGGGCGTCGATGGAGCCGACGCGCCGCGATGCCGCCGGACCGCCGGGCGCGGCGGCGGGCACCCAGGACGATGCGACCATCAGGAGCGCGCCACCGTGCCGAGGGTGCCCCGCGGGGGAGCGCCGATGTCGGCTCGGACGCGGCCGGCGATCGCGCGGAATGCCGGCGACCATCGAGCGGCGCGGTCCTGGCGGCGGCTCGCACGGGCACCGGCCTGCGCGCGGAGGGCCTGCGGATCGGTGATCAGGACGTTCTCCTGCGCGAGGGGCCGTGGCGCGTCGGTCGCGCCGCGGCGGGTGACGGGGTCGAGCGCGATTTCGGTCTCGTACCCGAACCCGGCCTCGGGGCGAAGGGCCGGCTGGCCGCGTCGATGCCGGTGCCGGACCGGAAGGAAGCCGCCTCGCCGTGTCGGGGGCACGGCCTGGGCTCGTCCGGGGCACGGCCAGCCGGCCCGGATCACGGCGCCGGCCGCTCGCGGGTGTACCGGATCGGCGGCCGGCCGACGTGCCGGGCGAAGGCGACGCTGAAGGTGCTCGCCGAGCTGTAGCCCACCCGAGCGGCTACCTCGGCCATCCCGACCGCCTCGCGGCGCAGCAGATCCTTCGCCAGCGCCATCCGCCACGCCAGCAGGTACTCCATCGGGGCGACCCCGACCGCGCGGCGGAACCGCTCGAAGAACGTGGACCGGGAGAGGCCCGCCTCGCGCGCGAGCGCGGCCACCGTCCAGCTCGCCGTCGGACGGTCGTGCATCCGCCGCAGGGCGGCGGCGAGCCGGTCGTCGGCGAGCCCGCGCAGCAGTCCCGAGGGCGCCGCCGGCCCGGCGGTGGCGCGCAGCGCCTCGATCAGCACGACCTCCAGCAGGCGCGCCAGGACCACGTCGCGGCCCGGCCGGTCGGCGCGGGTCTCCTCGTTCACGAGGCCGAGCAGAGTGGTCAGCCGGGCGGCGCCGCGCACATGGACATACCGGGGCAGCAGCGAGACGAGCAGATCCGCGTCGCTCGACGCGAAGACGCAGTGGCCCACGAGCATCCGGACATTCGGCGGCCCCTCGGCGTCGCCGAGCCGGAACACGCCGGGGCTCAAAGCGATGGGACGCTGCGCTGCGCGCCGCGGGGGCGGCGGCTCGAGGCTGGTGGTGGTGAACGCGTGGGCCGCGGGGATGAGGACGAAGTCGCCCTCTCCGAGCACGATCCCGGCCTCGCCGTCGATCGCGAGGCGGCACCCGCCCTCGAGCACGGCGGCGTAGAACGGAAGCCCGGAATCCGTGCGCCGCACCGCCCAGTGACCGGAGCCGGTGACGAGCTTGGACAGCGGGGCGCTCGGCCGGAGGAGGCCGACCACCTGGGTGAGCGGATCGGGCATTCTCGGACGCTCGCCAATGCGAAACGGACTTGCGCACGTATCAGGTCCGGCCCGCGCTCCCTATCACCCCGTTGCCGCTTCTGCACGGGAGTTCCCATGAACACGATCCTGATCACCGGCTGCTCGTCCGGCTTCGGCCTGGAGACGGCCCGCACCTTCCTCGAACGGGGCTGGCGCGTGGTCGCCACGATGCGCGGGCCGCGGAGCGACCTGCTGGCGCCCTCCGATCGTCTGAGCATCCTGCCGCTCGACGTGACCGACCACGACAGCATCGACCGCGCGGTCGCGGCGGCCGGACCGGTCGACGCGCTGGTCAACAACGCCGGCGTCGGGCTCCTGAACGCGCTGGAGGGCGTCTCGATGGACGCCGCGCGGGAGGTGTTCGAGACCAACACCCTCGGCACCATCGCGATGACCCGGGCCGTGGTGCCGCAGTTCCGGGCGCGCCGCGCGGGCGTCGTCGTCAACGTGACGTCGAGCGTGACGCAGCGCCCGCTGCACCTGCTGTCCGTCTACACGGCGAGCAAGGCGGCGGTGAACGCCTTCACCGAGTCCCTGGCGCTGGAACTCGAACCGTTCGGCATCCGCGCCCGACTGGTCATTCCCGGACGGGCCCCGGAGACCGCGTTCGGCGCCAACGCGCGCACCCGCATGGGCATGGACATCCCCGAAGCCTACGCGGCGGTGGCCGCGAAGGTCTTCGCCGGCATCCAGCAGGCGGACGGGGACCTGACCCGGTCCTCGGACGTGGCGGAGGCGGTGTGGCGCGCGGTGACGGACCCGTCGTGCCCCATGCGTCTGCCGGCCGGCGCCGACGCGGTGGCGTGGGCCAAGGCGAGCTGAGGGCGAGCTGAGAGCTGGCTGAGGGCGGCGGCGAACCGCGCAGGCCCCAGGCCGGAGATCCGGGATCCCGACGCGGGAGCCCGGGTTCAGGACGGATCGGCGCGCGCGCCGGCCTTCCGGCGCGGATCCAGGGCCCGATGCAGGATGCGGCCGAGCTGCTCGGCCGAGTACGGCTTGTGGAGCAGCGTGAAGTCGTGGGCGTCCGACTGCGCGAGAACGTGGCTGTAACCCGATGTCAGCACCACGGGTACCTGCGGCGCGCGCCGCCGGAGCTCCTGCGCGAGCGCGACGCCGCCCATGCCCGGCATCACCACGTCCGAGAAGACCAGGTCGAAGCGGTTCTCCGCCCGGCCGAGCTCCTCCAGCGCCTCCTCGGCGTTGGCCGCCCAGGTCGGCCGGTAGCCCAGATCCTCCAGGATCTGCGTCGCGAACTGCCCGACGCCGACATTGTCCTCCACGACTAGGACACGCTGCCCGCTCCCGAGCGGCGCGAGGTCGGCATCTTGCAGGCGGTCACCGGCCGGCCGCTCCTCGGACGCCACCTGCGGCAAGTAGAGGGTGAACGCGGTGCCCGCACCGAGGGTGCTGCGCACGTCGACGTCGCCGCCCGACTGCTTGGCGAAGCCGAACACCTGGGACAGGCCGAGTCCGGTGCCCTTGCCCACCTCCTTGGTGGTGAAGAACGGCTCGAAGATCCGCCCGATCCGCTCGGGCGGGATGCCCGTGCCGGTGTCGATCAGCGACACGGCCGCGAAGGGCTTCCGGGACCCGGCATGGCCGCGGATGGCCGGCAGGGCCGCGCCGCAGGTCACGCGCAGGGTCAGCGTGCCTTCCCCGTCCATGGCGTCGCGGGCGTTGACCGCCATGTTGACGAGCGCGGTCTCGAACTGGCTCACATCCGCCCGGATCAGACAGGTCGCCTCCGGCACCTCGGTCACGACCTGCACCCGCGCGCCCGTCAGGGTGTCGAGCATGTCGGCGATCGCCCGCACCCTCTGGCCGACCTCGAACACCTCGGGCTTGAGGGCCTGCCGGCGGGCGAAGGCCAGCAGCTGGCCGGTGAGCTTCGCGGCCCGCTCCACGGTCTCTGAGACCGCGTCGAGATAGCGGCGCTTGCGGACCTCCGGCAAATCGGGCCGGCGCAGGAAGTCGACGGACGAGCGGATGATGGTCAGCAGGTTGTTGAAGTCGTGCGCGACGCCGCCGGTGAGCTGGCCCACCGCCTCCAGCTTCTGCGACTGGCGCAGCGCCTCCTGCGCCTGGGCCAGCTCGGCCTGGCCGCGCAGCCGCTCGGTGACGTCCATGACGAACTGGTAGCAGCCCGTGCGCTCGCCCCGCGCGTCGCGCAGGGTGCGGAAGCTGATCTCGTAGGAGGGGCGCGCCCGCTCCGCGTCGCCGAACGCCTCGACCAGGGTGATCTCCTCGCCGGCGAGCCCGCGCCCCCACCCCGCCCGCACCTGCGCCTGATGCTCGGGCTGGTCGGCCAGCAGGTCGAGCATGTTGTCGCCCACCTTCGGCCTCACGCCGTAGATGCGCGCGAACTCGTCCGCATTCGCCTTGTTGATCGCCAGGATGTTGTAGTCGAGATCGGCCGCCATCACCATGATGTCGGTTCTCTCGACGATCGTGGCGAAGAGATTGCGCTCCGCGGTGCGCTCGGAGACCTGCAGCTCCAGGGTCTCGTTCAGGTGCTGGAGGCGGCGCTCGCTCTCGGCCAGCCGCGTCTCGGCCTCCTTGCGCCGGCTGAGATCGGCCGTGACGATCAGCAGGCTCTTGAGCCTGCCGTCCGCGTCGTCGAGGCGCCGGATGCTGCTGCTGGCCCAGATCGCGCTGCCGTCCGGGCGGAGATAGCGCTTGTCGAGGGTGACATCGCGGTCCGTCTCAAGGGCCCGCGCCAGCGCAGCCGCGCTCGGCGCCCGGTCCGCGGGATCGGTCACGTCGGCGACGCCGAGCCGCAGCAGCGCCTCGGCCGGGCGCCCGAGGATCCGGCACAGCTCGGTGTTGACCCGCAGGAAGCGCCCCGCGGCATCCACCTCGGACAGGCCGACCGAGGCGCCGGCGAAGATCGCCGCCAGGTGCTCCTCGCTCTTGCGCAGGGCCGCCTCCGCGCGGGCGCGCTCGATCGCCGCCTTCACGCGCTCGCCGACGTCGCGGATCAGGTTCCCCTCGGCGGTGGTCCAAGCGCGCGGCACCGCGCTCTGCACCGCGAGCAGGCTCACCCACTCCGCGCCGCGGAACAGCACGACGTCGACGAAGGCCGCGACCTCGCGGGATCCGAGGCCGGCGCGCGCCGCCTCGCTGAAGCGGGGATCGGCGGCCACGTCCTCGACCGCGACCACCGTCCCGTCGCGGTAGGCGGCCAGCAGGTCGGGGCCGAACGCCGCCAGGGAATGCTCCCCGACGATCGAGCCGACGCCCCGGACGTATTCCCGCTCGACCTTCATCAGGCTGCCGGCGATCTCGGCGTAGAAGACGCGGCTCGCGCCGACGCGCTCGCCGAGGCGCCGCGAGGCCACCGCGACGATCTCCGCCGACGCGGTCAGCGGACGGAGCGTGTCGCTGAGATCGAGCAGGAAGGATTGCCGCTCCTCGTTGTCCCGGCGCGACGCCTCCGTCTCGCGCGGATGGCGGGCGGCGGCCGCCTGGCCGGCGATCGCCGTGCAGGTCCCGACGAGGCCGGTGACGCGCCCCGCCGTGTCCCGCACCGGCACCAGGGAGAGCGCGAAGCGCGCCGCGTCGGCACCCCCGTCGCCGTGGAGGAGGGGCTCACCCTCCGCCGTGTGGACCGGCCGGCCGGCATAGGCCCTGTCCACGAGGGGCGCGAGACCGGCCCCGGCCGCGCCCCAGACCGCGAGACAGTCCCGGCCGAGCGCCGCGGGATGCCGGTCGCCGAGGATCTCCGCGTAGAGATCGTTGTACAGGAGCCGCCGCTCCGGGCCCCAGAGGATGAATGTCGGCCGGTTCGCGCCGAACATGACCCCAACGAGGGTCGTCAGGGACTCGGGCCAGGCGAACAGCGCGCCGAGGGGCGTGCTGTCCCAGTCGTGCGCGCGCAGGAGCACGGCCATCGCGCCGCCGTCGGCGAGGAAGGCCGCGTCGCAGATCGGGGCGTCAGATCTCCCGTGCATGGCGTCCTGACGCGGCTTCGACGGGCATCGGGGTTCCTCGCGCGATGGGGTCTCGGCGAGACTCGACCCGGCCCGTTCGATCGTCGGGGCGGCATCGCGCATCTGGCCGCCCGGCATGCCAGACCGGTCCCACGTGACGCCGAGCTTGTCAAAGCCGGGATAGCGCCCGCGTGGCCGGATCGCAGGATCCTGATGCCGCCGGTGCCCTCAGGAGACGGCGGCCGGGCGACGCGCCGGGTCGGCGGAGGCGAGATGGCGCCGCAGCGTCAGCGCCAGGGCGTTCGAGCGCCACGGCCGCCGGACGATGTCGGCGACGGGAACCGCCGCGAGGAGTTCCGGCTGCACCGCGTCGGTCGACGACAGCGAGAGCACGATCGGCCGCCCGGAGATCCGCGCGGCGCGGTGCGCGAAGGCGAGGCCCGAGAGATCGGCGAGACGGTTGTCGACGATCAGCAGATCGAACCGTCCCGGCTCCCGCCGCAGGACGGCCAGGGCCGCCTCGGGATCCGCGTAGCCGACCGGCTCGTAGCCCAGCGCCGCCAGCGTCTCCTCGTCGTCCTGGACCGACCGGCGCGTGCGCCCGACCAGCATCACAGTCCCGCCGGCCGCCGCGCCGTCCGCGGCCTGCGGGATCACGGGCAGCCACACCGCGAAGGTGCTGCCGCTGCCCGGCGCGCTGCGCACGTCGAAGGCGCCGTCGTGCTCCTGAACGAACTCGAAGGCGGTGGCGAGCCCGAGGCCGGTCCCGGCCGGGCGGGTGGTGAAGAACGGCTCGAAGATCCGCGCGAGCGTGGCCTCGTCCATGCCGCGGCCGGTGTCGGACACGCGGATCCGGACGTAGGCGCCGGGCCGCAGGGTGCCGTGGGTCAGGGCGCTCGACCGCGGCAGGGCGACGTGGTCGAGCCGCACGTCGACGGCCGCGCCCGGCGCGGAAGCCTGGACGGCGTTGCGGATCAGGTTGTGGACGACCTGCTGCAGCTGTGCCGGCTCGCCGCCGACGCGGGCGCCCGCCGCGGTGCCCGAGAGCGCGATCGTGGCCGGTCCGGCCGTGGAGGCCCGGATCTGCGCCACGGTCTCGTGGACCACCGCGTCCGCCGCGCTGGTGCACTGCGCGGAGCGCGCGGGGCGGCCGAAATCGAGGATCTGGCCGGCGATCTCGCGCGCGCGGCCGCCGGCCTGGACCAGCAGCCCGATATGCTCGGCCGCCCGCCCCGGATGGGCCGGCAGGGCGTCCCCGGCGATCTCGGCGTGGCCCAGCATGACGTTGAGGACGTTGTTGATGTTGTGGGCGACCCCGCTGGCGAAGGTCCCGATGGCCTCGAGCCGCTGGGCGCGGCGCAGCGCCGCCTCGATCTCCCGGCGCTCGGCCCAGACGTGCTGTCGCTCCAGGGCGGCCGCGAAGCTGTCGGCGACAACCTGCAGCAGGCCGCGCGAGTGCCGCAGCCAGGGCGGCAGGCCGGAGGTGGTGCGCTCGAAGCAGAGCAGGCCGACGATCCGATCGCCCCGGCGCAGCCGCGCGCAGGCCCACGAGACGACGCCGCGCTCGGCCAAGGAGCGGCGCAGGGCCGGCGGCCCGGTCTCGTCCGCCACCTCGACGAAGATGAGGTCGCTGGCGGCGGCCGCGACGTCGTGAACGAGGGTCTGCTGCGCCGCCGGCCAGCCGCTCGGCGGCGCGAGGCCGGGCCGGTTCCAGAGATGCACCGCGCCGGTGCCGTCGAGCATGAGAACGTAGCCGTGATCCGTGTCGAGCCCTTCGCCCACCATGGCGAGGACGTCCACGATGCGCGTGTCGGTCTCGTCGGGCTGGATCGCCAGGAAGCGGTTGGCCGCCTGCGCCACGACGGTCTGGAAATCCACGGTCCGGCGCAGGATCCGGGTCCCGGCACGCATCAGCACCCCCACGCGGACCACGAGGGCGAGCAGCGCGAGGGCGACGGCGTAGAGCGCGAGGCGGAATCCGTCCGCCCGGGCCTGGCGCCGGTCGCGGAGGCTTCGCCGGGATTCCAGGAGCGCCTCGCGGGCCGCCTCGCTCGACGAGGCCGGCAGCGAGCGCGTGACCGCGTCGACGTGCGGCAGCAGTTCCAGGAGCTGGCGCCCGTGCAGGACGATGGCGTCGACGTCGCCGGCCCGGGCGGCCGCCCCGTCGGCTTCGTGCAACGTCTCGAGACGGGTGCGGATGTCGGCGAGGCGCGCGGGCGTCGAGTCGCGCACGAGTTCCGAGATGCGGATCTGGAGCGCGGCCACCGCGCGCGCGAGGCCGGGAGCGATGTCGGACTCGGACAGCCGGTCGCTGAGCGAGTCGAAATAGGCGATCGAGTTCTGCACCAGGGCGTTGCCGGTCTTGAACCGTTCGACCATCGCGGCCTCCCGATCCACCGCTTCGGCCAGCGCCTGGACGTCGGGATCCCCGGCATTGCTCGCCTGCAGGTCGGCCCCGGCCTTCTGCATCTCGCGCAGGTGCGCGACGATCGGGTCGTAGTTGCGCAGCAGGCCGGTCCGGGCCCGCAGAACGTCGTGCTGCATGCGCGACTCGGCCAGAGCCAGGGCATCGACCGTCCGCTGGGTCGCCAGGTAGGCGGCCTCCATCCCGCCGTTGCCGTTGATCAGCAGCCACGTCAGCAGCGCCGCGAGCAGCGCGCCGAGCGTGACGGCCTGCAGGGTCAGTCTCATAGCTGCGGCTTGCCGTCCTGAGAGGCTGCGCCGGGCGCTGGCGGCGCGGTCAGGGGCCGGCCCTCGTAGGTGCCGGTCAGGGTCCCGAGGAAGGCGACGATCCCGTCGATCTGCGCGGGGGTGAGTTCCCGGCCGAGCTGCGCCCGCGCCATGAGCCGCACCGCCTCGGGGAGCGTGGCGATCCCGCCGTCGTCGAAGTAGGGCGCCGTGACGGCGACGTTGCGCAGGCTGGGCACCCGCAGCACCTCGGCCACCTTGTTGGGGATCGTGACGAAGATGCCGACCTTCTCGAACAGGTTGCCGCCGACATTGACGCCCTGGTGGCAGGACGCGCAGCCGATCCGGCGGAACAGGTCGTAGCCCGCCTGCTCCGCGCCGGTGATGGCGTGGGCGTCGCCGCGCAGCCAGCGGTCGAAGCGGCTGTCGGGTGTGAGGAGCGTGCGCTCGAAGCTGTTGATCGCGTCGATCACCGTCTCCCGGTCGGCCGCGCGCCCGTAGGCGGCCTGGAACATCGGGGCGAGCACCGGGTCGCCGCGCACCGTGTCGAGGATCCGGGGCCAGGAACCGCCCAGGAACTCGGGCCGTGTCAGGGCGAGCTCGGCCTGCTCGCGCAGGCTCGGGATGTCGCCGGCCCAGCCCAGCCGGAAGCTGAGCGCCGCGTTGAAGGCCGTCGGCGTGTTGCGCGGAACCGGCGTGCCGTCGGCGGTCAGGTTCCGGGGCACCGCGCTCGCGCCGCTGGTGCGGATGTCGTGGCAGGTGATGCAGGCCCGGTCGCCCCCGCGCGACAGCCGCGTGTCGGTGAAGAGCAGGCGGCCGATCGCGGCCCGGGCCGGGTCCGCCTCCAGGGTGTCCGGCACCGGGGCGATCACCCCCAGCGCGTCCGCCGCCTCGGCGGAGAGCGCGGTGTCGGCCGGCCTGTCGTGGCCGGCTGGCCTCTCGTGGGCGGCCGCGGCGAGGAGCGCCGCGGCGCTGCCGAGGAGCGCCGCGACCGCGACGCGCCATCGGCCGGCCCGGATCCGGGTCACGGCTACAGCTTCTCGACGGTCGCGGCGAGGACGTAGCCGACGCCGCGCTCGGTGACGATCAGGCGCGGCGCGCTCGGATCCACCTCCAGCTTGCGGCGCAGCCGCAGGATCTGGACGTCGATGCTGCGATCGAACACGTCCTCGTGGACGCGCGTGGCCTGCAGGAGCTGCTCGCGGCTGAGCGGGCGCTGGGGCGCGTCGAGGAAGGCCACCAGCAGGGCGTACTCGCCCTTGCTGAGCGCGACATCCGCGCCTTCGGGATTGGTGAGGCGCCGGCGACGCCGGTCGAGCACCCAGCCTTCGAAGCGGCTGCGGTGGGACTCCTGGACCCGCGCCGGGGCGGGCGCCACCTCGGCCCGGCGCAGGATGACCCTGACCCGCGCGAGCAGCTCGCGCAGCCCGTATGGCTTCACGAGGTAATCGTCGGCGCCGAGCTCGAGGCCGATCACCCGGTCGATCTCGTCCCGGCGATGGCCGGTGGTGATGATCACCGGCAGGTCGCTCCGGGCCCGCAGGTCGCGCAGCAGGTCGAGCCCGTTCTCCGAGCCCAGCCGCAGGTCCAGCACGACGAGGTCGAATTCGGCCTCCGCGAGTCGCTTCTCCGCCTCCGCCCGGTCGGTCGCCGCCGTCACGGCGACGTCGTGGTCGGCGAAGTGGTCCGAGACGATGCGCTGCATGCCCGCGTCGTCCTCGACGAGGAGGATGCGGGTCGTGCCGGCGCGCGCGCTCCGACTCTGACCCCGGTCCAGACTGGATTCGATCATGGCCACCTCCGGTTCGCGGCGGCCCGCCGCGACGGCACGATCTCGACGCGCCGGTTCGGGGAGCGGGAGGAGCGTCCGGTCGGGCTGATAGCGCCACGCGGATGTCCTTCGCGTCCGTCGCCGGCCCGCCCCGGCGGCCAATCTGGGCGCGTCCGGTCATCGGGCCTTACACGGCTGAGTTGATACCACGCCCCCTAAAAGATTGCGCGCTTCATATTGTGCGTGACAGCACAGCGCGAGCATTCGTCCCGGCACGTACCGTATCGGACAAACGAAAACGCCACCGTTACGGCTGTAACCGAGATCATCTTGTTGAGACACCGGGATGTAACCCGTGGAAACCAGGATCGTGCTCTCACAATAGAGAGGTGATCATGACTGACGCCGCGATCCCGGATATCGGTCCGCACCTTCACCGAAATCTCTGCAAGTCCGAGCCCGACTGTCGGAAGCCCGCTGCTGGTCTTCCCGGGCCGTCGGGACGCCCGGCGCGGGAGCGCGGCGGCCCGGCTTCGTCCCCGATCGCCGCGCCGCGACCGGCGCTCGCCCGCCACGGACGATGGCTGCTCGACGCGCTGGTGGTCAGCTTCGCATTCGGCGGGTGCATTCACAGTATCCACCCGGACTACGTCGATTTCTTGCGCGATATCAGCAGCAGAAATCGGCACCGAACCTGACGCTCCTGGCGTCGAGAGCTCCACGTCGTCTTTCAGACCGCTCCAGGGAGGTCAGCCAAGTCGCGGCCTCCACGCGACTCCGCGCGCGATCATCTCGGGACATCCAGATCATGTCGCTCAACGTCCTCTGCATCTCGTGGGGCACCACCGGCAATCTCAGCCCCGTGCTCACGGCGGCCCGGCAGCTGCGCCGGGCGGGGCACCGCCCGCGCGTCATGGCCGACCCGGCGATGTGCGGGGAGGTCGCGGCGGCGGGCTTCCCGTTCGTCGGCTGGCGCCGCGCCCCGACCGGCCTCGACGCCGACCCGGCCGATTTCTCGGATCTCGCGGACTGGCTGCGGCAGACGATGTTCTCCCCGGCCGGCGCCTACGCGGCCGACACGCTCGACGAGATCCGCCGCCTCCCGACCGATGCCGTCTTGAGCCTCGACCTCCTGCCCGGCTGCGCCCTGGCGGCCGAGGCGGCCGACCTGCCGCACGCGGTCCTGTCGCCGCATATCAGCATCCGCCCGCTCCCCGGCATTCCGCCCGCCGCGAGCGGCCTGACGCCGCCGCGGACCGAGGCGGAGCGGGACGCGGTGGACGCGGCGACGGCCGCCATCGTGTCGGCGATGGAGCGGGGCCGGCCGGCGCTCAACGCCGCGCGGCGCGCCTTCGGGCTGCCGCCGGTCGCCAGCGCCTTCGCCCATTTCGATCAAGCCGACCGCGTCCTGCTGGCCGTCAGCCGGGCCTTCGACTTCGACACGCAGGCGCTGCCCGCCAATTACCGCTACATCGGCCCGCTGCTCGACGAGCCGGGCTGGTCCCGCGGGACGGGGCACGCGTGGTCCGGTACGGGACGGCGGCGGATCCTCGTCGCCGGCAGCACCGGCGCCCAGAACCAGACCGACCTGCTGCGGCGCGTCGCGCGCGCCGTCGGCGCGGTCGAGGCCGAGACCATCGTGACGACCGGCCCGAATGTCGGGCCCGCGGACCTGGCCGCCCCCGCCGCCGTCCGGGTCGTGGCGGCCGCCTCCCACGACGCCCTCATGGCGCAGGCCGACCTGGTGGTGTGCCAGGGCGGTCACGGCACGGTCAGCCGCGCCCTGCTGCACGGCGTGCCGCTGCTGGTGATCCCCCTGGCCCGCGACCAGGCCGACAACGCCGCCCGCGTCGCCCTGCGCGGCGCCGGCCTGCGCCTGCCCGCCGACGCGGGCGAGGCCGAGATCGCCGCGGCGGCGAGCCGGCTCCTGGCGGAGCCGGGCTTCCGTAGGGCCGCCGCAGTTCTCGGGGCGGCCGTGCGGGCGGATCTCGACGCGGGCGGCCTCGTCCGCGAGATCGACGCGATGGTGGCGGCGCGCCGGGCCTCCGCGGACCGCGGCGGCGCCCCGGGCGGAGACCGGCTTTGGGCCTGATCCGCGCGCCCGCGCCGGCGCGGCCCCGCATCCGCCCCGGCTCGGCCGCCTTCTCGGCGCTCCTCGGGCTGCTGGCGGCGCTCCCGACCTTCGGGATCGACATGATCCTGCCGAGCCTGTCGGACACGGCGACCGCGCTGCACGTCCCGGCCACCGCGATGGGCGCGGCCATGGGCGTCTACCTGCTCGGCTTCGGCGGCGCGCTGCTGGTCTACGGCCCGGTCTCGGACCGGCTGGGCCGCAAGCCGGCCATCGTCTGCGGCTGCCTCCTCCTCGTCGTGGGCAGCCTCGGCTGCGGCGCGGCGCGGACGCTGCCGGACTTCCTGCTGTTCAGGGCCCTCCAGGGAATCGGCGCGGCGGGCCCCGGCATGGCGGTCCTCGCGATGGTCCGCGACCTGTTCGAGGGCGAGGCCGCGCGCGCCCGGATGTCCTTCGTCGTCCTCACCATCAACGTGGTGCCGATGGTGGCCCCGACCGTCGGTGCCGGGCTGATGGATCTCGGCGGCTGGCGCCTGATCCACGCCGCGCCGGTCGCCGCCGCCCTGGCGGCCCTGGTGGCGATCCGGCACATCGACGAGCCCCTGCAGCGGGCCGTGGGCCCCGGGCCGGCCTCGGGGATCCTGCGCGGCTACGGGCGGATCCTGGCGAGCCGGGTCTTCCTCGGCCACGCCCTGTGCAACGCCGCGGCGGCCGGGGCGGTCTTCGCCTACATCACCGGCTCGGCGCTGGTGTTCGTCGACGCCCTCGGGCTCAGTCCGCTGGCCTACGGGCTGGTCTTCGGGGCGAGCTCCCTGTCGGTGATGGTCGGCGCCTTCCTGAACGGGCGGCTCGCGGCCCGGGGCGTCTCCCCGCCGCGGGCGATCGCCGCCGGCCTCGCCCTCGCGACCGGCGCGTCGGCCCTGCTCCTCGTCGCGGCGCTCGCCCGGCCGCCCGCGGGCCTGCCGGTGGTCGCCGCGATGGTCGGCGTGGCCCTGGCCTTCGGCCTCGTGTCGCCCAACGCCGTGCACGGCGCGACGGAGCGCAGCCCGGAGGCGGCGGGCGCGGCCAGCGCCGTCGCGGTCTTCCTGCAGATGCTCGCGGCGGCCGTCGCCAGCGATCTCGTCGCCCGGTTCTTCGACGGCCGGTCCGCCCTGTCGATGGCCGCCGTGATGCTCGGCTGCAGCCTCGCGGCCGCCGCCGCCCACGCGGGTCTCGCCCGGCCGGCGCCCCGCGCGCCCTCCCGACCCTACGGAGAACCCGCATGCTCTTCGATCCGCCCCCCTGGCAGCCCCTCCACCTGACGCACGACGGCGGCCGGCTCGCCCATATCGAGGCCGGGCCGCTCACCCCCGAGGGGCAGCCGCTGCTGCTGATCAACGGCTGGACCGGGGACCACGGCATCTTCACGCCGCAGATCCGGCACTTCGCGCGGACGCGCCGCGTCGTGGCGGTCGACCTGCGCGGCCACGGCGCCAGCGACGCGCCGGAGCGCGACTACACGGTCGCGGGCTTCGCCGAGGACGTCGCGTGGCAGAGCCGGACGCTGGGCCTCGTGAAGCCGATCGTGATCGGCCACAGCTTCGGCGGTGCGGTGGCGCTGGAGCTGTGCGGCCGCCATCCCGACCTCGCCGCCGGCCTCGTCATGATCGACTCGATCGTCCTGCCGTCGGCGGACGCGGCGGGCGGCGCCGCGATCGAGGGGCTGCTGGCGGGCGTCGGCGGCCCGGATTACCGGTCCGTCGTGCGGGAGATGGCCTGGGCGATCGGCGGCGCCTACGACCACCCGGCCCGGCGGAAGGCGATCTTCGAGACGTTCATCCTCGGCCCCTGCCAGCGGACACCCCAGCACGTGGCCTACGCGGCGCTGCGCGACATGGTGCTGGCCCACGATCCCGTCCCGGCCGCGCGCGCCTGCCGGGTCCCGATGGCCTACATCTCGGCGGACGTGCCGCTCGTGGCGGAGGCCCGCGACCTCGACCGGCTGCGGGAGCTCTGCCCGCAGCTCGTCACCGCCCAGACGCTGCTGGCGGGCCACTTCAACACGATCGAGGTGGCCGAGCAGGTCAACGCGATGATCGAGCGCTTCCTGGCGGTCGGCCTGCGGCCGCGCGCGCGGTAGCGGGACGCCGCGGGACCAACGCCCGTCAGGCAGGGCGGCGCCCTCCGCAGAGGCCGTCCCGCGACCCGTGGCGCGGAGCGCGTCAGGACGCCCGGCCGGCCTCCGTCCGGTCGCCCAGGAGGCGCCGCGCCGACGAGATGACCTGGAGCGTCTGGGAGCTCAGCTGCTCCTGGCGCGCCCGCTGCTCGTACTGTCTCAGGCGGACGATCAGACCGTCCTCGTCCGGGATCCCGTGGTCCATACCGCCGATCACGAAGTCCGTGATCGTCCGTCGGAGCAGCGTCTCGAAGACGTCGTCCGTATTCGCCAGCCCTGCAACCATGAGGACTTCTCCTTCTGCGAAGCGGCGCCTTTTTCGAAGGGTCAAGTTACGGCATGATTTCGGAACATCTCACACACCATCCGCGCGGCGACCGGCGTGCTCTTCCGCACAAGGCGGCCGCGGCGGCGACCGGGCCGCCGGCGCGCCGCATGTTATGGCTGTAATGTTCGACCCAGCTCCCGCAATCATCCTGTAGTCCGGGCTTCCGAAAGTTCTCGCGCAACACAGCAGCGAGAACCCACAGATGAATGCGACCGAAGATCTGACGCGACAGGCAGGCCCACCCGAAGCCCCGACCGGCTCCCCGACCCGCGTCCCGACCGGCGTCCCGACGCTCACGGTGGCGGAGCTGGAGGCCGACCCGCACGGCGTCTACCGCGCTTGGCGGCCGCGGCTGCCCTTCGTCGGCCACGAGGTCGCGGGCGTCCTCGTCCTCCGCGCCCGCGACGTCGACCTGCTGATGCGCGACCCCCGCGCCCAAGCCACGGAGACGCTCTATCCGGAGTCGCGCGCGATCCCCGAGGGGGCGCTGTTCGACATCTTCGCGCACGGCATGCTCACGGCCAACGGCGCGGTCCACCGCCGGCGCCGCTCGCCCTTCACCCGCACCTTCGCGGCGCGCCTGATCGAGGGCCTTCGGCCCCGGATCCGCGTCGCCGCGGAGGGCCTCGTCCGCGACTGGCTGGGGGACGGGGAGGTCGACCTCGTCGCGCGCTACACCGCGCAGATCCCGGCCCAGGTCATCGCCGACATCCTCGGCCTGCCGCGCGACGACATCCCGCGGTTCACGCACCTCGCCTACGAGGTCTCCCGGGTGCTGAGCTTCACCTTCGGACCGGAGGACATCCCCGATCTGGAGGCGGCGGCGGTCGCGCTGCAGGACTACGTGGCCGGGATCCTCGCCGCGCGCCGGTCGGCGCCCCGCGCCGATTTCCTGTCGCGCTTCCTCGCGGAGACCGAGGCGGCCGGCGAGCTCACGCAGCAGGAGGTGGTGATCCAGCTCGTGCAGATGATCATCGGCGGCACCGACACGACCCGGGTCGCCGGCGCCATGCAGGTGGCGCTGCTGCTGCAGCATCCCGAGCAGTGGGCGGCGGTCAGCCGCGATCCCGACCTGATTCCGGCCGCGGTGGCGGAGTCGCTCCGCTACGAGCCGAGCGCCGGCTCCGCCGGCCGGGTCGCCCGGGAGGACATTCCCCTCGACGGGCACGTCGTGCCGGCCGGGAGCCTGATGCTACTCTCGACGCTGTCGGCGATGCGGGACGAGACGGTCTACGCGCGTCCCGACACGTTCGACATCCGGCGCGCCGACCTCCCGCGCCTCCATCCGGTCTTCGGCGGCGGCGCGCACCGGTGCATCGGCGAGGCCCTGGCGCGGGTCGAGCTGGAGGAGGGACTGGGCGCCGTGCTGCGCCTCGCCCCGCGCCTGCGCCTGACCGGCGCGATGCCGGTCCTCCGCGGCCACAGCGGCATCCGCCGCATCGACGCGCTGCGGGTCGCCGCCTAGCGCCGTTCCCGACCGGATGGGGACGGCGGCGCTCGCCGAGCCCTTCGCCGCGCGTAGCGAGGTCCTCTCTCTCGCACGGGCGAGGGGGCCAGGGCGCGGCTGCCTCGACCGGAGTCGCCGCCCCCTCCGGACCGCTGCGACCCTGTCGCGCCGTCTCCCGCGCGTCCGACGCGTGACCGTTGCAGCCGTAGCCGCTTCGGCCCCGCGCCGCAGCGACGCCGTAACGGACCGCCCCCAGCCTCGCTCCCGGACGCCCCGGCGATCGCGCCGCGATCGCGGCGCCCCCACGCCCCCCACGGAAAGGACAAGCGATGAAGGTCCTCCTCTGCTCGACGCCCGCCACGGGCCATCTCAATCCCCTCCTCGCCATCGCCCACATGCTGATCGCGGACGGCCACGAGGTCATGGTCCTCTCGGGCTCGGCCTTCCGCGACCGCATCGTGGCGGCCGGCGCCCGCTTCATGGCGCTGCCGGGCGCGGCGGATTTCGACGGCCGCGACCTCCGCGCGGTCGTGCCCGAACTGGCAGAGATCGCGCCGGGACCGGACTGGCTGCGCGTTGCCATGGAGCGCGTGTTCGTCGACCGCATCCCCGACCAAGCGCGCGGCCTGCGCGCGGCGCTCCGGGCCTTCCCGGCCTCGCTGGTGATCGGCGACGACATGTTCTTCGGCGCCCTGCCGCTGCTGCTAGGGCCGCGCGCGGAGCGCCCCGCCATCGTCCTGTGCGGCACGTCGATCCTGCACTGCGCGCGGCCCGACCGGGCTCCGGCCTTCCTAGGTCTCCCGCCGGCCGAGACGCCCGAGCAGGAGGCCGCCTACGGCCGCATCGCAGAGGCCTACGAGGCGGCGGTCGACCGGCCGGTCGGGCTGAGCCTCGCCGCCAAGCTGGCGGAACTCGGCCGGGCCGCCCCGCCCTGGCCGCTGTTCGACGCGGTGGTCCGGCTCGCCGACACCTACCTGCAGCTGACCGTCCCCAGTTTCGAGTACCCGTTCCCGCTGCCGCCGACGGTGCGCTTCATCGGGGCGCTGCCGATCGTCCCGGGGCAGGCGGCGCTCCCGCCCTGGGCGGGCGACCTCGACGGCGCGCGCAAGGTCGTGCTGGTCACGCAGGGCACGGTCGCGAACCACGATTTCGGCCTGCTCGTCGGCCCCGCCCTCCGGGCCCTCGCCGATGAGCCCGACATCCTGACCGTGGTGACGGGCGGCGGCCGGGGGCTCGAAGCGATCCCCGGCCCGATCCCGGCCAACGCGCGGCTCTCGCCCTACCTGCCCTTCGAGTGGCTGCTGCCCCGAGTCGACGCCATGGTGACCAACGGCGGCTACGGGAGCGTGAACCAGGCCCTGAGCCACGGGATCCCCCTCGTCGCCGCCGGCCTCACCGAGGACAAGGCCGACGTGAACGCCCGCATCGCGTGGTCGGGGGCCGGGATCGACCTCGCCGCGAACGACCCGACGCCGGAGGCGATCCGGAAGGCGGTGCGGACCGTGCTCGACGCGCCCGGCCATCGCCGGGAGGCGCGACGCCTCGCCGCCGAGTTCGCCGCCTACGACGCGAAGGCCGAGATCCTGCGGCTCCTGTCCAGCCACGGCGGCCGCGCGCGCAGCGCCGCCTGAGCGTCCGCCGCACCCGGCGTGGGACCGTCCCGGGACCGTCCCGGCGGGGACGGCCCCCGCATCCGCGCCCATCACGGCACCCGGTCCGGCGGACCGGGTGCCGTTCGCGTGTCGGGGCGACCATTGGGGCGACTGTCGGGGCGACGGTCGGGGCGACGAGCCCGGACCCGGGTCACGACCGTCCCGGCAACGATCCCGCGCCCGCCCGTCGTTCGCGCCGCATGTCTGCTGTCATTGTTTTCCGATCCGCCGAAATCGCGGTGAAAGATCGGATTTTTACTTCGGACGCTCCACCACGAGGAGCACGAGATCATGATCTCACACCGCACACGGGCCGCCGCAGCCACCGCGCTCGGGACGATGCTGACAGTCCTGGCGGCCCCGACCGCCGCGCCGGCGCAGCCAATCCCGCGCTTCGCGCAGCCCGACGTCCCGAGCGTCGCGGCGATCGCCCGGGCACGCCCGTTCCGGACGGATCTAGACCTCCGCTCCCCCGCCGTGGAGCGGGAGCATTCCCGGGCGCAGCGCATCATCGCCCGGGTCTGCTCGCGCTGCTGATGCCCGCGATGGCGCTGCGGGAGCCCCGCGCGGACACGGCGGACGCCTGTTCCGGGCTCGCTGGCGGTGTCGGGCGACGGGCGCGGGCCGTTCCCCTCCGCCGACACCTCGCCGTCGCGGCGGCGGGGCGCGGCCGGCTCCTCGCCGCGGCGCCGCTGCCGCTGCTCCTGGCGCTTGCGGCCACGACGACGCCCGAGCCCGTCACGGTCGGGCTCGGCGGGCTCGCCCTGGCATGGCTCTCGCTGCGGGTGCAGCGCCTGCGCGGGGCCGCGTGCGCCGCGACGCGGCAGCGGAACAACCTCGCGCGCCTGACCGCGCCGACGGTCGCCCGATGGGTCGCCGAGACGGATCGCGCCGCCCGGCGCCCCGGCTGGGAGCAGGAGGCGACGGTGCTCTTCGCCGACATCCGCGGCTTCACCCGCCTCTGCGAGGGCATGGCGCCCGGCGAGGTCGCGGCGTTCCTCGCCGCGTTCCGGTCCCGCGCCGCGCGGGCGATCGAGGCGGCGGGCGGCTTCGTCGACAAGTTCGTCGGCGACGAGGTGATGGCGGTGTTCGGCGTGCCGGACGCGGCGCCCGGGGATGCCGGTCGCGCCGTCGCGGCGGCCCGCGCGCTCGCGGCCGCGATGGCGACCTGGAGCCGGGAGCGCGGACAGGCCGGCCTGCCACCGGTGCGGGTCGGCATCGGGCTGCATCGCGGCCCGGTCTACATCGGCGTCATCGGGGCGGAGCGGGTCGAGTTCACGGCAGTCGGCGACACCGTCAACGTGGCCCGTCGGCTGGAACAGATGACCCGCGCGCTGCCCTGCGACTGCCTCGCCTCCGAGGCGGTCGTCCGGGCGGCGCCGTCCGGCGGGGCGCGGATCGTGGCTGTCGGGCCCGTGCGCGGCACCCGCACCGTCCTGCGCCTGTTCACCCTCCGGCTCGATCCGGCCGGGACGCGTGCGGACTGAACCGACGCCTCCTGAAGACCCGGCGGGGTAGGGGGCGGCGAATGCGTCCCGTCCCGCCGCCGTTCCGGATGCCCCCCTCAGGCGCGGGGCCGGTCGGCGAGGTCGTCGAGGTCGACGCGCCGGGTGATCCCCAACGCGTCCAGGAAGGCCGCGTCGTGGCTGACGACGAGGAGCGCGCCGTCATAGGCCGCCAACCCGGCCTCGAGAGCCTCGACCGCGTCCAGGTCGAGGTGGTTGGTCGGCTCGTCGAGGATCAGGAGGGGCGGGGGCGCGCGGTTGCCGAGCACGCAGGCGAGGGCGGTCCGGACCCGCTCGCCGCCGCTCAGCGCCGCGACGGGGCGGTCCGCGGCCGCCGCCCGGAACTGGAACCGCGCTAGCGCCGCCCGGCACCCGTTCGCGTCCTCCTCCGGGTTGAGACGCGCGAAGTTCTCCGCCACGGTCCGGTCGCGGTCGAGGAGGTCGAGGCGCTGGTCGAGCAGCGCGGCGCGCACCCCGACCGAGACGCGGCCCGACCACGGGCTGAGGCGGCCGGCGACCAGCGCGAGCAGGGTCGACTTGCCCGAGCCGTTCCGCCCGCGGAGGGCGACGCGCTCCGGACCCGTGACCGCGAGGGACACGTCCCGCAGGACCGGCTGTCCCGGCCGGTAGCCGACCGTCACGTCGGTGAGCGCGAGGACGCGCCGGCCGGCGTGGAGCCCGCTCGGTGGGAGCGCGATCGCGGCCGGCTTCACCGCCGCGATCCGGTCCCGGGCCTCCGCCAGATCGGCCTCGGCGCCGGCGCGCTGGCGCTCGGTGAGGCGCGCGCTCCCGCCCGCAGTCCGCTCCGCGTTGTCCCGGCGAGCCCCGGCCAGGATCCGGGGCAGGTCGCCCTTCGCGGAGCGGCGGTGCCCGGCCGCGTCGCGGCGCTGCTGGCGCTCGACGCGCTCCTGCGCCCGGCGGGCGAGGTCCGTCGCCCGCTTCTCGGCGACCGCGAGGTCGTGCTCGGCCGCGGCGAGACGCGTCGCCTTGGCCTGCCGGAAGGCGTCGAAATTGCCCCGGTAGCGGGTCGCCTCCCCCGGCGCGAGGTCCACGATCGCGTCCATCGCATCGAGCAGGGCCCGGTCGTGGCTGACCACGATCGCGCCGGCGCGCCACACCTGCAGAAGTTCCTGGACCGCCCGCCGCCCGTCGCGATCGAGGTCGTTGGTCGGCTCGTCGAGGAGCAGGAAATCCGGCGCGGCGAAGATCGCCGCCGCCAGCGCCGCGCGGGCGCGCTGCCCACCGGAGAGGCGCCGGAGCGGCGTGTCGGGCCCCACCGCCACGCCCATCCGCGCCAGCGCTCCCGTCAGGCGCTCCGCGAGCGTCCAGTCGGCGACGGCGAGCTCGTCGGCCTCCGCCGCACCGGCCTCCGCGCGGCGGAGCAGCGCCAAGCCCGCCGTCGCGCCGAACAGGTCGGCGACGGTCTCGTCGGCGGTCGGGCCCGCGAACTGGCGCAGCAGGGCGACCGTGCCGTCGCGGTGGATGCTGCCGCCCATCGGCGCGAGGCGGCCGGCCAGGAGGTTCAGGAGCGTGCTCTTGCCGGCGCCGTTGCGGCCGACGATGCCGGTCCGCTCCTGCCCGAAGCTGGCGGTGATGCCGGAGAGGACGGCGCGCCCGTCAGGCGCGGTCCACGCGAGGTTCAGGAGGGCGAGCTGTGCTGGCATGCGGAGAGACGGTCCTGGCGGCAAGGCGGGGCGGCATTGCGGTCAGGGTCAGTCTCATCGGCGTCTCGGCTCCGGCGGCGGGCCTCCGTAGCGCCGGTCGCGGCCTCTCGCAACGCCGCGGCCGTCGCTTTTTGCGGCGGGATGTCACAAACCGGGATGCTGCATCGTCCTGTCGCCGACCGGGACGCCGGAGCGGCAGGGTGCCCCTCGGCCCGGTCCGCGCGGGAGACAGACGTCATGAAGATCGTGGTGATCGGCGGCAGCGGGTTGATCGGCCGGCATCTGACGGCCGAGCTGGAGCGCGCGGGCCATGAGGCCGTCCCCGCCTCCCCGAGCACGGGCGTCGACGCCGTGACCGGCGCCGGCTTGGCCCAGGTTCTCGTCGGCGCCGACACCGTGGTCGATGTGGCCAACGCGCCCTCCTTCGAGGAGGCGGCGGTGCGCGACTTCTTCGAGCGCTCGAGCCGCAACCTCCTCGCCGCCGGCCGGCAGGCGGGCGTCAAGCACCACGTCGCCCTCTCGATCGTCGGCGCGGACCGCGCGGACGGCAACGGCTACTTCCGGGCGAAGGTCGCGCAGGAGCGGCTGATCGCGGCGTCGGGCCTTCCCTACACCATCGTCCGCGCCACCCAGTTCTTCGAGTTCGTCGCGACGATCGCCGAAGCCTTCGCGGTCGGGGAGCGGATCCTCGTGCCGGACGCGGATTTCCAGCCCGTCGCGGCGGCGGACGTGGCCGCGGCGCTCGCCGCGGTGGCCGTCGGCGCGCCCGCCGACGGGACGATCGACGTCGCGGGGCCGGAGCGGCTGCCGTTCCGGGCGTTCGTCGCCCGGCGCGTGGCGGCCGCCGGCGACGGCCGCGCGGTGACGGTCGACGCCGCGGCCCGCTACTTCGGTGCCGCGCTGGCGCGAGGCTCCCTGGTCCCCGACGACGCGGCCGCGGCCCGCCTCGGGGATACGCGCTTCGAGACCTGGCTCGCGACAACATGACGGGACCCGACCTTCCCCGCGGGCGGGCTCCGCCCCGACGCGATCAGGCCTCCGGTCCGGTCATGCCGCCGGGGCGCGGGGACGGGACCGCCGCCTTCGAGGCCCACCGTCCCCGGCTCCTGCGCATCGCCTACCGCATGCTCGGCTCGCGCAGCGAGGCCGAGGACGTCGTGCAGGACGCGTGGCTGCGCTGGGTCGCGGCGGACCGAAGCGGGGTCGCGGCGCCCGACCGGTTCCTCGCGCGCGTCGTGACGCGCCTCTGCCTCGACCAGATCAAGTCGGCGCGCGCGCGCCGGGAGAGCTATGTCGGCCCCTGGCTGCCGGAACCGCTGATCGAGCCGCTGGTCGAGCCGGGGGCGGACGGCGTGGACGAGGACGACCTCACGCTGACGCTGATGCTCGCGCTCGAGCGGCTGTCTCCCTTGGAACGCGCGGCCTTCCTGCTCCACGACGTGTTCGGCCTGCCGCTCGGCGACGTCGCGGAGACGCTCGGGCGGGCGGCGCCGGCCGTGCGCCAGCTCGCGGCGCGCGCGCGCCGGAACGTCCGGGCCGCGCGCCCGCGCTTTCCCGTGACCCGCGACGAGGGCGAGCGCGTCGCCCGGGCGTTCTTCGAGGCCTCCGCGAGCGGCGATGTCGCGGGGCTGCGGACGCTGCTCGCCGATCGCGTGACGCTCGCCTCGGACGGCGGCGGCAAGGTGCTCGCCTTCGTCAACCCGATCCGGGGGCTCGAGCGCCTGCTCCGGCTCTACGCGGGCGCGCGGCGCAAGTGGGGCGACGGCCGGGCGGCGCTGGTCGGGTTCGTGTGGATCGACGGGCTTCCGGGCTATGTCACCCGCGAGCGCGGCGGCCTCCTGCAGACGACGGCCCTCGCGATCGAGAACGGCCGGATCGACGCCATCTACATCACGCGCAATCCCGACAAGCTCCACCACGTCGCGCGCGCCGTCGCGGCCGGCCCGGGACCCGGCGACGCGGCCGGGCCTGCGGCGCGCCGGTCTTGACGATCCGCCCCGCAGCGCGGCTTGCATGGCGCGCGGCGGGCCCTCGCGGCGCCGCTGGTGAAACGACCCACGCGGACTGATCAACCATGCCGGCGCGCCCGCTCGTCCTGTTTCCCGATCCCCGCTTGACGCGCCCGGCCGAACCGGTCGTCGCGTTCGACGCGGCCCTGCGGGCCCTCGCCGACGACGTCCGGGACACGCTCATGGCCGAAAGCGCCATCGGCCTGACGGCCCCGCATATCGGCGTCCCCGCGCGCCTCGTGGTGGTACGGATGTCGCCGGACGAGAGCGCCCGCGTCTACGTGAACCCCGTCGTGTCCTGGGCGTCCCCCGACACGGAGGCTTACGACGAGGGCAGCGTCAGCATGCCGGGGGTGCGCGAGCGGATCACCCGGGCCGCCCGCATCCGCCTGAGCTACCGCGACCTCGACGGGTCCGCCCACGAGGAGGAGACCGAGGGCTTCCCGGCCGCGGTCCTCCAGCACGAGATCGACCAGCTCGACGGCGTGTTCTGGATCGCCCGCCTGTCGCGCCTGAAGCGCGAGCGACTGCTGAAGCGGTTCGGGAAGGGCCGGCCCGCCTGATCCGGTCGGGGCTCGCGGCGGGCGTCGGCACCCCGCCGCGGCGCGCTGGCATAGCCGGCACAGGGCGGCCTACCATGGGCGCGACCTCGCCGACCCTCCGGGCTCGCCTCCTCTGAACGGACCCTGCGCATGCATCCTGCCGTCGCCGCCGCCAACGCGTTCAGGGCGGTTCATGACGCCGGTCAGGTCCCGGACTACGAGCGCATCCTGCGGCAGGGCTACAGCCGCTTCCTCGCTCCGGGGGATGTCGTCGTCGACGTCGGCGCCCATACCGGGCTCCACCTCGTCGCGTTCGTCGACATCGTCGGCCCGACCGGCAAGGTCCACGCCTTCGAGCCGATCCCGTTCCTGATGAAGGATCTGGCGGGGCGTTTCGGCCGACGACCCGAGGTCGAGCTGCACGACGTCGCCCTCTCCGACGCGGCGGGGCGCACCGATTTCACGGTCGCGAGCGTGCCCGGCGAGAGCGGGCTCCTCGCCCGCTACTTCAGCAGTCCCGCCATCACGTCCAAGACCATCAAGGTCAGGACGGAGAGGCTCGATACCGCCCTCGGTCACGTCCCCGCGGTGGCCTACATCAAGATGGACATCGAGGGCGGGGAGTTGAACGCTCTGAGCGGCGCGGCCCAGCTCCTCCGGCGATGCCGCCCGATCGTCAGCGTGGAGTACGGCTGGGCCGGCTACTCCGCCTACGGGCACGCGCAGGACTCCCTCTACCGGTTCGCCGAGAGCCACGGCTACATCTGCGCGGACATCACCGGAAACCTGATCGACGATGCGAGCACGTGGCTCGCGGTCAGTGACTACGTGACGTGGGATTTCTTCCTCGTCCCGCAGGAGCGTCGAGCCGACTGGGCCGCCCTGTTCGCGCGCCGCCCGGAGCCCGGACCCGCGTGATCCGGACCCGCGTGATATGGACCCGCGTGATATGGACCCGGGCGGAACGGCGCGGCCGGACCGTCCGCGCGGCGGAACAACGGCTCCGCATGGTGCGTTGCACGCTCCCACCTCTAGGCCGTCCGGCGCGGCCAGCCACCCACCGTGCCCAGTCCCGAAGGTCCACCAGGATCGCGCGCAGGGTATCTCAGATCAACCCGCGTGAAGGGTCGTGACCGTGCCGAACTCGCGGCAGCCGTTTCAATCCTCGTCCGCCGCCAGCGCGCCGCTGGCGAGCCTGCGGCGTGGGTCGGGCCAGCTCTTCGAGAGCGAGCGTCGCCTCAACGCGGTCCTCGACAACGCCTCGGTGTCCATCTTCCTGATGGATGACCGCCAGCACTGCATCTACATGAACCGCGCCGCCGAGCAGTTGACCGGCTGGACGCTGCGGGAAGTCCTCGCCCGCGATTGCCCGCTGCACGACATCGTCCACCACACCTACCCGGACGGAAGGCCCTTCCCGCTGGAGGAGTGCGCGATCGACCGCGCCTTCCCGGAGAACAATCAGGAGCGCGGCGAGGAGGTGTTCGTGCACAGGGACGGGCACTTCTTCCCCGTGGCGTTCACTGCCAGCCCGATCCGCGATGACGCGACCAACATCATCGGGACGATCATCGAGGTCCGCGACATCAGCGAGGAGAAGGCGGCCGCCGAGCGCCAACGCCTGCTGATCAACGAGCTCAATCACCGGGTGAAGAACACTCTCGCCACGGTGCAGTCGATCGCCGCGCAGACCTTCCGCGGGCAGACGGACCAGACGACGCGCGCCGTCTTCGACGCCCGGATGGCGGCCCTGTCCAACGCCCACAACGTGCTGGTCGAGGACAACTGGGAGAGCGCCAGCCTGCGCGGCGTTGTCGAGCGCGCGCTCGCCCCCCACCTTTTGGCAGAGGTCGATGCCGGCCGCTTCCGGTTACAAGGGCCGGACGCGCGACTGCACCCTAAGGTGGCAGTGACGCTGGCAATGGCCCTCCACGAGTTGATGACCAACGCGGCGAAGTACGGCGCCCTGTCGACGCCCGAGGGCGGGGTCGCGGTGACCTGGTCCCTTCACGATCGCGATGACGGCCGTCAGCAGCTCGACCTGCTCTGGGAGGAGCGGGGTGGCCCGCCAGTCACGCCCCCGACCCGGAAGGGGTTCGGCTCACGGCTCATCGAGCGGCAATTGCCGCTGGAGTTCGACGGCAGCGCGGCGATCACCTTCGCGCCGGCGGGCGCGACCTGCCAGATGCGGATCCCGCTGACCCGGCTCGGCTGGATCGGCCAGGAGGCGGTCGAAGGGCCGCGCGCGCCATGACGCCGCTCGCCGGACGCCGGGTCCTGCTGGTCGAGGACGAGAGCCTCGTCGCCATGCTCGCCGAGGACATGCTGCTCGACCTGGGCTGCGAGGTCGTGGTGGCGATGCGCCTCGAGCAGGCCCTGGCCCATGCCCGGACCGAGGCGTTCGATCTGGCGGTGCTCGACGTGAATCTCGGCGAGGCGCGCAGCTACCCGGTCGCCGACCTGCTGCTGGCGCGCGATACGCCGTTCCTGTTCGCCACCGGGTACGGGCAGCACGGCCTGGACGCCGCCTATCAGGCGGTTCCGGTGCTCCAGAAGCCCTACCAGGCAGCGCCGCTCGAGCATCTTCTGCTGCGCCTGTTGAGCCGTGAGGGGCCGAACCGCACGGGCCCGACCGGCCTGCCACCCGCCTGCCGCTGTCGGGCGTCCGAGCCCGCCCACGGGCAGTTCCGCGCCGATCCGATCCGCTGAGGCGCCCGGGCCGGCGCGGGACCGGAGCGACCGAGTACGGCGCCGACCGGCGCGGAAGGGCACCACCGTGATCGATCTCAACACGGCGACGGCCGAGGAACTGGACAGCGTTCCGGCACTCAAGGGCCACGGCTTCGAGATCGTGCGCTACCGGGAGGAGCGCGGCCGGTTCACCAGCCTGCGGCAGCTCGACGAGGTGCCGGGCCTCAGCGGCAAGACCGACGGTGTCGCCGATCAGGTCACGATCGCGGACAGTCCTTAGCGCCGGTCCCGACCGGTCCGGCGCGGATCTCGGTCAGGCCCGAGATCCGTCGGGAGAGGTCTGCTCTCGCGGAGCGCCCGGTCGGGGATCAGGTCCGTCCGGACGAGGCACATCCGGACCCAGCGGCTCCACGGCGCGCTCCACCTCGAAGCGTCCTGCCGCTCCCCAACGCCCTCCCGCACGGGGGAGGGGGCACGGCGCGGCTGACATGCTTTCGCCGCCTGTCCGTGTGATGGGCTGCGCGAGCGGCGTGAAAGCCGCGCGGGTCGACGACGCCCGCGCAAGCCCGAGCTTCGAGAAGCAACGATGGACATGCAGGTCGAGAAAGCCCAGGGCCGGCCTCTGAAAGGCATCGACCGGAACAAGGTGATCGCGCAGTCGCTGCGGCAGTTCGCGCGCCTCCCGGGCCTGCCCGACACCAAGAAGGGCGTGCGCTCGTACCAGAGCCACGTCAAAAGCGACCCCTGGCTGCCGCTCCTGTTCGTCGTCTGCTTCGTCCTGCCGACCCTGGCCGCCGGGATCTACTACGGGCTGATCGCCTCCGACCGCTACGTCACCGAGGCGCGGTTCGCGATCCGGCCGACCATCGGCACCGCCGACAAGGCGACGCCCGACACGGTCGGCACGAATGCCGGTGTGATCAAGGCGACCGTCGCCCAGGAAACGCTCATCGCGCAGGAATACATCCACAGCCGGCCCATGGTCGAAGCGGTCGCGGCGGAACTCCCGATCCGCGCGTGGTTCGGTCGGGACGACATCGACATGTTCTCCCGCTTCAACCCGGAGAAGCCGGTCGAGAAGTTCCTGCGGTACTGGCGCCGCCGGGTCGACGTCGACGTCGAATCGGCGTCCGGCATCATGTCGCTGACCGTCGAGGCCTTCGATCCCGACGAGTCGCTCGCCATCACCAAGGCGGTCATGACGGATACGGAGCGGATGCTGAACGACCTCAGCCTGCCGTCCCGGAAGGACGCCCTCGACGTGAGCACGCGCGTCCTGAAGCTCGCGGAGGAGCGCGAGGCCAAGGCCAACGCCGCCCTGAACGAGCTGCGCAACCGCGAGGGCGTGCTCGACGTCATCAAGTCGAACACCGCCACCATCAAGTCGGTCTCGGAACTGCGGGAGACGCGCACCAAGCTCGCCGTCCAGCTGGCGGTGCTCCAGCGGGACCTCGGCCCGCAATCCCGCAGCATCGTCGACCTGAAGCAGCAGATCGGCGATCTCGACGCGAACATCGCGCGGGTCCAGCAGCAGCTGGCCGGCACCGCGCCGACCGAGAAGCGGCGCCTCTCGGACGCGCTCACGCGGTTCGAGGATCTCGAGCACGAGCGCGAGAATGCCGAGAAGTATCACCGCGACGTGCAGCTGGCCTATGACCGGGCCCGCATCGTGGCCCAGCAGCAGGTCGTGGCCCTGGTGCCGATCGTCGAGCCCATCAAGGCCGGATCCTCGACCGAGCCGCGCCGCATCCTGATGACGAGCATCATCACCGCCGGCGCCGCCGTGCTGTTCGCGGCCGCGATGTTCACCCGCCGCATGCTCATCACCTGATCCCGAGCCAGGTCGGCACGCGGACGCGGTCGGGACAGTCCGCGGCCCGCCGGCAGCGCCGACGAAAAAGCCCGCCGCGGCGAACCGGGCGGGCTGAGGGAGTGCTTGGGAGGAAGCGCAACCGTACGGCGGACCCTGCTGGCATGCCAGATGCCGCATCGCAGGGCAGGTCTGCGAAATCGGGCGGTCTCCCGATGGAATACTTTTCCTGAACGCTTCAATAGGCCGGGCCGACGGCCGCCGGGGTCGCCCGCGACGATCCTAGGCGGCCGCCGCCCGGGACCGCGTCCGCTCCTCGAGGCCGCGGATCGTCGCGGCGAGCAGGCTGTCCAGGGCGTCGCACGCGTCCGCCCGCTCGACGCAGGCCGCGCTCCGCGCGTCCTCCTCGATGACGCGCAGACGCGCCACGAGGACGCGCGCGCCGACATTCGCGCTCATCGACTTGAGGCTGTGCGCGGCCCGGGCGATTGCCGGCTGGTCGGAGGCGGCGAGGGCGGCTCTCAGACCGGCGAGCGCCACCGGACCCTGCGACCGATACAGGTCGAGGACGCGGTCGAGGAAGGCGCCATCTCCGAGGCCGAGCAGCCCGTCGATCACCTCGGCGTCGATGAGGTCGTCGGCGGCGTTCGCGACGGCCGGCGCGGCGAGCGGAGCGACCGGGGCCGGCGTCACGGTATGCGCCGCGGCGGCAGCCGGCGCGACGCGGAGCGCCGGGACCTGCGCCTGCAGCAGGTCGGCGAGCTGCCGCAGCGTGAAGGGCTTCAGGAGCGTCCCGTCCATGCCGGCCGCCGCCGCGGCGTCGGCGGCCTCGCCGAGGACGTGCGCCGTGAGGGCGACGATCGGGACGCGCCCGCCGGTGGCCGCCTCGCGCTGCCGGATCCGCCGCGCGGCCGCGAAGCCGTCCAGGACCGGCATGCTGCCATCCATCAGGATCAGGTCGAAGCGTTGCGTCTCGGCGGCCGCCACCGCCGCGGCCCCGTCCTCGACGGTCACGACATCGGTCACGCCGCAGCGGGCCAGCGCCTCGAGGGCCACCTCGCGGTTGACCGCGCTGTCGTCGGCGACGAGCACCCGCGCGGCCGGGAATCGCGGGAGCGCCTCCTCCGTGCCGGCGGGCGAGGCCGGGGAGGCGGCCGCGGCGAGGGCGTCGCCCGCGGCCAGCGCCGCCAGGACGGGCTGCCACTCCGCCTGGGTCACCGGCCAGCGCAGCACCGCGTCGGCGAGACCGGCGCGGAGCGCCGCGTCGGCCGCGCCGTCGCCCGGTCCCGCGACCGCGACCGCGAGCACCCGCACGGCCCGGTCCGGCCGGCGGCCCGCCGCCACGAGGGCGGCCGCGTCGCCGATCCAGTGGTCGGCGGCGCTCCCCGGCGCGACCGGCGCGAAGCCGGCCGCGCGCAGGCCGGCCGCGAGGGCGGCGCGGGTGGCGGGACCGGCCGTGTCGAGCGCGATCGCGGCCGGCACCGCGTCGCGGCGCCGGACCGGGCAGGCCGGCTCGGCGACGGTCAGGGGGATGCGCGCCGAGAAGGTCGAGCCGGCGCCGACGCGGCTCGTCACCGCCACGGTGCCGCCCATCGCGGCGACGATCTGCTGGGCGATCGAGAGCCCGAGGCCGGTGCCGCCGAACCGGCGGGTCGTCGACTGGTCGGCCTGCGAGAAGGCCGAGAAGATCGTCGCCAGCTTGTCCTGCGGGATGCCGATCCCGGTGTCGGAGACGGCGACCACGAGGCACCCGTCGGCGGCATCGACCGTCATCCGGACGGCGACGTGGCCGGCCTGGGTGAACTTCAGCGCGTTCGACACGAAGTTGCTCAGCACCTGCCCGAGGCGGACCGGGTCGCCGAGGATCGCCCGCGGCACCTCCGGCCCGACCTCGGCCGCGAGGTCGAGCCCGGCCGTCCGGGCCCGCTCGGCGAAGAGCGTCACCGCGGTGTCGGCGAGTTCGGCGGGGCTCACGGGCACGCGCTCGAGCTCGAGCTTGCCCGCCTCGACCTTCGCGAAGTCGAGGATGTCGTTGATGATCGCCAGGAGCGACCGGCCGGACCGGGCGATGACCTCGGCGTAGCGGCGCTGGCGCGCCGGCAGGTCGGACCCCGCCAGCAGCTCGGCCATGACCAGGACGCCGTTCATCGGGGTCCGGATCTCGTGGCTCATCGTGGCCAGGAAGGCCGATTTGGCGGCGTTGGCGGCGTCGGCGGCCTGCTTGGCCTCGCTCAGGTCGGACGTCCGGGCGCTGACCTCCGCCTCGAGGTGGGCGCTGTGGGCGGCGAGGCGGTGATCGCGCTCGTTCACCGCGGAGAGCAGGTCGTTGAAGGTCCGCGCCAGGGCGCCGACCTCGTCGTCGCCGCCCACGGGCGCGCGCTGCGCGTAATCGTGGCGCAGGCGGACCGCCTCCATGGTGCGGGCGAGGGCGGCGAGCGGGCGCGTGACGCTGCGCTGCAGGTAGAGCGACACGCCGACGCCGATCGCGACGGCGAGCAGCGCCGCCAGCGCGGCGTTCTGCGCGGCGGCCCAGAGATGGCCGAGGATGTCGTCGGTCTCGCCGATCAGCACGACCCGACCGACCGGGACCCCGTTCTCCACGATCGGCGCGGTCGCCTGGAGGCTCCGGGTGGCGAGCAGGTGCAGGAGCGACAGGTCCGCGCCGTCCTGGGCGGCGTCCCGGGTCAGGCGCAGGCCGATCCCCTGCTCGGCGAGCACGGACCCGTCCGGACGCTCGATCGCCCCGTAGACGATGGACGGCACCTTGCCGATCGCCCGCAGCGACGCGTCCGCCCCGTCGGCGTCGCCCGCCGCGGTGGCCCGGGCGCCGCCATGCGCGAAGACCTGCGCGACGGCTTCCAGCGCCGCCTGCTTGTCGGCGGCGTAGCGGGCGACCTCGCGCCAGACCGACAGGGCCGCTGCCAGGACGAGCGCCGCCGTGACGGCGCCGGTCACCGCCAGAGCCAGCCGGCCCGCCAGGGAGCGCCTCGGCCTCAGCCACGCGAGATGCACGCTCGGCTCCTTCAGGTGGCCCGGTCGGGCCCGATCGCGGGGGGGAGGGGCGGTAGGGCGACGGTACCGGGGAGCGGATCAGGCGGCGGCGCGCAGGCAGGTCCGCGCCACCGCGTCCCAGCCCGCGAGGAACGCCTCGACGCAGCGCGGGTCGAAGTGGCGGCCGGCTTGGTCCGCCACGAAGGCCCGCGCCCGCTCGAGCGTCCAGGCCGCCTTGTAGGGCCGCTCGGTCACCAGGGCGTCGAACACGTCCGCCACAGCCACGATGCGGCCCGAGAGCGGGATCCCCTCGCCGCGCAGGCCCTTCGGGTAGCCGGTGCCGTCCCAGCGCTCGTGGTGGCTCTCGGCGATCTCGGCGGCGAGCCGCACGACGTCGGAGGTGCTGCCCTCCAGGATCCGCCGGCCGCGCTCGGCGTGCTTCTCCATCTCGGCGCGCTCCTCGGCGGAGAGCGGTCCGGGCTTGAGCAGGATCGCGTCGGGCACGCCGATCTTGCCGACGTCGTGCATCGTGGAGGCGAGCTTCAGGATCCGGATCTCCTCCGGGCCGAAGCCGAGGTTCCGGGCGATGACGCCCACGTAGCCGGCCACCCGGGCGATGTGGTCGCCGGTATCGGTGTCGCGGTGCTCGGCGGCCCGCATCAGCAGGGCGATGATCTCGCGCTCCCGCGCCTCGATGACGGCAACCGCCGCCGCGACCTCGCGGGCGAGCCACGCGGCCCGGTCCTGCTCCTGCCGGTGGGCCGCGCTGATCTTCATTAGGTTGGTGATGCGGGCCTGGATCTCCACGGGATCGCAGGGCTTGCCGAGGAAGTCGGTCGCGCCCGCGCGCAGGGCCTCGTGGCGCAGGCTGCGCTGGTCGAGGCTCGTCACCATCACGATCGGCACGTGCGCGAAGCCCGGGACCGCCCGCGCCGCCGCGATCACCTCGAGGCCCGTCAGGCCGGGCATGTCGTAGTCGGTTACGACGACCCCGATCCGGTCGACATGCGCCCGCAGGAAGTCGAGCGCCGTCACGGGACACGTGAAGGCGACCGGCTCGCAGTCGGCCACGGGCTTGAGCGCCTGCATGATCAGCAGGTTGTTCATCTCGGAATCGTCGAGGATCAGCGCGAGCACCGTGTCACTCCCAGGCGACGAGTAGTCGACACAGGATCCGCATCGCGTCCTCCCTACTGGGACAGCAGCAGCTTGCCCGAGAGGGGTCCGACCCCCTTCGGCACCGGCACGCTAGTCCCGTCGTAATTCGCGTTCAGATAGAGGTTCGGGCCCTGGTACAGGTTGACCTGCTGGGCCACGATCACCGTGTAGGCCGACTGGTCGGCGACGGGCTTGTCGGCGTCGATCACCACGCGGCCGGCCGGCAGGTAGAGCGTCCCCAGCATGGTCCGCGCGTTGTCGCTGATGATGCGGTAGGTCCGCATGGGCTTGGTCGCCGCCAGCGGCGGCGGGGTCGGCGACGGTGGCGGCGGCCCGGGCAGCAGCGGCGTGACGATCTGGTCCACCAGGCCGGCGAGGATCGCCGCGGGGTCGACGGGATCGCTGACCGTGCGCTCTTCCATCATCAGCAGGCCGGCCATGGGGCCGGTGGTCGGCGCCGACAGGCTGATCGTGGTCTTCTTGTCGAAGAGCAGACCGCCCTTGTTGCCAGTGAAGTAGAAGGCGACGTCGGTCCCCATCATGGCGGCGTTCTTGTCGACGATGAGCGGGCCGTCCTTCATCACGTAGATGCCGGCGCGCAGCGTCACGGAGGCGTTCTTGGTGATGTACAGGCCGCCGCAATAGGTGCCCGGATCGAGGGTGACGCTCTGGTCGACGATGTTGCCGGAGGTGTCGCGCTTGCTGTTCGCCGAGGACGGGATCGCCGTGCACGCGCCGACCGGCGGCGCTGCCCGGTCCTTCAGGGGGTCCTGGATCGGCGGGCAACCCGTCTGCGGCGGCGGCGCGAAATTCGCGCGGGCGCCGTCGAAGCCGCCCGCCGTGCAGATCGTCTGCGCCCGGGCATAGGCGCTGTCCTTGCCGACCATGCCGCGCGGGCTCTGCGAGTTGCTGTAGAGCGAGCAATCCTGGGCGGTCACCTCGGCGCTCTTCTCCAGCTCGAACGCGCCGGCGGCGAGCGGGTCCAGCGTCAGGAGACACAGGCGCATCTTGCCGACGACGCGGACCGTCGAGCGGACCGAGACCTTGACGGTGGGCACCCCGACGAAGCCGCCGAAAGCGAGCTTGACGGTCTCGTCGACCGTCGTGGCGACGCTGGTCTTGTCGTCCGCCACGTCGACCCGGAGGGCGTAGGGACTCTCGGGCCGCGGCGCCGCCTGGGCGTGGACCGTGTCGACCACGATGCTCTTGGCCGCCGCCGAGGTCGAGACGGCGAGCTTGAGGTAGTTGCCGGCCGCGAGGACTCCGGCATCGGCCGCGTTCTGGAGCTGGCTGCGCCGCGAGGCGAGGCGGGCGTAATCGATGCCGCCCCCGGTCAGGCCGAGCAGCACCACGGCGCTCAGGCCGAAGGTCAGGGCGACCGAGCCCGACCGGTCCGTCAGGGCCCGCGGGCCGGCGCGGAGCACTCTCCAGAACAGGGAAATGGACGCGTCTCCCAGGGCGGGACCGGATCGGCGGCTGCGGCGGCACCGGCCACCGAACCGTTGGCCTAAGGCACAGCTCCTAAAAATCCGTGGCGTCCGAGCACCGCGAAGCTATCGCCACGCGATAGAGCCGCCTTTAGCTGTGAACAACTTCTATATGCGGCCGCACAATGCCCGGCACCGTCTCGACGACTGACCGCCTCACCGGCCTGCCGCCGAATGAACACAACAGCACACAACCTCAGGGTGAATTCGCGTCCTCATCACATGTCGCGACCGCAAAATCTTGCTGAACCCGCAATTTCTACCCAGATTTGAACCGTTTTTAAACGGCCTCATCATAGGGTTATTTTCGTCCGCGCCTCCACGGCCGGACGGCGGCAGGCACGGACCTGCAGAGTTCGTTTGGCATGATGGGCATCTTTCGGCGCGTCGCGACCGTCCGCCGTCCGGGCGGGACCGAGGGCCGCGCCGGCACGGCCGGACGCGTCCGACGGTTCGCCGGCCACCGGACCGGCGCCTCCGCGGTGGAGTTCGCGCTCCTGGCCGCGCCGTTCCTGGCCCTCCTGGGCGTCGTGGCGGAATCCGGCGTCATCGCCATCGAGCAGCAGACGCTGGACATCGCGGTCGACCGGAGCGTCCGGCAGCTGCGAACCGGCACCTTCCAGGACGGCTCCGACGGCAGCGATCCGAGCGAGCGCCTCCGCAGGATCGTCTGCACCGGCCCCTCGGCGCTGTTCCCCTGCGCCGACCTGCGCCTCGACGTCTCCCGGACGCCCTCGTTCTCGACCTCGCAGCCGGCGGAGCCGTTCGACAAGACCACGAAGACCTGGACGCCGGGCTTCGGCCAGCGCTTCGAGTGCCCGCAGGGCGGCGACACCGTCACGGTCCGGGTCGCCGTGCCGGTGATGCGGCTGTTCCAGATGCTGGATTTCACCGGCCGGATCATGGCCGACAAGACTCAGCTGCTGGTCACGACCGAGATCTTCCGGGCCGAGGATTACGAGCCCAAGCCGTGCTGAGCGGTCGCCTGCGCGCCCACCTGATCCGCCTGATCGGCGACCGGGAGGGCGTGAGCGCGATCGAGTTCAGCGTGATCGCCCCGATCCTGCTGCTGATCCTGATGGGGTCGATCGAGCTGCCCCGCGCCTACATGATCGGGAAGCGGCTCGACAACGCGGCGGCCACGATGGCGGACCTGATCTCGCGCGGCAGCTACGCCGACCTCAAGCCGGTCTTCGCCGCGACGAGCGCGATCTCCAACCCCTACGACGTGAGCCGGGCGAGCATCGTGCTCACGGCGGCGGGCACCTACAGCGACGGCAGCTCGGCGGCGACCAAGGTCTGCTCGAGCGCCGAGTCCAACGGACAGGCCCGCACGGCGGGCTCCTCGCTCGGCGCACCGCCCGCCGGGATGACCCGGAACGGCGACCGCTTCGTCGTGTCGGAAGTCACGATGACCTACCACCCGATCTTCCCGGTCCTCTCGAACCTGACGCGGTGGACCTTCCGGTACAAGAAGATCTGGCCGGTGCGCGGCGGCGAGATCTACAACGGGCAGAGCGAGGTGGTTCTGCCGGGGGGAAAACCCTGCCCGGCCTGACGGCTAGGCTGACGCTTCGTACCGGCCCGGCTTTGCGGCCGGCGCCACCGGATGACCCGGTGACGCCGGATCGCGGACACGCCCCGCCTCAGCGGGCCGGGACCGCGGTGGCGACGACCCGGCGCGAGGCCGGGCTCGCCGGGACGAGACGCGGCGTCGTGGCCAGCTCGGAGGCCGGCCGCACGGCGGCCGTGGGACGGGCCTGCTCGCGATAGAGCGGCGGGGTCAGCGCGATGCTCTCGTCGGCGCGAGCGGCCCCGATCATCGGAACGGCAGCGAGGGCGGCGAGAACGATGGTGCGAACGGTCATGATCTGAAGTCCTCTCGTTGTCCGGGGCGTGCCCGGCTTCGAGGGGATATCTACGCTGCAGAGCAACATGATCCAAACAGATGCAATCGATTTCTATTATCGATCTTGTCAATGATGGATCGCCGGTGAAACTGCCGGTCGGCGCCGCCGTCTTCCTGGCTCGCATTCTGCATCTCCGGCCCGCCGAGCGGCCGGCGCGGAGTGGAGACGTTGCTGGACTTGGACCGTGACCGGGTCGTCCTATGACGGACGGCCCCAGCGGGCGGGCCGAGTTAATGCAAAATTAAAACTCCCCCCCGAATGTCGGGCGCGCGGTCGAAAATCTTCGAAATACCAGAGGTTTAGCGCGTAAAACTTTATCTGTTCGCGCGGAAGGAGACGGCCCGTTGCTGGTTGCGGCCCTGCTTTTCGCGGTGGGCATATGGGAGGGCTGGCGGTATCGGGCATCGGTTCTGATGGCCAGCTCGATGCTGGTCACCCTCGGGTGGCTGGCCCTCTCGATCTTCGTCTGGGCCCAGTTCGACGCCGAGAAGGTGCTGCTGCTCTTCGCCTACCTCACCGCTCTCCAGGCCGGCTATCTCGTCGGGGCCTATATCAGCACCGATACCGGCCCGAGCCGCTGACCGGTCCGGCGACGCCGCCGGGATTGGGGTCCGGCCGGCAGACGCATACTCGGCGCGGGCTCAGTGGCCGAGCGCGACCGGGATGCTGAGATCGACGATCCCGTCCACACCCAGGAGTGCGGCGGGCGGCGCGGGCGCCGGACTGATCCCCTGCACGGCGCGGAGCGCCCGTTGATCGAGCTTCGCCGAGCCCGAGCTCTCCTCGATCTCCGCGCCCTGAACCGCACCGTCCGCGGCGATCTGCACGTGGACGACCACGGTTCCGCGGCCACGGCCCGGTCCCGGCCGCGTCCCGGCGCGGTCCGCGGCATCGATCCGCGTGACGAGGTCGGAGAGCCAGGCACGCGCTGCGGGTCCCGGTGCGGTCCGCGCCGCCACCGCCGCCGACGAAAGGGCGAGGCCGAACACGACGGCAGCGGCGATCACGGCGCGCGGCAGCATGGGGAGCGGCGACATGGGGAACAGCGGCTCCTCGAGCCCGGGATCGGGGATCGACCCTACGCGCAGAGGCGGGTCCCTAGCGACCCCGTCCGCCGGTCGCCGTCACGAGACAGCGGTGGATTTCCGGCCCTTCGGTCCCGCGGCGGCCAGCATGATGTCGTCGCTGCCGACCTCGAGGCCGGTGTAACCCAGCATCTCGGCGAGCTGCGTCCGAGCCCGCCAGACCCGGCTCTTCACCGTGCCGATGCGGCACTGCATGACGGCGGCGGTCTCCTCGTAAGTGAGGTTCTCGATCGCCACGAGCACCAGCGCCTGCCGCATCGGCGGCGTCAGGCGGTCGAGGGCGGCCTGGACGTCGCTCAGGTCGAGATGGCCGCCCTGCTCGGGCAGCGAGACCATCCGCTCCGCCTGCGCGCCGTCCTCGTCCTGCACCTCGCGCCCACGCTTGCGGTGCTCGTTGTAGAACTGATTGCGCATGATGGTGAACAGCCACGCTTCAAGGTTCGTGCCCGGCGCGAAGCTCGCGCGCGAGCGCCAGGCCCGGAGGAGCGTGTTCTGCAGGAGGTCGTCGGCACCGACATGGCTGCGCAGCAGTGAGCGGGCGAAGCGCTGCAGGTTCGGCACCAGGGCGAGGAGCGAGGCCTGGAACGCCTTCTCGCGCCCGTCCTGCGCCCGGCCGAAGGCGCCGTCGAGCAGCCTCAGCAGTTCGGCGAAGCGATCCGCGATGGTCGGCTCGACGTTGTCCTGCGCGTAGGTCGCCGCGAGCAGATGGCCGAGGTGATACTGCACGCTGTCGGGGAGCCGGGGGCCCTGCGCGTCGATTGTATCAGCGTCGAGCGAGAGTTCGAGCATGATAGCCGATCACCTGAAGGGTACGAAAAATCGCGTGGCGCCATTAATCGCTGAATACGCCGCATCCGCCGCAACATAGATCAGCGGATGGGCACATCTTCGGATCAATATATGCTGGCATCCGCGACAATCGCGACAGAGATGTCGACGGAAAGAGGGAGTTCGATGAGGTCATACGCACCGGAAAACTGTTCGCCGCACGGCCGTATCTGCGGCAGCGCACGCGAAGATCTCGCTGCTGCGAATGCCCGCCCCGAGCGGGGCGGCCGCAGGACGCCCTCGACCGCGGGATCGTGCCCATGACCCGGCTCTCGGATCTCGAGGACGATCCCGCCTTCCAGGAGGCCGTCCTCGCCGTTCGGGGCGCGGCCAGCACCCTGAGCGGCCGGGCCGTGACCGTCGAGGAGGCCCGGTTCCTCGTCGGCATCGCCCTGACGACCTTCGCGCATGCCGGCGGTCTCGAGGAGCCCAGCCGCAGCCGGCTGGCCCGTTTCTCGGCGCGCATCGGGCCGGGCACCGTCGTCGAGACGCTGACCAAGCACTGAGCGTGGGCGCCGGGCGCGCGGGCCGGCGCCCGGGCCTATCCGGCCTCCGCCATGGCCGCCCGCAGAACCCGGAGGAGGTCCGCCATGACCGCCTCCCGGTCCGGATCGCGCGCCGCGAGGCGAAGCCCCGCGGCGACGTGCTGGTCGATGATCAGGAGGCCGACCTCGCGCAATGCCGCGGTGGCGGCCCGGATCTGCTGGACCTCGTCGAGGCAGTGCCGGTCGGCCTCGACCATCGCCCGCAGGCCCCGGACCTGACCCTCGATCCGCGCCAGTCGCCGGACCAGCGGGGCGCGCTCCGAGTCGGTCCGGGCGAGGCAGACACGACCGTCGACGAGTGTGCCGCGTGTCACCGTCCTGCGAGCCACCTGTTCCCGTCCGCGCGCGGGTCGCGGCGCACCGGAGCGCCGCGACCTCGGGTGAGCCGTCCCGGCCGGCGGATCAGCCGATCTGCTGGCTCTCGGCACCGCTGTCGGGCCGCGCCGGGCCGAGCACCGGCTCCTCGCCCATCGGCTGGTTCTGGACGACGCTGAACTCGCCCTTGCCGTCGAGCGACGGGCCCTGGGTCCAGCGCCCGGCCGGCGGCGGCGAACCGTCCGCCGACGTCGAGAAGAAGTTGTAGTTGAACTTCTGGTTCTCCTTCTCCTGCGGGAAGGAGTTCGGGATCGGCAGCGTTCCGGCGTGGCCGCCGAGTTCCTCGATCACCGCCAGCCATTGCTGCTGGTGCATCGTGTCCCGGGCGATGAGGAAGCTCCACATGTCGCGCATGCCCGCATCGTTGGTGGCGTTGTAGAGCCGCACCGCCAGGACGCGCCCGGTGCTCTCGGCGGCGACGTTGCAGTACATGTCGGCCGCGATGTTGCCGCTAGCGTAGATGTGGCTCATGTCGAAGGACTGGCCGTCGGAATTACCCGGGAAGGCGGCCATGCCGGTCGACAGCAGCGTCTTGTGCAGCATGCCCTCGGCGATGTGGCGCGGGTTCTCGCCGCCCATCACGGCACCGACGATCGCGTCGGCCGCCCCGGCCTCTTGGACCTTGGTAGGGGCGTTCTCGAGGTTCAGCGCCACCGCAGTCGCGAGCATCTCGATATGGCCGATCTCCTCGGTGGCCGTATTGAGCAGCATGTCGCGGTACTTGGTCGTCGGGGCGCGGTTCCCCCAGGCCTGGAAGAAGTACTGGAAGGCGACCCGGATCTCGCCCTCGATGCCGCCAATCGCCTGCTGGAGCATGCGGGCGTAGATCGGGTCGGGGCTGTCGACCTTGACCGGGTACTGAAGCCGCTTGTCGTGATAGTACATGATGTCTGTCCCTCGCGAGAGGCACGGCGTGCTCAAGCCCACCGCACGATCGGCCGTCGGCCCGGTACTCCGTGGGAGCATCGCGCCTCGCACCCTGTCCAACCCCGCCTCGGGACCACGGTTCGATCTTTCGCGAATTTTATAACGATCAATATTTGACCGAACGCATTTTCCCGCGCCGCCCCAGGGTATTGTCGTGAAAATCCACGATCAGGGCCGCGCCTAACCGGCCAGAATTACACAATGTAAGTTAAGGGCGCCTCACCCATGTTAAGGGGGCGCCGCGAATGACCGGATCAGCGGCCCCTTTCTCTGCCCGCGATGCGCCGCGTGAGGGCGCTCGGTGGTCGGACAGGGGACAGCTCTCTCGGGATCGCCGGGCGCGCGCGGCGCGGCCGCGGAACGCGCCGCTCTACGGGCGCCTACAGGAGCCCGGTGCGCCGGGCGAGCATGATCCCGAAGGCGAGGCAGGCGGCGAGGCTGACGGCCAGCATGGCGACGTTGGTCCAGAACCGGACCGGCCGGCTGGACCCGTCGATCCCGCTCGCCCGCAGCCGCACCCACGGCACGTAGAGGTAGAGGGCGATCAGCGTCAGGATCAGGAACGCGAAGGTGGCGACCCGCCCGGTGATCAGGGCCGCCCCGGCCAGGACCGCCCATCCGATGACGAGGCCCAGCATGGTGAACAGGGCTGTCGAGTTCACGTCCGCGCGTCCCCTTCAGCGGATGGTGTCGGCCGGGCAGCCGACGCGATCCTCAGTCTGCGACGGGTTCCGCTAGGGAACCGTTAGCATCGTCCGGACTGTTTGCGAGATCGGGAAGGTTTCTGGTGCTGCGAGAGAGGATTGAACTCTCGACCTCTTCATTACCAATGAAGTGCTCTACCACTGAGCTACCGCAGCAGGTGACCGGGGCGCTCCCGCGAGGGCGTCTCCGTCCGGCCGAGTGGGGCCATAACGGATCGCCGCCGGGTTGGCAACGCCGTGTTGCGCTTCCGCGCCGTTTTAGGTGCGCGATGCGGCCCGGATCAGGGCGGCGAGCCCGGGCTCGGACACGGCCTCGGCGGCGTCCGACGGGGTGAACCATCGGAGTTCCCGCTGGCGCGCCTCCGGGAAATGCTTGAGCTGCTTGCGCACCTCCAGCGGAAACACCTTCACCTGGCACAGGACGGTGTCGAGGTTCCTCAGACGCTTCTGGTAGAGGTACAGCCCAATCGGCCGCTTGCCGACCGCACCGCGCAGGCCGGCCTCCTCGTAGGCCTCCCGCGCGGCCGCCTCGAACGGCTTGCGACCCTTCATCGGCCATCCCTTGGGGATGACCCAGCGGCGGCTCTCCCGGGAGGTCACCAGCAGGATCTTGGTCTTGCCGTCCCGCCCGTGCCAGAACGGCAGGGCCCCGACCTGCCGGCGCGGCTCGCCGTCCTCCTCAAGGACGGTCACGGGCGCACCCGGCGACGCGGGACGCCCCTCCGATCCGACCGGATCGACGGCGCGCGCGGGCTGTGAGCGGGCTGGGGGATGATCGGATCCTCGGTCGGCAGCTCACGACAAGCTACATGGCGCGCCGGCTCATTCAACTTGCAATAGTCGAACGCCCCGGCGTGTCCGTGACCCCGCGGCGCTCCTGTCATCTCGCGCTCGGACGGCCGGCGCGCCGTGAAACCGGTCACCCGATCCGACGAACCGGCCGCTCACCCGAGCCGGAAGGCGGCAACGCCGCGGACGCCATCCCGGCCGAGACCGGGTCGGCACCGGCCGCCTTCGAGGCGCTCGCCTTCGCCGGAAGGACGGTCGGGATCGGGCCGGTGGAGGTCGACGCCGCGGACGCGACCGAGGCCGAGGACGCGGCCTGGGCCGACGCGGAGGTCGACGCGGGTGTCGGCGACGGGACCGGAGCAGTCGCGGCGGCGGGGGACACGGTCGAAGGCGACACGGGGACCGATGAGGCGAGCGGTCTGGCGCCCGGCGCCGCGGCGTTCGGGGCCGCCGGCACGAGGGCCGGGCCGGCGGCGTCCGCCTCCGGCTCCACCGCGGGCGCGGCACCGAGCGTGTTCGGGGGCTCGCGCCACGCGAAGGCGTCGAGGCGCCCGGTCACCGGCGAGACCGGCGCCCAGGTATCGGTGGCGATGCCGTCGGCGATCCACACGCGGTCGCGCGGGGCGCGGGCGGCCCGGGCCAGCCACTCGCGGGCCTGACCGGAAGCGGCCCCGTGCTCGGCCTCCTCGATGGCCGCCATCATCAGGCAGGCCCGGGCGGTCGGACGGTCGGAGAGCAGGGGCTTCACGGCCTCGCGGGCCCGCTTGTAGTCCCGCGCGTCGAGGGCGGCCTGGCCCAGGGCGAGGCGGGATTCGGGGTCCCAGACCGACAGCTTCGCCAGGACTTCGGCGCGGGCGAGGCGGTCGCGGACCGAATCGCCGGGACGCAGGCCCAGATAGACCTTCGCGAGGTCGGGATGGGGATTGGCCTTCCAGGCCGCCTCGACGATCCGGGCAGCCTTCTTGACGTCGCCGCGACGGGCGAGGAGGCGGCCGGCGATGCAGGCCGCCGGCACGAGGTCGGGGGCGAGCTTGACCGCCTGCAGGGCCCGCTCCGTGGCGATTTCCGGCTCGCCGGCCTCGCGCTCGCCGGCGATGGCGGTGAGGAGCACCGCCCGCTGGCGTCGGGCCGCGGCCTTGTCGATCAGTCCGAGGGACGAGCGGCGCTCGATCGTCTCCAGGGCGGCTGCCCAGTCGCCGTCGGCGCTCTGCGCCTCCAGAAGGGCCTCGTTGGCCCAGGTCACGCTCGGGGCGAGGCGGGCGGCCTCGGTGGCGTAGGCGCGGGCGGCCGTCTCGTCCTCGCGGCGCCGGGCCTCAACGAACAGGCCGCGCAGGCCCAGGACCCGGGTCTCGGGATCGTCGACCATGCGCTGGAAGGCGCTCTCGGCCGCGTCCCGGTCGCCGGAGATCTGCGCCGCCTGCGCCTTCAGCAGCAGGGTCAGCGGCTCGGTGCCGAGGAGCCGCTCGGCGTCGCCCGCGAAGCGGCGGGCCGCCAGGGGATCGCCCGAGCCCACCGCCACCATGCCGCGGGAGAGGGCCGAGAGGCCCTTGGCCCGGCGCCGCTCGGCCGAGCCGCGGACCAGGGCCTCGGGCAGGCCGATGACACCGCGCACGATCGCCCAGAGGACGCCCAGGACGATCGCCGCCGCGATCACGCCGACGAGGGCGACCGCGAGGCTGGTGCCGATCTGGTAGCCGTTCCAGACGACGGTGACGGTGCCGGGCCTGTCGGCGATCCAGACCGCCCCGAAGGCGGCGAGTGCGAGCAGGGCCAGGAAGGCGAGGGCGCGCCACATGGGGTCAGTATCTCCTGTCGGCGGCCGGCTGGCGGCCGTCGCGGGGTGCGGGAGGAGCGGGGCGCCTGCGCGCCCGCTCGGAGATGGTGCGGCCGCGCAGCGCGCGGATCGGGGCCCTCACCGGCCTAGCGCCCGGGGGCGGCCTGGGCCGGCTGGGCGGCGCCGACCGGCAGGGCCTTGAAGGCGCCGTCGAGCAGCGCGCGCACGGCCTGCTCGGCCTCGGCCCGGGCCTTGAGCTTGGCGCCGAAATCCCCGGCCTGCTCCCGGGCCTCGGCCGGGAGCGCCGCGAAGGCCGCCGAGGCCGCCGGCAGGTCGCCGCGGTCGAGGGCCGCCTGGACCTTGCTCTCCGGATCGTCCGCGGCCTCGGGAGCGGGTGCGTCGGCCTTGCGGATCTGCACGAGACCGTCGGCCATGCTGAGGAGCTTGGTGCGGAAATCGCCGGTCTCGGCCGCGCTCTTGGCCCGCTGCGCCTGCCGCTTGGCCGCGATCCGCTCGGCGATCGGCCGGAACGTGTCGGCAAGATCCCCCGCCGAGGGAGCACCGCCGTCGGCGAAGGGCGCCAGGGCCTTGGCCTGCGCGTCGGTCCCCGGATCGAGCTTGCGCAGGGTCGCGAGCGGCTCGGCGTAGCTCGTCCCGGATTCCAGGGCGGCCGCCACGCGGTCGGCGACGACGACCCGGAGCGCCGCCTGGACGGTGCTGGCCTCGGCGCGCTGCGCGACGCTCTTGTCCAGGGCGGCGATCTGGTCGGCCTGCTCCTGCAGCCGCCGGTCAACCGCCTTCGCGGCCTCCGCGGCCTGGGCCTGTCCGGCCTCGGCGGCGGTGCGGCTCGCCTGGGTCGCCGCCTGGACCGCCTCGGTCGCGGCCTTCACCCGCGCGTCGACGGCCTGCTGCAGCGCGTCGAGGCGCTGCCCCAGGGCCGCGTCGGCCTCGGCGTTCGCCTTGGTCTTCTGCTCCACCTCGCTCTGCAGCGCCGCGACCTTCCGGGCGGCCTCCTCGGCCGCGCCCTTGTTGGCGCCGCCATCCTCCACCGCCTTCAGGCGGGTCTCGAGGTCGGCGATCTGCTTCGCGTTGTCCTGGACCACGCCGAGCTTCGAATCGGCCGGCTGGTCGCGACCGGGCTCCTGACCCGGCTCCTCCTGCAGGGCCGCGACGCGCTGGTCGAGGCTGTCGAGGCGGGCGACGAGATCCGGCGGCACCGCGGGGGCCTGACCGGAGGCCTGACCGGCCGCTTGCCCGTCGGCGGTGGACGCGGGCGCCGCACCGGACTTGTCCAGGGCCTGCTTGGCGCTCGCCTCGGCGGCGGCGACGCGCTTGTCGAGCGCCGTCACGGCGTCGCGCGGGGCCAGCCCGTCGAGACGCTTGTCGAGGGACGCGAGCTGGCCGGAGAGCCTCTGGTCCAGGGCGCTCAGGCGCGGGTCGGGACCGATCCCGGCCTTCTCGGCGCCGAACAGCAGGCCGGCGCCGATCACGCCGCCGAGCAGCCCCGCGGCCGCGAGCGAGCCGAACCCGGCCCGGGCCCGGCCGGCGGGCGCGGCGGCGCTCCTGCTGGGATCGACGGCGGCCACCGCGGGGATCGGGCCCTTCGGCGGCTCCTTGCCGTCCCTGGAGGCGTCCTTGGAAGTATCCCTGGAAGCGTCCTTGCCCGGCTCCTTGCCGGCTGTCGCCGGATCCGGGATCCGCTTAGCCTTCAGGTCGATGATCGGGCCGGCCGTCACCGCGCTGGCCGCCGCCGGGCCCGCGGCGCCGGGTGCGGGTCCGCCCGGACGGGGACCGCCCTGCGTTCCGGTTCCGGGCTGCGCGGCCTTCGGATCGATCTTCGCGCCGGACATCCCGGACGCGGCGGTGGAGGCCGTCGTCGACGACGAGGCGGACGCCCCGGTCCTGCCGTCGGAGGCCGACGACGCGGCACCCGCCGTCACGGGATCGGGCTTCGCACCGGCCGACTGGGCGGCCGGGCCGGTCGACGGCTTCAGGCCGTCGGTCCCGGAGACCGGCTTGCCGGCGTCGGCCTTCGGATCGGTCGTGCCGGGCTTGGCGGTCACGACCGGGTCGGTCGCCGGCCTGGGCGGCGTTCCGGACGCGGATCCCTGCGGCCCCCGCACGCCGCCGGCGGCGGTGGAAGAGGTGGAGGCCGACATCGAGGCCGACGTGGAAGCGGACGTCGAGGCCGACGTGGAGGCTGTGGACGCCGACGTCGCGGCCGGTCGGGACGCGCCACCGGGCGGGCTAGACTGCCCGGGCTTGCCGGGCGCGGCGTCCGGCTTCCGGCCGCCGGGGCCGGGCTTGTCGGCGTCGCTGGGTGGTGGCGTCACGGGCAAGTCCTCCAACTCTTCGGCGTCGCCGCGCCCCCCTAGCACCGCGGCGGCGCCGGGCGCGAGGGCGAGATACGGCGGCCCGGCCTCCCTGTCACCGCGCGGTTAGCCCGGTCGCCCTGCCAGGGCGTCGAGCAGGTCCGCTTCGCGCGGGCGTGCCGCGACGAAATGGACCGGAACACCGGCCGCTTCCAGGGGTGCCGCAACATCCGGCGATAGGCAGTAATGCCTCAGCCGGCGGAAAGCTCCGCCGTGCTCCGATCCATCCGCGAGGGCAAGGGCGACGGCGGCGCTGCGCCGGGAATAGTGAAGGGCTGCCTCGAGGCGGTTCTCGGCGAGTTCACGGCCGACCGCCGGCGGCAGGCGGTCCAGCGGTTCGGCCCGGTACGCCACGAAGGCCGTGACCCGGAATCCGGCGGCCGTGAGCGTCGCCGCCGGTTCCGGCTTGCGCTCAGCTCCCGTCGCGTGGAGGAGCGGCTGGCCGGGCGGCAGCGTCGCCGCCACCAAGCCGGCGAGGCCCGCGGCGTCGCCGGGGCCCTCCCGGACGGGGCCGAGACCGGCCGCGCGGGCCAGGGCGGCCGTCCGAGCGCCGACGGCGAAGACCGGGAGGCCGCGCAGGGCCGGCGCGTCGCGGATCGCCGGAACCGCGTTGGCGCTGGTCAGCAGCAGCGCGGCGAAGGGTCCCATGGGCGGGGCCGCCGCGGTCGGCCGCACGGCCAGGACCGGCGCCACCAGCGGCGCATGGCCGAGTTCGGCCAGGGCCGCCCCGGTCCGCGTCGCTCCCGGCTCGGGCCGCGCCACCCAGATCCGCAAGGGCTAGGTCTCCAGCGTCAGGCGGACGCCGTGGCGCGCCGCGTCGCCCGGGGCGAGCAGGCGCTGCGAATCGCGCGCGGCGAGGTCGCCCGCGAAGTCCGACCAGTCGGCGTAGCCGGTCCAGCACTCCAGCGACAGGAAGGGTGCGGTCGGCTTGGTCCAGACCGCCAGGTGGGGGAAATCCGCCATCTCCATGCGGATCGATCGTCCGGGGCCGGTGAAGCGCATCCAGCGGCTGCGGGCGTTCCGGAACACGAAGGCCTCGGTGAAGAGCGCCGGATCGAGGGGCAACGTGTCCCCGGCGAGGGGGATCGGCTGCTCGTCGCGCAGCAGCAGGCCGCCCGGGCCGACCTGGGGGGCGAAGGGCCGCTCCGCCTCCTCGAAGGCGACCGCGTAGCCGCCGTCGCGGGCGCGGGTGCCGCCCGCGAAGGGCCATGGGAAGGCCGGGTGGAAGCCGAGGGCGTAGGGCAGGGGGGCGGCGCCGGGATTGGCGACGGTCACGTCGAGGTCGAGCCCCGCCGGGCGGACCCGCGCGGCGATGTCGAGCCGGAACGCGAACGGGTAGTGCGCCCGCGTCTCGGGCCCGTCGGTCAGGCGCAGGGTCACCGCGTCGGCGCTCCGGTCGACCACCGCGAAGGGCAGGTCCCGGGCGAAGCCGTGCTGGGCCATCGGGTAGCGCTTGGACCCGACCGTCACGTGCCCGCCCGCCGAGGCGCCGACCACCGGGAAGAGCCAGGGCGCGTGGCGGTTCCAGTGCTCGGGATCGCCGCTCCAGAGATACTCGGTCCCGCCGACCCGCCACGAGACCGGCTCGGCCCCGTCAGTCGCGAGCGTCGCGGTGGTGCCGTCCGGTGCGGTCAGCTCGATGCGCGTGGTCACGGTGCTCTCCCGGTCTGCCTCGGTGAGCCGAGGTAACGGAGGCGGGGCCGGACGCAAGGCCCCGGCGCGCGGTTGCTCAGGCCGCCGTTCCGAGCCCGGGCAGGACCGCCTCGGGCGGCCCGGAAGCGACGATCCGGCCGGCCTCCAGGACGTGGACCGCGTCGGCGCCCTCCAGGGTCGAGAGGCGGTGGGCGATCAGGATCAGCGTCCGCCGGCCCGAGAGGGCGCGCAGCGCCCGCATCACGGCCGCCTGCGTCTCGTCGTCGAGGGCCGAGGTCGCTTCGTCGAAGACGATGACGTCCGGGTCGTGGTAGAGGGCCCGGGCGATGCCGACGCGCTGGCGCTGGCCGCCGGACAGCCGCGCCCCGCGCTCGCCGACCCGCTCGGCGTAGCCGTGCGGCAGGGCGGCGACGAAGTCGTGGGCGCCGGCGAGCCGCGCCGCCCGCTCGACGGCGGCGAGGTCCGGCGCGTCGAGGCCGAGCGCGATGTTCTCCGCCACGGTCCCGTCCACCAGGAACACCTCCTGCGGGACGTAGCCGATCCGGTTCTGCCAGGCGGGCAGGGTGCCGGCATCGAGGGGCCGACCGTCCACGGTGATCCGCCCGGCAGTCGGGCTCAGGACGCCGAGGATCAGGCCTGCCAGCGTCGACTTGCCCGAGCCGGTGCGCCCGGCAAGGCCGATCGTGGCGTTGACCGGGATCGTCAGGTCGATCCCCGCGAGAGCCGGACGGCCGGTGCCGTAGTCGAAGCCGAGGCCCTCGAGCCGGATCGCCCGCGCGAAGGGCAGACGCTCCGCGGTGCGGGGCCGGGGCTCGCGCTCGTCGGCGAGCTCGTCGACGATCACCCGCACCGCCGGCAGGGTGAAGCGCATCAGCGCCACCGAGGTGAAGATGTTCTGGAAGGCCGGCAGCATGCGGTAGCCCGCGAAGGCGAACAGGCCGAGCAGCGGCAGGATGCCGGCGACGTCGAGCCCCTGGGCGAGCGCGAACAGCACCACCACGATCACCCCGCCGAAGGCCAGGGCCTCGATGACGAAGCGCGGCATCTGGCCGGTGAGCTGGCTCGCCGCGGTGGCGAGGGCGTAGGCCCGGGCCGGGGCGTCGAACCGCGACGCGAACGCCTCCGCGCGCCCGTAGAGCTTCAGCTCGGTGAGCGCCCCGAAGGTCTCCTGCACGATCCGGAAGCGGGCCTCGTTGTCGGCGACGGTGCGGCCGCCCAGCCGCGCCAGCCGGGCGCGCATCACGAGGTAGATCCCGACATAGAGGCCGCCGAAGCCGCCCCCCAGGATCAGCGCGAGCTGCGGCGCGTAGGCCAGCAGGAAGACGATCACCGCGAGCGCCGAGCTCGCCCGCGAGGCGAGCACCGTGGCGGGGGTCAGCGCGCCGATCACCAGCCGGTCGGTCTCGGACAGCACGTTCTTGGCGAGCTCGGCGCTGTTGGCCTTCGCGAAGAACAGCCGCTCCCGGTCGAGGTAGCGGAACAGCAGCCGCCGGCTGAGGCTGTAGCCGGCCAGGTGCGTGAACCGGAGCTGCGCGTAGGTCAGCCCGGCATTCACCAGCGCGGTGACGAGGATCGCCGCGAGCGCGGCCCCGCCGGTCACCAGCAGGAAGCCGCGCTCGTCGGTCAGTCCGAGGGCGCTCCGGGCCTGGGCCAGGTAGGGGATCCGGGTCGCCGCCGACGGGTCCCCGACCAGCGTCAGGAACGGGATCACCGAGGCGACGCCCACCACCTCGAGCAGCGCCGCCGCCGCGAGGCCGAGGGCGATCAGGGCGAGCCGGCGCCGGTCGGCCGACCGCATGGCGCGGACGAGGTCGATCAGCGCGCGCATGGCATCGCGGGGTCTGGCGGGACGGCTCGCATGGTCGGGCCGGGCTTAAGCGCGCCGTCCCGGCCTGTCCACGCCGGGCTCAGTCGAGCTTCTTCAGGGAGCCCAGGTCGACCTCGCCGTCCTGGCCGGTGAAGGTCAGGGTCTTGGCCGCCCCGTCCGCCTGCGCGACGCCGCCGATCCGGTGGTCGCCGCTGTCGTAGGTCGAGACCTGCCCGTCGCGGTCGACGAGGAGGCGGCGCTTGTCCGGGAAGAACGCGTACCTCATCCCGTTCTGCGCGCCGCTGGTCGCGGGCTCGCCGAGATCCTTCGGCCACCAGGGCTCCGCGCCCTTCATCGGTTTCATGGGCTCCATGGGCTCCATGGGCTTCATGGGTTCCATCGGCTTCATCGGCTCCACGGCGCGCACCTCCTGTCCGGCGAGAGACAGGAGGACGCGGCAGGCGCGGAAGGGTTGCACGCGGACCCGCCCGGGCCCGGCTCAGAGCGGCGGCAACCCCGGCGCGGGGCGCTCCCGCACCTGGCCGTCGAAGCCGACATGGAGCTGGTGCTCGCGGCCGTCCCGGTCCTTCGCGGCCACCTCGACGTGGCGCGGCCCGCGACCCGTGACCCGCACGTCGCCGTAGCCCGCCGCCTGGACCGAGGCGGTCAGGGCGGCCATGTCGGGCTTCGGCCCGAGACCGAGCCGGTCCTTGGCCCAGTCCAGGCTGCCGGTCGGAGGGCCGCCGGCCGGCCCGAGCAGCAGCGTGCGCCCGTCCCCGTGGGTCAGGACCCGGGCGCGCAGGAAGCCGGTCTCGAAGCGACCCTGCACCGTCACGGTCTCGCCCTTGGCGACGAGGCCGCCGCCCTCGCCCTCGCGGCCCGTCTCCACGAGGGCCCGCCCGGTCCCGTCCTGCACCACGAACTTGTTGCCGAAGATCTCCGCGACCTCACCCTTGATGGCGGTCGCGCCGGAGGGGGCCAGGGCCTGGATCGCCACCGGCGCGACCGGCGTCGGCTGGAACGGCGTTCCCTGCGCCAGGGACAGGCCGACGGCGCCCAGGGCCAGCGGCAGCGCCACCGCGCCCACCACCCAGGTCCGCCGCGGCACCGCCCGCGACGCCGGCTTGGCGGCCTCAGTCTCGCGGACTTCCCGCGCGGTCCCGTCGATGGTCTTGTCGTCGCTCATGATCTCATCCTCTGGAGGGTCCGGATCGGCTCGATCCGATGCCCCTTCCTAGGGAGGCGCCGGCAATCCGGTCTGAACCGCGCGGTTCAGGCCCGGTTAAACGCGCCGCCCTAGAGCGCTCCGTGTGGAACCCGTGCGGGTTCAGAGGCTTGGCAGCGGGCGTTGATGCGGGCCGACAGGTCGGCGCCCGGGCGGCCGTCCCGGGAGCCGACGTAAGACCACGGCCCTAAGTGCCGGCGGCAGCGGGCGAAACCGGCCGGCCGCCGCGGTCCAGACGGGGAGGTGAGACCGGTGAAGATCCTGCTGGTGGAGGACGACGCCGCCCTCGCGGCGGAGGTCGCCAAGGTCCTGCGCGCCGAGAACTTCGTGCTCGACCACGCCGCCACCGGCGAGGACGCCCAGCATCTCGGCGAGACCGAGGGCTACGACGCCGTCGTGCTCGATCTCGGCCTGCCGAAGGGCGACGGCGTCTCGGTGCTGCGGGCCTGGCGCGGGGCCGGCCGGACCCTGCCGGTGCTGGTGCTCACCGCCCGGGACGGCTGGAGCGACAAGGTCGCGGCCTTCAAGGCGGGGGCGGACGACTATCTCGTGAAGCCGGTGCGCGTGGAGGAGCTGGTGATCCGCCTCCGCGCCCTCGTGCGCCGGTCCCAGGGCGGGGGCGCGAGCCGGATCACCTGCGGTCCCCTCAGCTTCGATCCGGGTCTCGGCGCCTTCGAGCACGAGGGCCTGCCGCTCAAGCTCACCGGCCTGGAATGGCGGGTCCTGTCCTGCCTGATGCTGAACCGCGAGACCGTGGTGCCGCGCCCGCACCTGATCGAGCGGGTCTACGAGGGCGACGCCGACGTCGATTCGAACTCCGTCGAGGTGATCATCACGCGCCTGCGCCGGAAGATCGCGCCGGCGCGGATCGAGAGCGTGCGCGGCCACGGCTACCGCCTGCACGCGGAGCCCGCCTGATGGCGGCGACGGCGCGGCGCCGCTCGCTCCGCACACGGCTGCTCGCGTCGGCCCTGGTGCTGGTGCTGGCGGCCCTGGTGGTGGCGGGCCTCGCCATCGGGGTGATCCTGCACCGCTTCGTGCGCGGGCAGCTCGACGGCCGGCTCGACGCGCAGATCGTCGCCCTGCGGGCCGGGCTCGAGGCCGGGATCCTCCCGCAGGGGCTCGACGCGCCGCCCTTCGACCGGCCCGGCCCCGGCTGGGCCTGGGAGGTGCGCCGCGGCGCCGAGACGATCCGATCCGGCTCCCTGCGGGGCGGGGACATCCGCCTGTCCGATCCCGGACCGGACGACGATCCGGGCCGGCCGCACCCGGCCTCGGGCACGGGGCCGCGCGGCGAGCCCCTCGTCGCCCGCGTGCTGGCCGTGCCCGGGCCCGAGCCGGCGACGATCGTGGTGGCGGCGCCGGAGGGGGAGCTGCGCGGGCCGCTGCGCGAGGCGCTGACGAGCCTCGCCCTGGCGCTCGGCATCCTCGGCCTGTGCCTGCTCGCGGGCCTGGCCTTCCAGGTGCGCCTGGGCCTCGCGCCGCTGACGCGCCTGCGCGCGGACCTCGCGTCGGTCCGGGCGGGGCGGCACGAGCGCGTGCCGGCGGACCAGCCGGCCGAGATCGCGCCGATGGTGGCGGAACTCAACGCGCTCCTCGACCAGAACGCGCAGAACCTGGAACGCGCCCGCGGCCACGTCGCCAACCTCGCCCACGCCCTCAAGACGCCGCTCGCCACCCTGTCGATGGCCCTCGCGGAGCCGGCCCGCGACCCGGACGGCGCCCTGCGCCGGCAGGTGGACGACATGGACCGGCGGGTGCGCCATCACCTCCGGCGCGCCCGGGCCGCGGCCCTGGCGGGCTCGGCCCGGGGCCGCACCGCCCTGGCGCCCCGCCTGTCGGACCTGCGCGCGGCGCTGACGCGGATCCACGCCGAGAAGGGCGCGGCGATCGACCTCGACGTCCCGGAGACCCTGTCGGTCTCCTGCGAGGGCCAGGATCTCGACGAGATGCTCGGCAACCTCGTGGACAATGCCTGCCGCTGGTGCCGCGGCCGCGTGCGGGTCTCGGCGGCGGCGCGCGACGGCGCGGTGGCCGTAGTCGTGGAGGATGACGGACCCGGCCTCGACCCGGCGGCGGCCTCCGCCGTCATGGCCCGGGGCCGGCGCCTCGACGAGGGCGTGCCGGGCCACGGCTTCGGGCTGCCGATCACCCTGGAGCTCGCCGAGCTGTACGGCGGCGGCCTGAGCCTCGGGCGGTCGGATCTCGGCGGCCTGCGGGCGGAGCTGCGGCTGCCGGCCTGACCGGGCCCCTCAGCCCAGCGCCTCCCGGAGGATCGGCCGGATCCGCGGGTCGGCGCAGTGGGCCACGTTGAAGCGCATGTAGCCGTTCCACGCATCCGACAGGCTGAACGAGGTCCCGGGCGCCAGCACCATGCCGCGGGCCAGCGCCCGGCGGGCGACGTCGGCCCCGTCGCGCCCGTCGGGCAGCCGCATCCACAGGAAGAAGCCGCCCCGGGGCTGCGCCCAGGTCTCGAGGCCGCAGGCGCGCAGCTCCGCGGAGGCCTGCACCATCGCGCCGGCGAGCCGGCGGCGGGTCTCGGCGAGGTGCCGCCGGTAGGCGCCCTCGGTGATCAGCGCGTGCACCAGCGCGGCCGTGATGTGGCCGTTGCCGAGGCTGAGGGCGAGCTTGAGATCGACCAGCGGCTCGACCCAGTCGGCCCGGAGCGCGATCCAGCCGCAGCGCGCGGCCGCCGACAGGGTCTTGGAGAAGCTGCCGATCTGGATCACGCGCTCCAGCCCGTCGAAGCCCGCGAGCCGCGGGGCGGCCTCGGGCTCGAGGTCACCGAAGATCTCGTCCTCGACGATGAGCGTGTCGTGCGCCTCGCACAGCTTGAGGAGCCGGTGCACCACGGTCGGCGCGAGGCTCGCCCCGGTCGGGTTCTGGAGGGCGGCGTTGGTCAGGTAGAAGCGCGGCCGGTGCTGCTCCAGCAGGGTCGCGAGCGCCTGCAGGTCCGGCCCCTCCGGCGTGATCGGCACGCCGACCACCGCGACGCGCTGCGCGCGCAGCAGCGCCAGGAAGTTGAAGTAGCAGGGATCGTCGACCAGCACGGTGTCGCCGGGCTGGAGCAGGAACCGGCAGACGAGGTCCAGCGCCTGCGTGGCCGATTCGACCAGCACGATCTGGTCGGGCTCGGCGCCGACGCCCTTCTCGCCGACCTTGCGGGCGATCTGGTGGCGCAGGGGCTCGTAGCCCAGGGGCCGGTCATAATTGGTCATCTCGGCGAGGTCGGCCCGGGCCACCCGGCGCAGGCCCCGGCGGATCGCCTCGTGGGGCATCCAGGAATCGGGCAGCCAGCCGGCCCCGGGCTTCAGCTGGTCGGAGCCGGCCTGCTGCGCCTGACGGGTGATCCAGAGCGGGTCGACGATCCGGTCGAGCCGCGGCCCCATCGCCTGGAGCGAGAGCGGCCGGGTCTTGCCGGCGACGTAGAAGCCCGAGCCCGGCCGCGGCACCACGGCGCCCTCGGCGGCGAGTCGCTCGTAGGCCTCCACGACGGTGGATTTCGAGACGCCCATCGTCTCCGCGAAGGCCCGGACCGAGGGGATCCGCACGCCCGGGACCAGCCGCCGCGCCGCGATCCGCTCGCGGATCTCGCCGACCACGGCCTCGACGCGCGTCCCCGGGCTTCTGACTGCGACCGCCATCCGTACTGCTCTTTCGTCCGAACAATTCTTCCGAACCGTACCGAAGTGTTCCTGTCGCCGCCAGCCCCCGCCCGCCAGGATCGCGACGCCCCGGAACGATGGAGGAGGGGATCCATGACCCAGTGCCTGACAGAGACCGCCGCTCTGGAAACCCGGATCGGATCCCGGATCAGATCGCGCGGCGGATGGCTCGCCCGGATGGCCGGGCCCGTGCTGACGGTCGCCGCCGAGGTGCGCGCGGGCCTGTCGCGGGCGGCGATGAACCGTCGCGTGCTCCAGCGCCTGTCGACCCTGTCGGACCGGGAACTGAAGGATATCGGCCTGACACGGCAGGACGTGGCCGATGCCTGCGTGCCCGGCACGGGCGACGCGATCCACCTGCTGGTCGGCCGGCGCGACGAGCGACGCCATGCCCGGGCGGCCGTGCGGCCTTGGTGACGCGGCGGCGTGCGGCGTAGGGTGCGCGCATGACGCTGCGCGACGGGCTCGCCGCAATCCTGGTGGTCACGATCCTCGGGCTGGCCTTCGTGGCCATCAAGGTCGGCCTGGAGACGGTGCCGCCGCTGATGCTGTGCGCCCTGCGCTTCGGCTTCGCGGCGCTGCCGGCGGCGCTGGTGATCCGGCCGCCCCGGGCCCCCGTCGCCCTGGTGGCGGGGTTCGGCCTCGCCCTCGGGGTCGGCCAGTTCGGGCTGCTCATGACGGCGATCCGCCTCGGCATGCCGGCCGGGCTGTCGTCGCTCCTGATCCAGGTCCAGGTCCCGTTCACCGTAGCGCTCGCCTGGGCGCTGCAGGGGGAGCGCCCGCGCCGACGACAGATCCTGGGCGGCAGCATCGCGCTCCTCGGCGTCGCTGCGGTGGCGCTCGGGCGGGGCGGAGGCGCCCCGCTCGGCCCGCTGATCCTCGTCGTCGGCGCGGCCCTGTCCTGGGCCAGCGCGAACGTCGTCGCGAAGCGGATCGGCCGGGTCGACCGGCTGGCGCTGATGGTCTGGAGCAGCCTCGCCACCACGCCGCCCCTGCTGATCCTGTCGCTGATCGTCGAGGGGCCCGGGGCGCTCACGGCGCTGGCGCATCCGAGCTGGGGGGCGATCGGATCGGTCGCGTTCCAGGCCTACCCGACGACGCTCCTCGCCTTCGGCCTCTGGAACGGGCTCCTGACCCGCTACCCGGCGGCTGCCGTGACCCCCTTCGCCCTGCTGGTGCCGGTGGCCGGCATCCTGAGCACGCATCTCGTCCTGGGCGAACCGCTGAGCGCCGACATCCTGGCCGGGGGAGGCCTGATCCTGACGGGAATCGCCCTCAGCCTGCGCGGGACGCGGCCGGGCGCGGTCGCTCCGCCGAGTCCTGCCCCTGAATCGTCGAAGGTGGCCTGACCGCACGGTCGAGCCATCACCCGTCCCGCTCGGGCACGCGCGACTGCGCGTCGGCACGGTGCACCGCGAGACGAATTCTGATGGTGATATCGGGGGGACGTGGCGCGGGCGACGGGGCTCGAACCCGCGACCTCCGGCGTGACAGGCCGGCACTCTAACCAACTGAGCTACGCCCGCACGGCGTGGTCGCTTCGAAGGGGCGTTTCGCCCGGCGACGGGGCGGGGTTTATGGGGCGCCCGGTGCCCTGTCAAGCGCGTCCCGCACGGATTCGCATCCGCCTCGATCCGCGACCGCCGCCGCAGGCATACCAGCCCCCCGACTCGGGCCTGCGCGCTTCCGTCGTGTTGCGCCGGCGCCGCGCAAGCCCATCTCGGACATGACCGACAGGACGACCGACAGGATGGCTGACAGCGCGCTTTGTGCGACGCGACAAGCCATTGTCACGGGCCGGCGGCTCGACTAAGCCTCCGGCCGCGCGCATCCTGGCATAAGAACAATTCCACGGGCGGATCCGGGTCGGCGTCGCACCGCGGTTTCACTCGTCTCGCGAGGCCCTGGCATGACCGGATTGTTGGCGGATTACCTGCCGCTCATCGTGTTCATCGGCGTGGCGCTGTTCATCGCCACGGCGCTCCTGGTCGTGCCGTTCCTGGTGGCCTTCAAGAGCCCCGATCCGGAGAAGCTCTCGGCCTACGAGTGCGGCTTCAACGCGTTCGACGACGCCCGCATGAAGTTCGACGTGCGCTTCTATCTCGTCGCCATCCTGTTCATCATCTTCGATCTCGAGGTCGCGTTCCTCTTCCCCTGGGCGATCACCTTCGGGGACCTGGGATGGTTCGGCTTCTGGTCGATGATCGTCTTCCTGGGCGTGCTGACCGTCGGTTTCGTCTACGAGTGGCGCAAGGGCGCCCTCGAATGGGATTGATCTCCCGCCGCTCGCCGCCCGCACCGAATTCTTGAGTCGCCGATGGCCCTGATCACCGACACCAACCGCGCCCCCGCGATCGCGCCCCAGCCGAAGGGGATCATCGATCCCAACACCGGCCGCCCGATCGGCGCGGACGACCCGACCTTCCTGTCGATCAGCGACGAGCTGGCCGACCGGGGCTTCCTGCTCACCACCACGGACGAGCTGATCAACTGGGCCCGCACGGGCTCGCTGATGTGGATGACCTTCGGTCTCGCCTGCTGCGCGGTCGAGATGATGCAGATGTCGATGCCGCGCTACGATTGCGAGCGATTCGGCTTCGCACCCCGCGGCTCGCCGCGCCAGTCCGACGTGATGATCGTCGCCGGCACGCTCACCAACAAGATGGCCCCGGCTCTGCGCAAGGTCTACGACCAGATGCCGGAGCCGCGCTACGTCATCTCCATGGGCTCCTGCGCCAACGGCGGCGGCTACTACCACTATTCCTACTCGGTGGTGCGCGGCTGCGACCGGGTGGTGCCCGTGGACATCTACGTGCCCGGCTGCCCGCCCACCGCCGAGGCGCTGCTCTACGGTGTGCTGCTGCTGCAGAAGAAGATCCGCCGGACCGGCACGATCGAGCGCTGAGGAGCGGCCATGACGAACGGCATCTCGATCCTGCCCCACACCCAGCCGGCCTACGGCGACGACGCCGTCTCGGCCCTGGCCGAGCGCGTCCTCGGCGCCCTCGGGCCGGCGGTCGTGTCCCACACCGTCGCGTTCGGCGAGCTGACGCTGGTGGTCCAGGCCTCCGACATCGTCTACGCGCTCACGTACCTGCGCGACGATCCGGCCTGCGCGTTCCGCAACTTCATCGACATATGCGGCGTGGACTACCCGCAGCGCGAGAAGCGCTTCGACGTGGTCTATCACCTGCTCTCCCTGCGCCATAACCTGCGCATCCGGGTGAAGGTGCAGACCGACGAGGTAACGCCGGTCCCCTCGGTGATCGAGGTCTTCCCAGCGGCCAACTGGTACGAGCGCGAGACCTACGACCTCTACGGGATCCTGTTCTCGGGCCATCCCGACCTGCGCCGCTTGCTCACCGATTACGGCTTCGAGGGGCACCCCCTGCGCAAGGACTTCCCGCTCACCGGCTTCGTCGAGGTCCGCTACGACCAGGACCAGGCTCGGGTCGTCTACGAGCCGGTGCAGCTGACGCAGGAATTCCGGAACTTCGACTTCTTGTCCCCGTGGGAAGGCACCGACTACGTGCTCCCCGGCGACGAGAAGACGTCGGCTTGAGCCGCGGAGAGCGTCCGTGACCGAACACAACATCCGCAACTTCGCGATCAACTTCGGCCCGCAGCACCCGGCGGCGCACGGCGTGCTGCGCCTCGTGCTGGAACTCGACGGCGAGGTGGTCGAGCGGGTCGACCCGCATATCGGGCTGCTCCACCGCGGCACCGAGAAGCTGATCGAGTACAAGACCTACCTGCAGGCGACGCCCTATTTCGACCGGCTCGACTACGTGTCGCCGATGAACCAGGAGCACGCCTTCTGCCTGGCGATCGAGAAGCTCGCCGGGATCGAGGTGCCGCGCCGCGCGCAGCTGATCCGTGTGCTGTTCTGCGAGATCGGCCGCCTGCTGTCGCACCTGCTCAACGTCACCACGCAGGCGATGGACGTCGGCGCCCTCACGCCCCCGCTCTGGGGCTTCGAGGAGCGCGAGAAGCTGATGATCTTCTACGAGCGGGCCTCCGGCGCCCGGCTCCACGCCAACTATTTCCGGCCCGGCGGCGTCCACCAGGACCTGCCGCCGAAGCTCATCGACGACATCGACGCGTTCTGCGACCCGTTCCTGCAGGTCGTCCAGGACCTCGACGACCTCGTCATGGCCAACCGCATCTTCAAGCAGCGCAACGTCGATATCGGCATCGTGTCGGTCGACGAGGCGATGGAGTGGGGCTTCTCGGGCGTGATGGTGCGCGGCTCGGGCATCCCGTGGGACCTGCGCAAGGCGCAGCCCTACGAGTGCTACGAGGAGATGGAGTTCGACATCCCCGTCGGGAAGAACGGCGACACCTACGATCGCCAGGTGATCCGCATGGAGGAGATGCGCGAATCCGTGCGCATCATGAAGCAGTGCGTCGCCAAGCTGCGCGAGCCCGCCGGCCAGGGTCCGATCGCCTCCGTCGACGGCAAGTTCGCGCCGCCGCCGCGCCGGGAGATGAAGCGCTCGATGGAGGCGCTCATCCACCACTTCAAGCTCTACACCGAGGGCTTCCACGTGCCCGAGGGCGAGGTCTACGCCGCGGTCGAGGCGCCGAAGGGCGAGTTCGGCGTGTACCTGGTGTCCGACGGGACCAACAAGCCGTATCGCTGCAAGATCCGCGCGCCGGGCTTCGCGCACCTGCAGGCGATGGACTGGATGTGCCGCGGGCACCTCTTAGCCGACGTGTCCTGCGTGCTCGGCACGCTCGACATCGTGTTCGGCGAAGTGGATCGGTAAGACAGAAGCGATGGCAAACCGCAGACTCGCCCCGGCCTCGGAGCAGCCCGAGAGCTTCGCGTTCTCCCCTGAGAATGCCGAGTGGGCCAAGACCCAGATCGCCAAGTACCCGGAGGGCCGCCAGGCCTCGGCGGTGATCTCGCTCCTGTGGCGGGCGCAGGAGCAGAACGGCGGCTGGCTGCCGCGGGCGGCCATCGAGGCGGTGGCGGCCGAGCTCGGAATGCCGAACATCCGCGTGCTGGAGGTGGCGACCTTCTACACGATGTTCGCCCTCGAGCCCGTGGGGCGCTTCTGGATCCAGGTCTGCGGCACGGTCCCGTGCGATTCCTGCGGCGCGCGGGGCCTCAAGGAGATGCTCCAGGCCCGCCTCGGACCGGCCGGCCACGTCTCCGCCGACGGCACCTTCTCGTGGCTCGAGGTCGAGTGCCTGGGCGCTTGCTGCAACGCGCCGATGGTGCAGATCAACCAGGACTACTACGAGGACCTGACGCCCGAGTCCCTCGGCCAGCTGATGGACGACCTCGCCGCCGGCCGGCCCGTGAAGGTCGGCTCGCAGACCGGGCGCGTCTCGTCCGAGCCCCAGGACGCCGTGAACACCCTCACCGACCCGACGCTGTTCGACGGCTCGCGGGTCGGCGCGTGGCGCAAGCGCTTCGAGGAGGCCGGCAAGGCGGAGGAACCGGCCGCCCAGACCGGTGAGGCCGCGTCCAGCACGCAGCAGGCCGCCGAGAACCCGAAGCCGGCCCGGCCCGACGCCGGCCGCCCGGTCGAGCGTCCCGTGAGCGACGCCCCGGCCCAGCGCGCCGCCAACGGCGAGAGCCCGGTGAAGCCCGAGGATCGTGCCGACGCGGCCGAGCGCGGCCGCTCCACCGCCAAGCACGGCGCCGCCCGGCCGGGCGACGCGGACGTGCTCGACACGCCGGCCAAGCGCGTCGCCGAGGGCGAGCCCGCCGCCGGCGAGCAGGGCCACCAGGCGGTGCCGAACCGCGACGCCGTCCCGCAGCAACCGGAGGCCTCCGGCGCCAGCGAGGGCGAGGTGGCGGCCGAGACCGAGGAGGCGCGCATCGCCGGCGCGCTCGCGGCCCTGCCGAAGGACGCGAGCCCCGAGCAGAAGGCCGACGCCGTGGGCAAGCGACCGCCGGGGCTGGAGGCCGCCCGCGCCGGCAAGCCGGACGAGCTGACGCGCATCAAGGGCATCGGCCCGGGCAACAGCCAGCGCCTGAACGGGCTCGGCATCTACCATTTCGACCAGATCGCCGCCTGGTCCCGCGACGAGATCGCCTGGGTCGGCACCTACCTCGCGTTCCCGGGTCGCATCGACCGGGAGAACTGGGTGGGGCAGGCCAAGGCCCTGTCGGCGCCGGCTCAGTGAGGACCTGACATGCTGTCGGATCAGGATCGCATCTTCACCAACCTCTACGGCCTGCACTCGCCGGGGCTGGAGGCCGCCAAGAAGCGCGGCGCGTGGGACGGGACCAAGTTCCTGCTGGAGCAGGGCCGCGACTGGATCATCGAGGAGATGAAAGCCTCCGGCCTGCGCGGCCGCGGCGGCGCGGGCTTCCCCACCGGCCTCAAATGGTCGTTCATGCCCAAGAAGTCCGACGGGCGCCCGCACTACCTCGTGGTCAACGCCGACGAGTCGGAGCCGGGCACCTGCAAGGACCGGGAGATCATGCGGCACGACCCGCATCTCCTGATCGAGGGCTGCATGCTGGCCTGCTTCGCGATGAACGCGCATGCCTGCTACATCTACATCCGCGGCGAGTACGTCGCCGAGAAGCACGCCCTCCAGAAGGCCGTGGACGAGGCCTACGCGGCCCGCCTCGTCGGCCAGTCGAACGTCCACGACTACCCGTTCGACATCTACGTCCACCACGGCGCCGGCGCCTATATCTGCGGCGAGGAGACGGCGCTCATCGAGAGCCTCGAGGGCAAGAAGGGGATGCCGCGGCTGAAGCCGCCCTTCCCGGCCAATATGGGCCTCTACGGCTGCCCCACGACGGTGAACAACGTCGAGTCGATCGCGGTCGCCGGCACGATCCTGCGCCGGGGCGGCGCTTGGTTCGCGGGGCTCGGCGGCAAGAACAACACCGGCACCAAGCTCTTCTGCGTCTCCGGCCACGTCAACAAGCCGTGCAACGTCGAGGAGGAGCTGGGCATCACCTTCCGCGAGCTCATCGACCGCCATTGCGGCGGCATGCGCGGCGGCTGGGACAACCTCCTGTGCTCGATCCCGGGCGGCTCCTCGGTGCCGCTGGTGCCGGCCGAGCAGATCGTCGACGCCAAGATGGACTTCGACACCCTGCGCAACCTGGGCTCCGGCCTCGGCACCGCGGCGGTGATCGTGCTCGACAAGTCCACCGACATCGTCGCGGCGATCACCCGGATCTCGTACTTCTACAAGCACGAGTCCTGCGGCCAGTGCACGCCCTGCCGCGAGGGCACAGGCTGGATGTGGCGGGTGATGCAGCGCATGACCGAGGGCCGCGCCCAGAAGCGCGAGATCGACATGCTGTTCGAGGTCACCAAGCAGATCGAGGGGCACACGATCTGCGCGCTCGGCGACGCGGCGGCCTGGCCGATCCAGGGCCTGATCCGGCACTTCCGCCCCGAGATCGAGAAGCGCATCGACCGCTACACCGCCAACCCGCACAGCGAGCCTGTGCCGATGGCCGCCGAGTAGGCCGATGACGAGCCAGCCTGACAACCTGATGCTCGTGTACTTGCGGCGGATCGACGAGAAGGTCGATCGCCTCAGCGATGATGTCCGTGAATTGAAGGGCCGGATGGCCGCGGTCGAAGAAAACCTGGCCGGCGTCCACCGACAGATCGACAGGGTCGAGCTTCGCATCGAACGGATCGAGCGACGCCTCGATCTGGCCGACGCCCCGCACTGAGATTGCACCGATGACAAAAATCCTCGTCGACGGCACCGAGGTCGACGTCCCCGCCGATTACACGCTGCTCCAGGCCTGCGAGGCCGCGGGGGCCGAGATCCCGCGCTTCTGCTTCCACGAGCGCCTGTCGATCGCCGGTAATTGCCGCATGTGCCTCGTCGAGCTGAAGGGCGCGCCGAAGCCGGTGGCCTCTTGCGCCTACGCGGTGAAGGATTGCCGCCCCGGCCCGAACGGCGAGCCGCCTGAGGTGCTGACGCGCTCGCAGGGCACCAAGAAGGCCCGCGAGGGGGTGATGGAGTTCCTCCTCATCAACCACCCGCTCGACTGCCCGATCTGCGACCAGGGCGGCCACTGCGACCTGCAGGACCAGGCCATGGCCTACGGGGTCGATTCGACCCGCTACACGGAGAACAAGCGGGCGGTCGAGGAGAAGCATATCGGCCCGCTGGTGCGGACCGCGATGAACCGCTGCATCCACTGCACCCGCTGCGTGCGCTTCCTCGCCGAGGTGGCGGGCGTGCCCGACCTCGGCGCCATCGGCCGCGGCGAGGACATGGAGATCACGAGCTACCTCGAGCAGTCGATGGCCTCGGAGCTGCAGGGCAACGTCGCCGACCTCTGCCCGGTGGGCGCCCTCGTGCACCGGCCGCAGAGCTACAACGTCCGGCCGTGGGAGCTGAACAAGACCGAGTCGGTCGACGTGATGGACGCGGTCGGCTCGTCGATCCGCATCGACACACGCGGCCGCGAGGTCATGCAGATCGAGCCGCGGATCAGCGAGGAGATCAACGAGGAGTGGATCTCCGACAAGACCCGCTACCACATCGACGGGCTGCGGATGCAGCGCCTCGACCGGCCGTACCTGCGCGAGAACGGCCGGCTGCGGCCCGCCTCCTGGGGTGAGGCGTTCCAGGCGATCGCCGCCAAGGTGAAGGGCGCGGATCCGAAGCGCGTCGGCGCCATCGTCGGCGACCTCGCGGGCGTCGAGGAGATCTTCGCGCTCCGCGAGCTGATCAGGAGCCTCGGCTCGCCGAACCTCGATTGCCGCCAGACCGATGCCGGCCTCGACCCGGCGCTCGGCCGTGCCTCCTACATCTTCAACCCGACCATCCCGGGCATCGAGGCGGCGGACGCGATCCTGATCGTCGGCGCCAACCCGCGCACCGAGGCCTCGCTGCTGAACGTCCGCATCCGCAAGCGCTGGCGCATGGCCCCGCTGGCGGTGGGCGTGATCGGCGAGCCGGTCGACCTGACCTACCCGAGCCACTACATCGGCGCCGGCCCCGACTCGCTCGCGGCGCTCGCCCGCGGCGAGCACAGCTTCCTCGAGATCCTCAAGGAGGCGAAGGCGCCGCTCGTGATCGTCGGCGCCGATGCTGCACCGGGCATCCTGGCCGCTGCCGCCTCCCTCGCGAAGGAGATCGGCGCGGTCTCGGCCGAGGGGAACGGCTTCGGCGTGCTGCACACGGCCGCCGCCCGCGTCGGCGCGCTCGATCTCGGCTTCGTGCCGGGGGAGGGCGGCCTGACCTTCGCGCAGATGCTGGAGCCGGGCGCGCTCGACGTCCTGTTCAACCTCGGCGCCGACGAGCGCGACGTCGCCCCGGGCGCCTTCGTGGTCTACCAGGGCAGCCACGGCGACCGCGGCGCCGCCCGCGCCGACGTGATCCTGCCGGGGGCCGCCTACAGCGAGAAGTCGGCGACCTGGGTGAACACCGAGGGCCGGGTCCAGATGGGCAACCGCGCCGCCTTCCCGCCGGGCGACGCCCGCGAGGACTGGGCGATCCTGCGCGCGCTCTCGGACGTGCTGGGCAAGCGCCTGCCGTTCGACTCGCTGACCGCGCTGCGCCGCGCGCTCTACGCCGCCCACCCGCATCTGGCGGCGGTCGGCGCCGTCGAGCCGGGCAACGTGACCGAGGCGGTCGACCGGCTCGCCGGCCTCGGCGGCACCGCGACCGGTCCGGCCTTCGCGTCGCCCGTGACCGACTTCTACCTCACCAACCCGATCGCCCGCGCCTCGCGGATCCTCGCGGAGTGCTCGCGCCTCGCCCGGGAGCGCGCCGCCGAGGCGCGGCCCCTGGCGGCGGCCGAGTAGGAGCTCAAGACCGATGACGCCGCTCGAAATCCTCGGGACCGTGCTCCTGATCGTGCTGAAGAGCTTCGTGCTGCTCTCGGCACTGCTCGTCTTCATCGCCTACGCGCTGCTCGCCGACCGGAAGATCTGGGCTGCCGTGCAGCTCCGGCGCGGCCCGAACGTGGTCGGGCCGTTCGGCCTGTTCCAGTCCTTCGCCGACCTGATCAAGTTCGTGATCAAGGAGCCGGTGATCCCGGCGGGCGCCAACAAGGCGATCTACCTGCTGGCGCCGCTGGTCTTCGCGATGCTCGCCCTGTCGAGCTGGGCGGTGATCCCGCTCGCGGACGGCTGGGCGATCGCCGACATCAATGTCGGCATCACCTACATCTTCGCGATCTCGTCGCTCGGCGTGTACGGCGTCATCATGGGCGGATGGGCGTCGAACTCGAAATACGCCTTCCTCGGCGCCCTCCGCTCGGCGGCCCAGATGATCTCCTACGAGGTCTCACTCGGCTTCGTGATCATCTGCGTGCTGCTCTGCGCCGGCTCGCTCAACCTCTCGCGCATCGTGATGGCGCAGGACACCAGCCTCGGCCTGTTCGGCTGGTACTGGCTGTGGCTGTTCCCAATGTTCGTGGTGTTCTTCGTCTCGGCGCTCGCCGAGACCAACCGCCCGCCCTTCGACCTGCCGGAGGCGGAGTCGGAGCTCGTGGCCGGCTACATGGTCGAGTACTCCTCGACGCCGTACCTGCTGTTCATGCTCGGCGAGTACGTCGCCATCATGAGCATGTGCGCCCTCGGGACCATTCTGTTCCTGGGCGGCTGGCTGTCCCCGATCCCGTTCGCGCCCTTCACCTGGGTGCCGGGCGTGATCTGGTTCACCCTGAAGGCCAGCTTCCTGTTCTTCCTGTTCGCGATGGTGAAGTCCATCGTGCCCCGCTACCGCTACGACCAGCTCATGCGTCTCGGCTGGAAGGTCTTCCTGCCGATCTCCCTGATCTCGGTCGTCGTCGTCGCCTTCGTGCTCAAGCTGACCGGCCTCGCGCCGGGCGCCTGAGCCCCCCTTCGCATCGGAGATCCGGGCATGAAGCTCGATCAGGTCGCCAAGAGCCTCCTCTTGAAGGAGTTCGTGTCCGGGATGATCCTCGGCATGCGCTACTTCTTCAAGCCGAAGGCCACGATCAACTACCCCTTCGAGATGGGCCATCGCGGTCCGCGCTTCCGGGGCGAGCACGCGCTGCGCCGCTACCCGAACGGCGAGGAGCGCTGCATCGCGTGCAAACTCTGCGAGGCGATCTGCCCGGCGCAGGCGATCACCATCGAGGCGGGCCCCCGGCGCAACGACGGCACCCGCCGCACGACGCGCTACGACATCGACATGGTGAAGTGCATCTACTGCGGCATGTGCCAGGAGGCCTGCCCGGTGGACGCCATCGTGGAAGGGCCGAACTTCGAGTTCTCGGTGGAGACCCGCGAGGAGCTTCTCTACGACAAGCAGAAGCTCCTGCTGAACGGTGACCGCTGGGAGCGCGAGATCGCCCGCAACATCGCGATGGACGCGCCGTATCGCTGAGCCGTCGTCCCGGGCACCGGTCGCCGGTGCCCGGCAGAAGATGACGCGAAAACAAGGCCCTAGAGCGTCGCACCGGTTCCCGGTTCCGGTGGGATGCTCTAGAGCCATGCCGGGGGCGCTGTTGTGCCCCCGTCGACCGGGTTCTATAGACGGGCCGCCCGCCGCGGACCGTCTCCACGCACGGCAGAAGGGGCCGCTCCGGCGGCCGATCCCGATCAGCGCATGACCGCAGCAGCCGCCTTCTTCTATCTGTTCGCGAGCATCACGGTCGCGTCGGGCTTCATGGTGATCGCCTCGCGCAATCCCGTCGCCTCGGTGCTGTTCCTGATCCTCGCCTTCGTGAACGCCGCCGGACTGTTCGTCCTGATGGGCGCCGAGTTCCTCGCGATGATCCTCGTCGTCGTCTACGTGGGCGCGGTCGCGGTGCTGTTCCTGTTCGTGGTGATGATGCTCGACGTCGATTTCGCCGAGCTGCGCCAGGGCTTCCAGCAGTATCTCCCGATCGGCGCCCTGATCGGCGCGATCTTCCTGGTCGAGATCCTGCTGGTCGTCGGCTCGTGGAGCATCGACCCGGGCCTCGTCCAGGCCCCGCTCGGCAACGTCGCCTCGGCCGAGAACCTCACCAACGCCCAGGCGCTGGGCCGCGTGATCTACACGGACTACGCCTACTTCTTCCAGCTCGCCGGCCTGATCCTGCTGGTCGCCATGATCGGCGCCATCGTGCTGACGCTGCGCGACCGGCCGGGCGTCAAGCGCCAGAACATCGCGGTCCAGAACGCCCGCACCCAGGCCATGGCGGTCGAGACCCGCAAGGTCCCCTCGCGCCAGGGTGTCGAGGTCTGATGCGCGCGCTGATGAGAGCCGGAGGAATCGAACGATGATCGGCCTGAGCCACTACCTCACCGTCGCGGCGATCCTGTTCACGCTCGGCGTGCTCGGCATCTTCATCAACCGCAAGAACATCATCGTCATCCTGATGTCGGTCGAGCTGATCCTGCTCTCGGTCAACATCAACCTCGTCGCCTTCTCGACGCAGCTGAACGACATCACCGGACAGGTCTTCGCCCTGTTCGTGCTGACCGTCGCGGCCGCCGAATCGGCGATCGGCCTCGCCATCCTGGTGGTGTTCTTCCGCAACCGCGGCTCGATCGCGGTGGAAGACGTCAGCATGATGAAGGGCTAGGGCCTTCCCCTTCGCGCGCCCCGAGTGACATCCGGACGCCGCCGCTTCGCGGCCGGCCCGGAGGACGGACTGCAAGAGAGCGATGTATCACGCGATCGTCTTCTTCCCGCTCATCGGCTTCCTGATCGCCGGCCTGTTCGGCCGGTACATCGGGGCGCGGGCCTGTGAGTACATCACCACGTCCTTCCTCGCCTTCACGGCGCTGATCGCCTGGGGCGTGTTCATCGACGGCGGCCCGGCCGAGCGCGTGCAGGTGGCGTCCTGGTTCGCGGCCGGCGACCTCCAGGTCGACTGGGCCTTCAAGGTCGACACTCTGACCCGGGTGATGCTGGTCGTCGTGACCACCGTCTCGACCCTCGTGCACCTCTACTCCGTGGGTTACATGGAGGAGGATCCGCACCGGCCGCGCTTCTTCGCCTACCTGTCGCTGTTCACCTTCGCCATGCTGATGCTGGTGACGGCCGACAACCTCGTCCAGATGTTCTTCGGCTGGGAAGGCGTGGGCCTCGCCTCGTACCTGCTGATCGGTTTCTGGTACGAGAAGCCCTCGGCCAACGCCGCCGCCATGAAGGCGTTCATCGTCAACCGCGTCGGCGATTTCGGCTTCTCGCTCGGCATCTTCCTGGTCTTCGTGCTGACCGGCTCGGTGGCGTTCGACGCCGTCTTCGGCAAGGTCGACGCGATCAAGACGCTCAGCTTCCACCTCCTCGGCTACGACTGGAACGCCCTGACGCTGGCCTGCCTGCTGCTGTTCATGGGCGCCATGGGCAAGTCGGCGCAGTTCCTGCTGCACACGTGGCTGCCCGACGCCATGGAGGGCCCGACCCCGGTCTCGGCGCTGATCCACGCCGCCACGATGGTCACCGCCGGCGTGTTCATGGTCGCCCGCCTGTCGCCGCTCTTCGAGGAGGCGCCGAACGCGCTGATCGTCGTGACGGTGATCGGCGGCATCACGTCCCTGTTCGCGGCCACGATCGGCCTCGTGCAGAACGACATCAAGCGGGTGATCGCCTACTCGACCTGCTCGCAGCTCGGCTACATGTTCGTGGCGCTCGGCGTCGGCGCCTACGCGGCCGGCGTGTTCCATTTGTTCACCCACGCCTTCTTCAAGGCGCTGCTGTTCCTCGGCGCCGGCTCGGTCATCCACGCGATGCACCACGAGCAGGACATGCGGAACATGGGCGGCCTGCGCCGCTACATCCCCTACACCAGCGCCATGATGGCGATCGGTTCGCTCGCGCTGATCGGCTTCCCCTACACGGCCGGCTACTACTCGAAGGACGCGATCATCGAGGCGGCCTACGCCTCGACCCGCCCCGGGCACACGCTCGCCTTCCTGTGCACCGTGGTGGCGGCGTTCTTCACCTCGTTCTACTCCTGGCGCCTGTTCTTCATGACCTTCGAGGGCCCGGCCCGCTGGGGCGCCCACGCCGCCCACGACCAGCACCACGCGCCCGCGGTCGCCCACGCGACTACGGCCCACGCGACCATGGCCCACGAGGCCGACGGCGCGCCCGGGCACACCGAGGGCGTCGCCCACGACGACAAGGGCCACGACATCGAGCCGGCCCACAAGAGCGACCTCGTCGCCGACGACCACCACGGGCACGGCCACCACGGCGACCACACGCCCCACGAGAGCCCGCTGGTGATGACGATCCCGCTCGCGGTGCTCGCCTTCGGCGCGCTATTCGCCGGGATTATCTTCCACAACCGCTTCATCGGCGAGGGGATGGAGGCGTTCTGGGGTCACGCCCTGGCGCACGGCCCGAACAACCACATCATGCACGAGATCCACGACGTCCCGGCGCTGGTCTCGTACGCGCCGCTGATCATGCTGATCCTCGGCTTCGTCGTGGCCTACTGGATGTACATCCGCCGGCCGGAACTGCCGGGCGCGCTCGCCGCGCAGCAGCCGTCGCTGTACCGGTTCCTGCTCAACAAGTGGTACTTCGACGAGATCTACGACCGGATCTTCGTCCGCCCGGCCAAGGATTTCGGCCTGTTCCTCTGGAAGCAGGGCGACGGCCGGATCATCGACGGCCTCGGGCCGAACGGGATCGCGGCGCGCGTCGTGGACGTGACCCGCGGAGTGGTCCGTCTCCAGACCGGCTACGTCTACCACTACGCCTTCGTCATGCTCATCGGCGTCGCCGGCCTGATCAGCTGGTACCTGATGTCCGGCCTGCCCAAGGGTGCACACTGACATGCTCGGCCTCGGCATCCTCTCCGGCCTGCTGATCGTGCCGCTCTGCGGCGCGGCCTTCATCCTCACGCTGAACGGCGACGAGGAGTCGGTCGCGCGCAACAGCCGCTGGGCCGCGCTCGCCACCACGATCGTCACCTTCCTGCTCTCCCTGGTGGCGTGGAGCCGCTACGACACCGCCTCGTCGAGCTTCCAGCTCGTGGAGAGTCACGCGTGGCTCACCGAGACGATCCGGTTCAAGCTCGGCGTCGACGGCTTCTCGATGCCGCTGATCCTGCTGACCACGTTCCTGATGCCGTTCTGCATCGGCGCCTCGTGGCACTCGATCCACTTCCGCGTGAAGGAGTATTTCGTCGCCTTCCTCGTCCTCGAGACGACGATGATCGGCGTCTTCGCCGCCCTCGATCTGGTGCTGTTCTACCTGTTCTTCGAGGCCGGCCTGATCCCGATGTTCCTGATCATCGGCATCTGGGGCGGCGCGCGCCGGGTCTACGCCAGCTTCAAGTTCTTCCTCTACACCCTGCTCGGCTCGGTGCTGATGCTGCTCGCCGTGATGGCGATGTACTGGCAGGCCGGCACCACCGACATCCCGACCCTGCTGCAGTACCGCTTCCCGGTGCAGATGCAGACCTGGCTGTGGCTCGCCTTCTTCGCCTCCTTCGCGGTGAAGATGCCGATGTGGCCGGTCCACACTTGGCTGCCCGACGCCCACGTGGAGGCGCCCACCGCCGGCTCGGTGATCCTGGCGGGCATCCTCCTGAAGATGGGCGGCTACGGCTTCATCCGGATCTCGCTGCCGATGCTGCCGGTGGCGAGCCACGACTTCGCGCCCTTCGTGTTCGCGCTGTCGGTGATCGCGATCATCTTCACGTCGCTCACCGCGATGATGCAGACCGACATCAAGAAACTGATCGCCTACTCGTCGGTGGCCCATATGGGCTTCGTGACGCTGGGCCTGTTCACCCTGAACGAGCAGGGCATCCAGGGCGCGCTGTTCCTGATGATCTCCCACGGCATCGTGTCGGGGGCGCTCTTCCTCTGCGTCGGCGTCGTCTACGACCGGATGCACACCCGCGAGATCTCGGCCTATGGCGGCCTCGTGAAGCGGATGCCGCTCTACGCCGTGGCCATGATGGTGTTCACGATGGCCAATGTCGGCCTGCCGGGCACCTCGGGCTTCGTCGGCGAGTTCCTGGCCATGCTCGGCGCCTTCAAGGCGAACCCGAACGTGGCGTTCTTCTCGACCTTCGGCATCATCCTGTCGGCGGCCTACGCCCTGTGGCTCTACGCCCGGGTGATCTACGGGAAGCTGGAGAAGCCGAATCTCCAGGGCATCCTGGATCTCGACACCCGCGAGAAGATCATCCTGGCGCCGCTGGTCGTCCTGACGATCTACTACGGCGTTCACCCGGCCCCCGTGCTCGACGTGTTCGCGCCCTCGACCGACGCGCTGATGGCGAGCATCAAGACCGCGCTCTCGAACACCCAGACGGCCGCCGCGGCGCTGCCGATCCCGCGCTGAGGCGGACACCATGACAACCGTCCACTCCGTCCTGCCCTCGCTGGCGCCGCTCATGCCCGAGCTGATCCTCGGCGTCGGCGTCATGGGCCTGATCCTCTACGGCGCGTGGCGCGGCGACCGCTCCGCCGAGACCGTGAGCATCGGCGCCCTCGCCCTGCTCCTCGTCGCCCTGTCGGTGGTGATCTCGCAGCCGGTGCACGGCCGGGTCACGACCCTGTCGGGCGCGTTCGTGTCCGATTCCTTCGCCAAGGTGATGAAGTCGCTGGTGCTGCTCGGATCCGCGGCGACGATCCTGCTGGCGCACGACTTCTTCAAGCGCGAGCGCATCGACCGGTTCGAGTTCCCGGTCCTGATCGTGCTCTGCACCATCGGCATGATGGTCATGGTCTCGGCCAACGACCTGATCGCGCTCTACCTGGGCCTGGAACTGCAGTCGCTCGCCGCCTACGTGATCGCCGCCTTCCACCGCGACGACGTGAAGTCCACCGAGGCCGGCCTCAAGTACTTCGTGCTCGGCGCGCTGTCCTCCGGCATGCTGCTCTACGGCGCCTCGCTGGTCTACGGCTTCACCGGCACGGTCTCGTTCCCCGGCATCGTCTCGGCGCTCAACGAGAATGCCGGGTTCGGCATCGTGCTGGGCATCGTGTTCCTGGCGGCCGGCGTGTGCTTCAAGCTGGCGGCCGTGCCGTTCCACATGTGGACGCCCGACGTCTACGAGGGCTCGCCGACCCCGGTGACGGCCTTCTTCGCCTCGGCGCCCAAGATGGCCGCCGTGGCGATGACCGTGCGGGTCTTCATCGGCGCGATGCCGGACGTGACGGCGATCTGGCAGCAGATCTTCATCTTCGTCTCGATCGCGTCGATGGCGCTCGGCTCGTTCGCGGCGATCGGGCAGACCTCGATCAAGCGCCTGATGGCCTACTCGTCGATCGGCAATATCGGCTACGCGCTGATCGGCCTGGCCTCCGGCTCGGAAGAGGGGATCAGCGGGCTCGTCACCTACATGATCATCTACCTCGCGATGACGCTCGGCACCTTCGCGATCATCCTGTCGCTCCGGCGCCGGGACGTGATGTTCGAGAAGATCGAGGACCTGTCGGGCCTGTCGCGGACCCATCCGTGGCTCGCCTTCTGCCTCGCCGCGATGATGTTCTCGCTGGCCGGCATCCCGCCGCTCGCCGGGTTCTTCGCGAAGTTCTACGTCTTCGCCGCCGCCATCAAGGCGGGTCTCGTGACGCTGGCGGTAATCGGCGTGGTGACCAGCGTGGTGGGCGCCTACTACTACCTGCGCGTCGTGCGGATCATGTACTTCGACGAGCCGAAGGAGCCGTACGAGGCGATGGCCCCGGGCCTGCGCATCGTGCTCGCCCTGTCGAGCGTCGTGGTGGTGCTGTTCTTCCTGCTGCCCGGGCCGCTGGTCGGCGCCGCCGGCCGGGCCGCGAAGTCGCTGTTCTAGGACGGCCTTGACCTACCGACTCGGGCCCTCGGCGCGCGCCGAGGGCCACCGCCTGCACGTCCACGACACCCTCGGCTCCACCAACACGGAGGCCGTGGCGCGCGCGCGCGCCGGCGAGACAGGCCCGCTCTGGGTGGTGACGCACCGCCAGGAGGCGGGCCGCGGTCGGCGGGGCAACAGCTGGTCCTCGCTCCCCGGCAACCTCGCGGCGAGCGTGCTCTGGCCCGTCGCCGGGGTCGCGCCGGACCACCTCGCCGAGTTGGGCTTCGTGGCCGGCCTCGCCCTGATCGAGGCGCTGGAGGCGGCCTGCGGCACCCTGCCGGATACCGGATCCGGCGCCGGGGCCCGATCTTTTCAGCTCAAATGGCCGAACGACGTGCTGCTCGGCGGGGCGAAGCTCGCCGGCCTGCTCTTGGAGGCGGAGACGCTCCCGGGCGGGCGGCGCGCCGCGGTCATCGGCTTCGGCGTGAACGTCGCGGCGGCGCCGGAGGGCCTCGGGGCCGCGAGCTTGGCGGCGGCGGGTTACGCGTGCGGCGCCGAGGCGCTACTGGAACATCTCTCGGACCGGGTGGCCGCGCGGGCGCGCGCCTGGGACCGGGGACGGAATTTCGCTGACCTGCGCGCGGCCTGGCTCGCGCGGGCCGCGGGTCTCGGATCGGAGATCGCGGTGCACAGCGGCGGTCACATCCTGCGGGGCGTGTTCGAGACGATCGACGAGGGGGGGCGGCTCGTGATCCTCGCCCCCGACGGGAACCGGCATACCGTGACGGCGGGCGAGGTGCATTTCGGATCGGCCGCGACGGCGGCCTGAGTTTGGACGACGACAGATGGTAAAGGGACAGGAGGAGCTGGTCTTCCTGCCGCTCGGCGGCGTGGGCGAGATCGGGATGAACGCGGCGCTCTACGGGTTCGGCCCGGAGAAGGGCCGGAAGTGGATCATGGTCGATTGCGGCATGGGCTTCGCCGGCGAGGAGCAGATGCCGGGCGTCGACCTGATGTTCCCCGACCTCTCCTTCATCGAGGAGCGGCGCAAGGACCTGCTGGGGATCTTCATCACCCACGCGCACGAGGACCATATCGGGGCGATCTCCGAGCTGTGGCCCCGGCTGAAGGCGCCGGTCTACGCGACCCGCTTCGCCAAGAACCTGCTGGAGACCCGGCGCCTGTCCGAGCCCGGCGCCCCGAAAGTCGAGCTGCGGGAGGTGAAGCCCGGGCGGCGCGTGACCGTCGGGCCGTTCGAGCTCGAGTACGTGCCGGTCTCGCACTCCATCCCGGAATCGAACGCCATCGCCATCCGCACCGCGGCGGGCCTCGTCCTCCACACCGGCGACTGGAAGATCGACCCGACCCCGGTGGCCGGCTCGGTGACGTCGCCGGAGGCGTTCACGGCGCTCGGGGACGAGGGCGTCCTCGCCATCGTCTGCGACTCGACCAACGTCGTGCGCGAGGGCTTCTCGCCGAGCGAGAAGACCGTCGCCGAGACGCTGAAGACGCTGATCGCGGACGCGCCGCACCGGGTCGCCGTGACGACCTTCGCGTCCAACGTGGCGCGCATCCGCGCGGTCGCCGAGGCCGCCGCCGCCTGCGGGCGTGAGGTCATCGCGGTCGGCCGCGCCATGGACCGGGTGATCGACGTCGCCCGCGAGTGCGGCTACCTCGACGGCCTGCCCGAGTTCCGCCGCTCCGATTCGTGGAAGAGCCTGCCGCGGGAGCGCGTCGTCGCGCTGCTCACCGGCTCACAGGGCGAGCCGCGGGCGGCGCTCGCCCGCGTCTCCCGCCGCGACCACCCGGATATCAGCCTCACCGCCGGTGACCAGGTGATCTTCTCCTCGCGCGCCATCCCGGGCAACGAGCGCGATGTCGGCTCGATCATCAACGACCTGATCGAGCAGGGCGTCGAGGTGATCACCGACCGCACCGACCTCGTCCACGTCTCCGGCCACCCGCGCCGGGACGAGATGGTCGAGATGTACCGGTGGACCCGCCCGGGCACCGCGATCCCGGTCCACGGCGAGGCCCTGCACCTCGACGAGCACGCCCGCTTCGCGCGGGCGCAGGGCGTGCAGAACGTGGTCAAGGCCCGCAACGGCAGCCTGATCCGCCTGAGCCCCGGCAAGCCCGAGGTGATCGACCACGTGAAGGCCGGCCGCCTGTTCAAGGACGGCGACGTCCTGATCGACGAGAAGGACCGGGCGATCCCGGAGCGGCGCAAGCTGATGCAGGCCGGCCTGGTCTCGGTGGCGATCGCTATCGACGAGGACGGCGTCGTGCTCGGCGAGCCGGCGGTGGACATCATCGGCCTGCCGAACCGCGGCCGGTCCGGCGAGCCGCTGATCGAGACCGTGGTGGACGCCGTCTCCCGCACCCTGTCGGGGATGTCGCGGGGCAAGCTCAAGGACTCGGAGAGCGTCGAGAAGACGGTCGACCGGGCGGTGCGCACCGCGGTCAACGAGGTGTGGGGCAAGAAGCCGGCCTGCCACGTGCAGGTGGTGGAGGTGTGAAGCTGGCTGCCGATAGCGGTTGGCTGTAATCTAGACGGAGCCGAAGCAGCCGATCATCCGATCGGCTGCCGGACAGGGCCCGGGTTCCCTCTCGCGCACGGGAGAGGGACAGGGTGAGGGGGACAGGTTCTGCCGGAGAGGGCTCGTCCCTCACCCCAACCCTCTGCCGCACGGGAGAGGGGGCCGGTCGCGTCCGCGCGTACGGGCGGAGCCTTCCCCGCGAACGAACGAAGCTCCCGGACAGGGGGCCAGAACGCCGGGGAGGAAACATCATGATCGGCCGTCTCAACCACGTGGCCATCGCCGTGCAGGATCTCGACGCCGCCTGCGCGGTCTACCGCGACACGCTGGGCGCGACGATCACCGCGCCCCTGCCGCAGCCCGAGCACGGCGTCACCGTCGTGTTCGTCGAGCTGCCGAACAGCAAGATCGAGCTGATGTCTCCCCTGGGCGAGGGCTCGCCGATCGAGTCCTTCGTGGCCCGCAATCCGGGCGGCGGCATCCACCACGTCTGCTACGAGGTCGACGACATCCTGGCCGCGCGCGACCAGCTCAAGGCGCAGGGCGCCCGGGTGCTAGGCACCGGCGAGCCGCGGATCGGCGCGCACGGCAAGCCGGTCCTGTTCCTTCACCCCAAGGACTTCCTCGGCACCCTGGTCGAGCTGGAGCAGGTGTGAGCCGGATGATGAACGCGCTGGCCCGCTCGACGCCGGTGACCCTGGCGGCGATCACCGTCCTGATCGCCGCCTTCGTGGCGGCGGCGGTGAGCCTGTTCAAGCTGACGGTGGGCGGGGCGATCGCCCTCTACTTCGTGGTCTGGTGGACGCTGCTCTTCGCGGTCCTGCCCCTGCGGAACCAGCCGGAGACGCGGCCCAGCCACGTAGTTCCGGGCCAGGATCCCGGCGCGCCGGCGGCGCCGCGACTGCGCGAGAAGGCGATCTGGACGACGCTGGTCGCGGGCGCCGCCTTCCTGATCGCCCTGGCGGTGTTCCCGCTGACCGGGCTCTAGGACGGCTCGGAGCGGCGATCCGGGAAGCGCCGCCGCGGCGGGGCACCGCCCGAAACCAGATGGGCGCGGGCCTAGCGGGTGGTCCGACACGGCCGCGCCGACCGGACCCAAGAATAAAAAAAGCAAGGCCCGAGGCCTTGCTTTCAAGCTTCACTGGCTCGACCTTGAAATATCCCTCGCATTGGCTGCGGGGCGGTCGCTTTTCCTCCCGAGACTCGGACCTTGCGCCACCTCTTCCGGGCGTCGCAAACATCGCCGGACGCTTATAGGAACAACAATTCGTGTTGTCACCGGGTCTGCGAGAAAAATCTGCGCTTTCTTGCCGGCAAATGGGCATACCGCTTTCCGCCTAGGCAGCGGCCTCAGCGCGGCCGGGTCGCCGCCTCCGGTTCGCCGCGATTACGCCCCGCCGTGGTCGCGCAGTGCTTGTAATTTGCGTCTCCGGCGTGTTGTGTGCCGGCGCGCCGCGGCTCCTCCCGGCCGATCCTCTTCCAAGACTCTGACGACATGCGTCTCTCCCGCTATTTCATGCCGACCTTGCGCGAGACGCCCAAGGAAGCCGAGATCGTCTCGCACCGGCTGATGCTGCGCGCCGGCCTGGTCCGCCAGGAAGCCGCCGGCATCTACGCCTGGCTGCCGCTGGGCCTGCGGGTGCTGGAGCGCGTCTGCGCGGTGATCCGGCGGGAGCAGGACCGGTCCGGCGCCGTCGAGATCCTGATGCCGACGGTGCAGTCCGCCGAGCTGTGGCGGGAATCCGGCCGCTACGACGCCTACGGCAAGGAGATGCTGCGCCTGAAGGACCGGCACGACCGCGAGATGCTCTACGGCCCCACCGCCGAGGAGATGGTCACCGAGATCTTCCGGGCGAGCGTGCGCTCCTACAAGGACCTGCCCAAGAACCTCTACCAGATCTCGTGGAAGTTCCGCGACGAGGTGCGGCCGCGCTTCGGCACGATGCGCTCCCGCGAGTTCCTGATGAAGGACGCCTACTCGTTCGATTTCGACCAGGCCGGCGCGCGCCACGCCTACAACCGGATGTTCGTGGCGTACCTGCGCACCTTCGCGGGCCTCGGCCTGAAAGCGATCCCGATGCGCGCCGATACCGGCCCGATCGGCGGCGACCTGTCCCACGAGTTCATCATCCTGGCGAAGACCGGCGAGAGCGAGGTCTTCTGCGACAAGGCCTATCTCGACTTCGACATCCCGCCGGCGACCGTCGATTTCGACGACGTCGCCGCCCTCCAGGGCATCGTCGATGCCTGGACCTCGCACTACGCGGCCACCGAGGAGATGCACGAGCCGGCGGCCTTCGCGGAGGTCCCGGAGGACAACCGCATGGCGGCCCGCGGCATCGAGGTCGGGCACATCTTCTACTTCGGCACCAAGTATTCCGAGCCGATGGGCGCCAAGGTCGCCGGTCCGGACGGGATCGAGCGGCCGGTCCATATGGGCTCCTACGGCATCGGGCCGAGCCGGCTGGTCGCCGCCATCGTCGAGGCCAGCCACGACGAGGCCGGGATCATCTGGCCGGACTCGGTCGCGCCGTTCGACGTCGCCCTGATCAACCTCAAGGTCGGGGACGCGGCCACCGACGCCGCCTGCGCGCAGATCCAGTCCGACCTCGAGACCGCCGGCCTGTCGGTGCTCTACGACGACCGCGACGAGCGCCCCGGCGCGAAGTTCGCCACCGCCGACCTGATCGGCCTGCCCTGGCAGGTGATCGTCGGGCCCAAGGGCCTGGCGGAGGGCAAGGTCGAGCTGAAGCGGCGTGCCGGCGGCGAGCGCGAGAGCCTCGCGACCGTCGATCTGCTGGCACGCATCCGGCGCGTCTGAGGCGTGCCGATGGCCGCCTCAGCGAAGCTGGACCGGGTTCGGACCTTCGCGGCCTCGTTCGCGGCCTCGTTCCGCCAGGGCACCGCGCCCTTCGCGCCGTTCGAGTGGATCCTCGCCGGCCGCTACCTGCGCGCCCGGCGCCGGGGCGGCGGCGTCTCGGTGGTGGCGTTCTTCTCGGTGCTCGGCATCGCGCTCGGCGTCGCCACGCTGATCATCGTCCTGTCGGTGATGAACGGCTTCCGCGCCGAGCTGCTGTCGAAGATCGTCGGCATCAACGGCCACCTGTTCGCGACGCCCATCGACCGGCCGTTCAACGACTGGACCGACCTGTCGGAGCGCCTGTCGAAGGTGGCGGGCGTGCGCGCCGCGGTGCCGCTGGTCGAGGGCCAGGCCTTCGCCTCGTCGCAGTACGGCGGCTCGGGGGTCATCATCCGCGGCGTGCGGGCGGCCGACCTCGACGCGCTGGCGGCCGTGTCCTCGGCGATCCGCGGCGGCACCCTCGAAGGTTTCGACGACGGCACCGGCGTGCTGATCGGGCGGCGGCTCGCCGACACGCTGGGCCTGCAGGCCGGCGACACGATCACGCTGGTCACGCCCAAGGGCTCGTCGACGCCCTTCGGGACGGCGCCGCGCACCAAGAGCTACACGGTCAAGGCGGTGTTCGAGGTCGGGATGACCGAGTTCGACCAGACCTTCGTGTTCATGCCGCTGGCCGAGGCCCAGGCGTTCTTCAACAAGGACGGCGACGTGAGCATGATCGAGATCTACGTCGACGATCCCGACCATGTCGGCGACATGCGCGAGCCCCTGGAGATGGCGGCCGAGCGCCCGATCCTGCTCACCGACTGGCGCCAGCGCAACCGCACCTTCTTCGGGGCCCTGGAGGTCGAGCGGAACGTCATGTTCCTGATCCTCAGCCTGATCGTCGTGGTGGCGACGCTCAACATCGTCTCCGGCCTGATCCTGCTGGTGCGCGACAAGTCGAGTGACATCGCGATCCTGCGCACCATGGGGGCGACGCCGGGCACGATCATGCGGGTGTTCCTGATCAACGGCGCGCTGATCGGCGTCGTCGGGACGCTCAGCGGGCTCGGCCTCGGCATCCTGATCACCCTCAACATCAAGCCGATCCAGCACGTGCTGTTTCCGGGCGCCTGGGACCCCACGGTGCGGTTCCTCGCCGAGATCCCGGCCCAGATGAACCCGAAGGAGATCACCGCCGTGGTGATCACCTCCCTGCTGCTGTCGCTCGCGGCGACGCTGTATCCCTCCTGGCGCGCCGCCCGGCTCGATCCGGTGCAGGCCCTCCGCTACGGCTGACGGGCCGCATCCGATGAGCGATTCGAGCCAGACCGCCGGCGACCAGCCGGTGCCGGCGCTGTTCTTCTCCCGCGTCGAGCGGCGCTACGCCCAGGCCGAGGGTGCCCTCGAGATCCTGCGCGGGGCCGACCTCGCGATCTGGCCGGGGGAGTTGGTCGCGCTGGTGGCACCGTCGGGAGCCGGCAAGTCGACCCTGCTGCACCTCGCCGGCCTCTTGGAGCGGCCGGACGGGGGCGAGATCTATATCGGCGGTCAGCCCACGGCCGCGATGGCGGATTCCGAGCGCACGCGCCTGCGGCGCGAGGAGATGGGTTTTGTCTACCAGTTCCACCACCTGCTGCCGGAGTTCTCGGCGCTGGAGAACGTGGTGATGCCCCAGCTCATTCGCGGCCTGAAGGCCCCGGAGGCGAAGGCCCGCGCCACGGAACTCCTGAGCTTCCTCGGCCTCAAGGAGCGGCTGCCGCACCGTCCGGCGGAGCTGTCGGGAGGCGAGCAGCAGCGCGTCGCCATCGCCCGGGCGGTGGCCAACGGCCCGCGGCTGCTGCTCGCCGACGAGCCGACCGGCAACCTCGATCCCGGGACGGCGGGCCACGTCTTCTCGATCCTGATGGCCCTGGTCCGCGCCTCGGGGCTCGCCGCCCTGGTCGCGACCCACAACCTGGAATTGGCCGCCCGCATGGATCGGCGGGTCACCATCCGGGACGGGCTGATCACGCAGCTCGACTGAGCGGGCCACCCGCTGAGCAGGTCTCCCGTGTGCCGGCGCAGCGACGGCACGCGCGGCGGCGCGCCCCTTGCACGCCGCGCCGCGGCAGCCTCGATCAACCACAGGGCGCATCGCTCCCGGCCCGCGACGCCAGCCGGCCCGCAGACCTCCGAGCCCCGCAAGTGCACGCGATCTTTAATCCGTCGCGCCGCGTGCGACGCGTCACGTCGCGGAAGACACGGGGCCCCTATCTTGTGATCACGCAAGACAAAACAGAGCCGAACAACCGGTCTGTACTGTGTTATCTCTGGAGCCTGACCATGAAGACCCGTATCGCCGCAGCCGTCACCGCACTTGTCCTTGGCGTTGCCCCGATCTCGTCCGCTCTGGCGGCGAACGGCGCCCGCTGGACGGGCCTCGCTCCCTACGAGGTCGAGACCACGGGCTCGCTCGGACTGGGGGTCCACGACAATCCCAACTACGTCGGCTGCCCGCTGAGTTCGGCCGCCGAGGGCAACGCCGACCAGCAGACCCGGCCGGTGAAGCAGTACGGCCAGACCTCCGGCGGCTACCGCTGCTGAGCCGACGCGAGGACGGATGAAGCTCAAGGCTCTCTCCTACGTCATGATCGGCGCCTTCGTGAGCGGCCTGCTCATGACGTTCGTCGGTTCGGCCACCGCGCTGCTCGGGCAGTAATCGAAAGGGCGCCGCTTCCGTCGGAGGGGGCGCCCCCCGCGTTCGGGCAGCCGGCGGGTCAGGACGCGCGGGACGGGCCGGGACCGGACTCGGCGGCCGTCAGCCGCTCGACGTAGTCGCAGGCGTCGAGGACGGCGTCGCGGCCATCCGCCATCCGCGCCCGGGCCGCCGCGCAGGCCCGCGTCACCGCGGGGTCGGCGAGTAGCCGGCCGAGGACCCGCGCCGCCCGCGCGGGCCGGAAGGCGCGGCGGCTCAGGGTGGCGCCGAGATCCCGATCCTTCAGCCGCCGCCCCTCGTCGAAATGGTCGAAGGCCACGGGCACCACCAGCTGCGGGACGCCCGCAGCCAGCGCCTGCGCCACCGTGCCGACGCCGCCGTGGTGGACCAGCGCCGCGCTGCGCGGCAGCAGGGCGCTCAGGGGGGCGTAGGGCAGGTGGATGATCCCGGCCGGCAGCGGCTTCGGGATCTGCCCCCCCTGCGGGGCGAGCAGGACGCCGCGCCGGCCCATGCGCCGGCACAGCCGCACCGCGGTGTCGAAGAAGCCGGCGCCCTGGCGCATGGCCGAGCCGTAGGTGAACACGATCGGCGGGTCGCCCGCCTCGAGGAACGCTTCCAGCTCCGGCGGCATGGACGCGACGTCGCCGAAGCGGTCGACCAGCGGGAAGCCGAGCTGCACGGCCTGGCCCGGCCAGTCGGCCTGCGGCTCCGCGTACCAGTCGGGGAACATCAGGAGCATGCCGGTCGGGCTGTTCCACCAGTGCCGCAGCCGGTAGACCGGATCGAGGCCGAGACGCGCCCGCAGGGCGTTCAGCGGCGGGAGGGTGAACGGGCCGACCGCCACCTTGTCGACGCCGAGATTCACGTAGGCCCGCAGGGCGGCCGGCAGGACGCGCGGCAGCGGCAGGCCCGGCAGGCGCGGCGGATCGTACCGGCTCTCGATCAGGAACGGCATGACGTGCAGCGTCGCGGTCGGCAGATCGTAGAGGTCCTGCGCGAGCCGCGCCCCCCAGCCCAGCGGCGAGGCGACCACCCGCAGGTCAATCCCCCGGGCGCGGGTCGCGCCGAGCCACAGGCAGGCCGGCTCGGCCACCCGCAGGGCGTAATCGAACATCGGGCGGAACCCCTGCTGCGGGTGCCACAGATCCGGCTGGCGGATCACCGCCTCGTAATCGGCGACCGTGCCCAGGGGCTGGAAGGCGAGGCCGGCCCGGCGGGCCATCGCCTCGAACGGGGCCGGGGCCGCCAGCGAGACGCCGTGGCCGCGCTTCAGGAGCTCGTGCCCCAGCGCGATGAACGGAAGCACATCGCCGTGTGTGCCGACGGCCACGAGGGCGACGTCGAACCGTTCGACCGTCCGGTGCTCGGGAATGGCTTGCTCCTTCGAACTCCCCAGCCGGTGACGAGCTCGTCTCGAAGGCGGGGGCATGCCAGCCCGCCCGATCCGCATCAAGACACTTTTTACCCTGTCGAAGAAACGGGGCCGCCCTGTGACCCACAGACCCTTTCCATAGAACAAAACATGAACATACTAGGGCCGGAACACAGGAGGCAGGTCGATGCTGAAGCGGGTGATCCTGACCGGAATGGTCGAGTTCATGGCGTTCGGGATGCTGTTCGCGGCGGTGGGCGCCTGGGCGATAGCCTTGGCACCGGTTCGTTAGCCGGATTTTTCCGAAGACCGCCCGGTTCCGTCCGCGGACGGGTTATGCACAGGCGATCGCCCCGTAGGCGCCGATTGTCCACAGGGGCGGGCCGAACTGGTGCTTCCGGGGCACGACCGGTGGATATCGTCCGCCGGCGGCGCGGCGCACGTCGACTTGAGGCCGGCGAGCGGGGATGCTGCCCGACCCCGGAACAAGGTCGGCCATGCCACGCCAGCTCAAGGAGGTCGGATTCGTCCACCTCCACGTCCACTCGTCCTATTCCCTGCTCGAAGGGGCGCTGAAGGTCGGCTCCCTGATCAAGGCGGCGGTCGCCGACAGGCAGCCGGCCCTGGCCCTGACCGACACCAACAACCTGTTCGGCGCGCTGGAATTCTCCGAGAAGGCGGCCGGGGAGGGCGTCCAGCCGATCGCCGGCGTGCAGCTCTCGGTGGCGTTCGAGGCCGCGGACCCGCACCAGCGTCAGGCGCCGACCAGCCACGGCATCGTGCTCCTCGCCCAGGACGAGACCGGCTACGCCAACCTGCTGCGGCTGGCGAGCCGCGCCTATTTCGACACGGCCCTCGGCGAGGCGCCGCGCCTCGATGCCGGAGCGCTCGCGGGCGCCTCCGAGGGGCTGATCGCGCTCACCGGCGGGATGGCGGGCCCCCTCGACGCGGCCTTCCGGGCTGGCCGGCCGGAGCTCGCCCTCAACCGCCTGAAGCGCCTGAAGGAGACGTTCGGCGAGGACCGGCTCTACGTGGAGATCCAGCGCCACGGCCAGTCCGAGGAGGCGCGGATCGAGACCGCGCTCCTCGACCTCGCCGGCCGCCACGGCCTCGGGATCGTGGCGACGAACGAGCCCTACTTCGCCAAGCCCGACGACTACGACGCCCACGACGCGCTGCTCGCCATCGCGGAGGGCCGCCTCGTCTCGGACGAGCGCCGCCGCCGCCTGACGCCGAGCCACGCCTTCAAGACCCGGGCCGAGATGGCCGAGCTGTTCCGCGACCTGCCGGACGCGCTCCAGGCGACGGTCGAGATCGCCATGCGCTGCGCCGTCCGTGCGCGGACCCGCAAGCCGATCCTGCCGAATTTCGGCGCCGTGGCGGCCGGCGAGACGCCGCCCATGGCGGAGGCCCTGGCGGAGGCGTCCGACGCGGGCGCGCGGGCGGTCTCGGCCGACGAGCCGACCGAGCTGCGCCGGCAGGCCGAGGCCGGGCTGGAGCTGCGCCTGAAGCAGCACGGCACGGCGCCGGGCTTCTCCGAGGAGGATTACCGCAAGCGCCTCGAATTCGAGCTCGACGTCATCGTCAAGATGAAGTTCCCGGGCTACTTCCTGATCGTCTCCGACTTCATCAAGTGGGCCAAGGACCACGACATCCCGGTCGGTCCGGGCCGCGGCTCGGGCGCCGGCTCGCTGGTGGCGTGGTCGCTGCTCATCACCGACCTCGACCCGCTCCGGTTCGGCCTGCTGTTCGAGCGCTTCCTCAACCCCGAGCGCGTCTCGATGCCGGATTTCGACATCGACTTCTGCGTCGAGGGCCGCGAGCGGGTGATCCGCTACGTGCAGCAGCGCTACGGCGAGGGGCAGGTCGGGCAGATCATCACCTTCGGCACGCTGCTCGCCCGCGGCGTGCTGCGCGACGTCGGCCGCGTGCTGGAGATGCCCTACGGCCAGGTCGACAAGCTGACCAAGCTCGTGCCGCAGAACCCGGCCAACCCGGTGACGCTCGCGCAGGCGATCGAGGGCGAGCCCAAGCTCCAGCAGGCCATGGAGGAGGAGCCGATCGTCGGCCGGCTCATCGACATCTCCAAGAAGCTGGAGGGCCTGCACCGGCACGCCTCGACCCACGCCGCCGGCGTAGTGATCGGCGACCGGCCGCTCGAGGAGCTGGTCCCGCTCTACCGGGACCCGAAGACCGGCATGCGAGTCACCCAGTTCAACATGAAGTGGGTCGAGCAGGCGGGGCTGGTGAAGTTCGACTTCCTGGGCCTCAAGACCCTGACGATGCTGCGGTGCTGCACCGATCTGCTGAAGCAGCGCGGCATCGACATCGACCTCGCCTCGCTGCCGCTCGACGACCCGAACACCTACGGGCCGATGGGCCGGGGCGAGACGGTCGGCGTGTTCCAGGTGGAATCGGCCGGCATGCGCAAGGCGCTCTGCGAGATGCAGGCCGACCGGCTGGAGGACATCATCGCCCTGGTGGCGCTCTACCGGCCGGGCCCGATGGCCAACATCCCGGTCTATTGCGAGCGCAAGCTCGGCCGAGACGCCGGCAACGAGGCGTCCTGGTACCCGGATCCGAAGCTGGAGCCGATGCTGAAGGAGACCTTCGGCATCATCGTCTACCAGGAACAGGTGATGGAGATCGCGAAGGTGCTCGCCGGCTACTCGCTCGGCGAGGCCGACATGCTCCGGCGCGCCATGGGCAAGAAGATCCGCGCCGAGATGGACGCGCAGCGCGACCGGTTCCTCAAGGGCTGCACCGAGCGCGGGCTGACCAAGGCCAAGGCCAACGAGATCTTCGACCTGCTCGCCAAGTTCGCCGATTACGGCTTCAACAAGAGCCACGCGGCGGCCTACGCGCTGCTGACCTACCAGACCGCCTATCTGAAGGCGAACTTCCCGGTCGAGTTCCTGGCGGCCGCCATGACCCTCGACATCGACAACACCGACAAGCTGGCCGAATTCCGCCAGGACGCGCAGCGCCTGAAGATCACGGTCGAGCCGCCCTCGATCAACACCTCCGGCGAGGTGTTCGCGGTGCGCGACGGCAAGATCTTCTACGCGCTGGCGGCCATCAAGGGCGTCGGCCGCGAGGCGGTGCGGGCGCTGGTGGAGGCCCGCGGCGACCGGCCGTTCAAGGACCTCGCCTGCCTCGCCCGCCGGCTGAACCCGCGGATGATCAACAAGCGCACCCTGGAGAGCCTCGTCCAGGCCGGGGCGCTCGACTGCATCGAGCCCGACCGGGCGCGCGCCTTCGCGGCGGTGGAGCCGATGATGAAGCTCGCCGCCAGCGCGGCGGAGGCGGAATCGGCCGGCGTCACCGACATGTTCGGGGGCGTGGTGGCGGACGACGTGTCCCTGCGGATCCCGCCGCACGAGATCTGGCCGATGGCCGACACGCTCAAGCGCGAGTACGCGGCGATCGGCTTCTTCATCTCGGGCCATCCGCTGGATGAGTACGGCGACCTCTTGGACAAGCTGCGGGTGCAGAGCTGGACGGATTTCTGCCGCGCCGTTCGGGCCGGGACGTCGAGCGTCGGCCGGGTGGCGGCCTCGGTGCTCGACCGGGCGGAGCGGCGGACCAAGACCGGCAACAAGATGGGCATCGTCACCCTGTCGGACCGGACCGCGCATTTCGAGGCGATCATCTTCTCCGAGGGGCTCGGCCAGTACCGCGACATCCTGGAACCGGGCCGACCGCTGGTTCTGCAGCTCCAGGCGAACCTGGAGGGCGAGGACGTGCGCGCCCGCATCCTCACCGCGGAACCCCTCGACCAAGCGGTCGCCCGCCACCAGAAGGGCATCCGCATCCATCTGAGCGACCCGCGCGGCGTCGCGCCCGTGCAGCAGCGCCTGTCGATGCGGGGCGAGAGCGAGGTCTCGCTGATCCTCAAGCTCGACGGCGGCGAGCGCGAGGTGGAGATCCGGCTGCCGGGCAAGTTCCAGGCGAGCCCGGCGCTCGCCGGCCAGCTCCGGACCGTGCCCGGGGTGGTGCAGGTGGAGGTGAGCTGAGGGGCGGCTGATACCAAGCGCCTGTGGGTTCGGTCGGCCCGCGCCGTCTTCGCGAGCGGAGCGAAGCGATCCAGGGACGCGCCACGCTCGATGAGGGCGCGCGACACGGGGTTGCTTCGCTCCGCTCGCAAGGACGGGTCGGCTTTTGTGAGTTCTGTCGCCGGGAGTTGTAGGTGCGTGCTCGTCGAGGCCCTCAGCTCGCCGCCGTCCCGCTGGCCGCCAGCACCACCGCCCGGCTCCCCACCGGCACGCGGGCGTACAGGTCGATGATGTCCTGGTTCAGGAACCGGACGCAGCCCGACGACACCATCGTGCCGATGGTCTGCGGCTCCGTGGTGCCGTGCAGGCGGTAGAGCGTGTCGCCGCCGTCCCGATAGAGGTAGAGCGCCCGCGGACCGAGCGGATTGCCGGCCCCGCCGGGCAGGCCGCCGGCATAGGGCCCGTAGCGCTCGGGCTCCCGCTTGATCATGGCCTGGGTCGGCGTCCAGCGCGGCCATTCGGCCTTGCGGGCGATGACGGCCGCGCCTCGGAAGTTGAACGCCTCATCGCGACCGACGCCCACGCCGTAGCGGATGGCGCGCCCGCCCTCGCGCACGAGGTAGGCGTAGCGCGCCGAAGGATCGACCACGATCGTGCCCGGCGGCTCGGCCGTGGCGTAGGCCACTTCCCGGCGCAGGAAGCGCGGGTCTATCGCGGACAGGTCCACCGCCGGCACGGGGAAGGGCTCGCCGTCGAGCGCGGCGTAGAGGGCCGTGTAGGCCGGGTCGACGGGCGGGCGCAGCGCGGCGTAGAGGGCCGTGTAGGCCGGGTCGACGGGCGGGCGCAGCGCGGCGACGGGGCGCGGCTCGCGGGTGACGCAGCCGGCGACGAGCAGGGGCGTGCCGGCGAGCAGGCTGCGGCGGGTCGGAAACATCGATGCTGCGCTCCGAGGTCTGGCGACGACGCACAGAACCGCCACGCTGCCGCCCCGTCCATCGGCTATGGGGTGATCGCACCCATAACCGGATGGCATCCATGGATCTGACGCTGGCCCTGCGCGCGTTCCTCCGGACCGTCGAGCGCGGCTCGATGACCGCGGCCGCACGCGACCTCGCGGTGTCGCAGCCGGCGATCAGCAAGCATCTGCGCAATCTGGAGGCCCAGGTCGGCGCGCGGCTCCTCGAACGGGGTGCGTCCGACCCAGCAGGGCCAGCGGCTCTACGCGGCCTGTCAGCCCGCGCTCGCCACGATCGACGCCGCCCTGGAAGATGCCCGCACCGAGGCTGGCCGCATCGAAGGCCGGCTGCGGCTGCACGCGCCCGCCTGCATCGGGGCGGCCCATCTGCACCGGATCGTGGCGGCGTTCCAGGCCGAGAATCCGCGGGTCACGGTCGATCTCGTGCTGGACAACCGACTGATCGACCTCGTCTACGAGGATTACGACCTCGCGCTCCGCTACGGCCGGCCCCACGGGCAGGACGTCGTGACGCGGCGACTCGGCTGGGTGCGCCGAATCCTGGTCGCCGCCCCGGCATACTTGGCGCGGGCCGGCGGCATCGACGCGCCCGGGCAGATCGCCGACCGGGCCCTCGTGACGACCACGTCGGCCCTGGACGACCGGAACACGCTCGTACTCCAGCACGGGCGCGAGACGCTGAGCCTCGCCGTCCGCCCGGCCCTGCGGACCAACAGCGCGGAGGTGCTGTTGGCCGAACTGCGCGCGGGACGGTACATGGGCCCGGTCCAGCACCTGCTGGTCGCCGAGGACTTGGCGGCCGGCCACCTCGTCCGCGTCCTGCCCGCGTACGAGGTGCGCTCGACGGACGCCTATCTGGTCTACCCTTCGGTCCGCCACATGCGCCCGGTCGTCCGCGCATTCACCGATTTCGCCGTGCCGCGCATCCGCGCCATCGAGGGGATCAGCCACGCCGGTTGACCGGCTCCGGTGCGCTGCGGCCGCGACGAACGGGCCGGGGTGGCCGACCGCCGCGATCGCGACCCTAGAACGGCGCCGCGAGGCAGCCGCTCAGGGCGCCCTTCAGCGCGGCGGCGTCGGCCTCCGCCACCGTGAACGTGGCCGTCAGGGTCGGGTCCTCGCCGCGCGGGCTCGCCTGCGTCCAGGTCAGCTTCGTCCCGGGCTGGACGAGGGCCAGGGCGACCCCGCGCAGCGGATCCTCGCCGCGGCGCGCGCCCGCCACCGTCAGCGTGAAGCCCGCATCGGCCCCGGTCGCGGCGCCGCGGACCGGCATGCGCACGGAGCGCACGCTGCCGGCGCTGGAGACCAGGAGGCCGGTCAGGGGCTTCTCGCTGTCGGCCCCTTCGAGGCCCGCGAAATCGAAGCGCGGCGCCAGTTCGGCGAAGCGCGGCACGGTCAGCGCCGCCGACAGGCCGGTGCCGCCCGGATCGCAGGCGACGTGCAGGGTCGCCGGCCGCTGGTCCGCCGCGAGGGTCGCGGTGCCGGTCAGGTCCGCGCTGCCGCCGGGCGCCCGGGCGCTGCCGGCGAGCAGGGGGGTCCGGCCGGTCAGGATGTCGGACAGGCTGTCGCCGCGGCTCAGCGGCCCGGCAAGCAGAGCAACGGCGGCGATGACGACCACCGCCAGGGCCACGCCGATCCGGAGCCGCATCCCATCCTCCGCCTGTGGACATCACGGGCCGGCGGCATAGACGATCGCGGCCGCATCGCAACCCTCCGTTCACCACGTCCGCAGGGAATCGTCCGCCGGCGCGCCCGCGTGCACTGCAGCAACTCGGTAAAAACCGATCGTTCCTATGCACCGACGCTCAACCTTGAGCGTCGCCATGCGCACGAAGATCCTGCTCGTCCTCACCCTCCTCGTCTACGTCACCACCGGCCGCGCCCCCGGCATCCGGGAGCTGCGCAATCCGGACGCGGAGCACGGCGGCGGGCGCCTCGTGGTCGCGACCAAGCGGGCCTGGATCTGAACCGCTGCCCGGTCAACGCGACCGTCCTCGCGAGCACGGCTGCACCGACGCGCTCGACAGGAGACGGTCTCACCCCCCGGGCGCGCAGGCCCTGAGGCGCGCGGCCACGAGGGCCTGGAGGCTCCAGAGGTGGCGGTCGCGGATGCCGAGGCGCTCGCAGGCCTCCACGGTCCGGAACAGGTACTCGGCGCTCGGCCCTTTGTGGCCGCAGGCCGCGGCGATCTTCTCGGCGATCTCGGAATCCGAGAGGCGTCCGGCGTAGCGGTCGCTGGCGCGGTTCGCCAGGAAGGTCAGGGCCGGGACGGTCCCGGCCTCGGTGGCGACCGGCAGCCAGCGGGCGACGTAGCCGCGGCCGCGCATCTCGCGGCGCCAGACCGGCATCAGCGCCTCGCGGATCTCCATGCCGGGCAGGCGAAAGGCCACACCCCGGCACAGGCCACCGCGGTCCAGCGCCAGGACGAAGCCCGGCCGTTCCGGCGTGCCGCGGAACCGCCGCTGGAGCAGGCAGAAGCGGCGGTGGAAGCCGCGCACCGTCCCGATCCGGCGCTCGGCCACCGGGAATTCCGGGTTCCACATCAGCGAGCCGTAGGCGAAGACCCAGAGGTCGCTGCCCTCGCGCCCGGCGACGATCGCGTCGAGCCCCGGGCGCAACTCGGCGTCCGACAGAACCTCGAGCGCGCGCGGGTCGTCGGGGATCGGGACGGAATGGGCGCGGGCGATCAGGTCGAGGCTAAGGTCGAGGGTGCGGGCGGACGCGGCGGGCATGGGCCCTCAACGCCCGGGCCTCACGGCTTGTTGCCCAGCGCGTCGAGTTCGGGGAAGGGCCGGGTGCGGTGTCCGGTGCAGACCTCGTCGTCGTCGAGCACCGTGAGCCGGTCGTTGTCGTAGCGCAGCGCCACCCTCGGGCGCTCGGGCTTGCCGAAGGTCCGGCCGTACATCCGGCCCGACACGCAGTAGATCACCCCGCCCCCCTCGGCGATCGGCCCGGCGATCCGGCTGCCCGCGAACCGCACCGGCAGCAGCGAGACCGCGCCGAAATCGACCTGCCTCAGCACCAGGGCGGCGATCCGCCGGAGGAGGGCCGGGGAGGGGTCGGCCTCGGCGGCGGGCTCGGCAGCGGGCTTCGGTGCGCGCGGCGCGGCCTGCGCGCCGGCGGCGAGGAGGACCAGCAGGGCGGCGAGGGCGGCGCGGAGCGGCATCGGTCATCGCTACCCGGCCAAGGTTGCCCGAGGCTGGGACCGCGCGGGGCAGCGCCGGCGGCCGCGGCCCCCTATATGAGAGACAGGCGCGAAGCGCGCCTCTCACCCGATCTCTCACACGAAGACGCGACGTTCGATGCAGTGGACCGACGACGCCCTGGTGCTCGGCCTGCGCCGGCACGGGGAGACCGGCGTCATCCTCGAGGCCATGACCGAGGCCCACGGGCGCCATCTCGGCCTCGTGCACGGTGGGCGCTCGCGCCGGATGCAGCCCGTGCTGCAGGCCGGGAACCGGGTCCGCGTGACGTGGCGGGCGCGCCTCGACGAGGGTCTCGGCGCCTACGCGGTCGAGCCCCTGGACTCGCAGGTCTCGCGGCTGATCGGGTCGAGCCTCGCCCTCTACGGCATGAACCACATGGCCGCGCTGCTGCGGCTCCTCCCCGAGCGCGACCCGCATCCGGCGCTCTACGCGGCGGCGGGGATCCTGGTCGAGCACCTCGACGACCCCGCCATCGCCCCGCCCCTGATGGTGCGGTTCGAGCTGGCGATCCTGTCGGAACTCGGCTTCGGCCTCGACCTCACCGCCTGCGCGGCCACCGGCGGCAACGACGCCCTGGCCTACGTGTCGCCGAAGAGCGGCCGGGCGGTCAGCGCCTCGGCCGGCGAGCCCTACCGGGACCGTCTCCTGGCGCTCCCGACCTTCCTGCACGCGGGCGGTTCCCCGGGTCCCGACGGCGTTGCCCAAGGGTTTACCTTGACGGGGTACTTCCTCGACCGGCACGTCTGGGGCCCCCGCGGCCTCGGGCCGCCCGAGGAGCGGGCGCGATTCGTTGCGCTCGGCCGCGAGGCCGGGTAATGTTCGTGTTCTGTTCTTGATACCCCGTCGTCGTTCCGGGTGCCGAAGGCGCGCCCGGAATCCAGAACCACCGTCCGCGCGCACGCGCGGGACGTCGGCGGCTCTGGATTCCGGGCCCCGCTGCGCGGCCCCGGAATGACGGCGCGCGGTGAAGACGTTGTAGTGAGGAGCCGTCATGGGCCAGCCCTTCGAGCCGCCGTCCGGCGACGGGATCGAGAGCGTCGAGCTGAAATCCGCGCTGGAGGAGCGCTACCTCGCCTACGCGCTCTCCACGATCATGCACCGGGCCCTGCCGGATGCCCGCGACGGGCTGAAGCCCGTGCACCGGCGCATCCTGTACGGGATGCGGCTGCTGCGCCTCGACCCGACCACCGCGCACAAGAAGTGCGCCAAGATCGTCGGCGACGTGATGGGCGACTTCCACCCCCACGGCGACCAGGCGATCTACGACGCGCTCGTCCGGCTCTCCCAGGATTTCGCCCAGCGCTACCCGCTGGTCGACGGCCAGGGCAATTTCGGCAACATCGACGGCGACGGTCCCGCGGCCTACCGCTACACCGAGGCGCGGCTCACCGAGGTCGCGCGCCTCCTGCTCGACGGGATCGACGAGGACACGGTCGACTTCCGCCCGTCCTACAACGGCGAGAAGGAGGAGCCGATCGTCCTGCCGGCGGCCTTCCCGAACCTGCTCGCCAACGGCAGCCAGGGCATCGCGGTCGGCATGGCGACCTCGATCCCGCCGCACAACGCAGCCGAGCTGTGCGACGCGGCGCTCTACCTGATCAACCATCCCGAGGCGACCTCGGGGCAGCTCGCCAAGTTCGTCCAGGGGCCGGACTTCCCGACCGGCGGCATCCTCGTCGACTCGGCCGAGTCGATCGCCGAGGCCTACCGGACCGGGCGGGGCGCCTTCCGGGTCCGTGCCCGCTGGGCCAAGGAGGATCTCGGCCGCGGCACCTGGAACATCGTCGTCACCGAGATTCCCTACGGCATCCCGAAGGGCCGGCTGATCGAGAAGATGGCCGAGCTGCTGCAGGAGAAGAAGCTGCCGCTGCTCGCCGACGTGCGCGACGAGTCGGCCGAGGACGTGCGCGTGGTGCTGGAGCCGCGCTCGCGCACGGTCGACCCGGTGATCCTGATGGAATCGCTGTTCCGGCTCACGGAACTCGAGACCCGCATCCCGCTCAACCTCAACGTCCTGGTCGGCGGCCTCGTGCCGAAGGTGATCGGCCTCGCCGAGTGCCTGCGCGAGTGGGTCGACCACCGCCGCGTGGTCCTGCAGCGCCGCTCGCGCTACCGCCTCGGCCAGATCGACCGGCGCCTCGAGATCCTGGGCGGCCTGCTCATCGTCTACCTCGACCTCGACGAGGTGATCCGCATCATCCGCGAGGAGGACGAGCCGAAAGCCGCCCTCATGGCCCGGTTCGAGCTGACCGAGGTGCAGGCCAACGCCATCCTCGACACCCGGCTGCGCTCCTTACGCAAGCTGGAGGAGATGGAGCTGAAGCGCGAGTTCGAGGCGCTCACCGCCGAGAAGGCCGAGATCGACGCGCTCCTCGCCTCCGAGCCGGCGCAGTGGAAGGCGATCCAGGCGCAGATCCGCGCGGTGAAGAAGACCTTCGGGCCCGAGACCAAGCTGGGCAAGCGCCGCACGACGCTGGCGAGCCCGCCGGATGTCGGCGGCATCGACTTCACGGCGGCCCTGGTCGAGCGCGAGCCGATCACCGTGATCGTCTCGACCAAGGGCTGGATCCGGGCGCTCAAGGGCCACGTCGCCGATCTCTCGGGCGTCGCGTTCAAGGGCGACGACACCCTGAAGATCGCCTTCCCGACCGAGACGACCCAGAAGATCCTGCTGCTCGCCACCAACGGCAAGGTGTTCACGCTCGAGGCCTCGAAGCTGCCGGGCGGCCGCGGCTTCGGCGACCCGGTCCGGCTGATGGCCGACCTCGACGACGGCACCGAGATCGTGGCGGCGCTGCCGTACCGGCCGGAGACCAAGCTGCTGATCGCCGGCTCGGACGGACGCGGCTTCGTGGCGCCGGCCGACGCGCTCGTGGCCAACACCCGCAAGGGCAAGAGCGTGCTCGGCCTCGACGGCGACGCCACGGCCGCCGTGCTGGTGCCGGCCGACGGCGATCACGTGGCGGTGGTGAACACCGAGAAGCTGCTGCTGGTCTTCCCGGTCTCCGAGGTGGCGGAGCTCGCCCGCGGCAAGGGGGTCCGGCTGCAGCGCTGCCGCAGCGGGACGCTGCTCGACGCGCACGTGTTCAAGCTCGCCGACGGCCTGCCCTGGCAGGACGGCTCGGCCGAGGGCCGGCTCGCCAACGCATCGGTGCTGGAGAAGTGGCTCGGTCACCGCGCCGAGGTCGGGCTGATGATGGCGCGCAGCTTCCCGAAATTCGAGCGTTTCGGGCGGTGAGGAGCCGCGGAGGGTGAAGGATTCCCGACCCACCACCTCATCCTGAGATGCCGGAGAGGAGTCGCCTCGGGGGGAGACCTCCGGTCAGCCGCGCAATCCCTGGAGCCCGCCTTCGAGGCGGCTCCGCCGCCCCTCGAGATGCGGGCGCGATTGGGAGTGTCTGGAACGGTTCCCGCGGTGCGGAGGGCCAGTCCTCAATGCGCCCGCTGGGCGAGCCAGAGCGCACCGAAGGCTAGCACGCCGCCGCCGATCGGAACCGCGAGCAGGAGAAGAAGCTGAGCTGTCGTCATGGGCGAAGGTTCCGCAATGCGCGCCTCACAGCCCAATGTATGGCGCCACTCATGATCCAGCAAACCACCATGGCGATGAGCACGGGCGCGAAGTGCGGACGATCCGACAGGGCAGTCGAGATGAACGGCGCGAAACCGCCGACGGCGAAGATCGCGACCGCGAGGCCGTTGGCGTAGGTGGCCGTGAACTTGATCCGCTCGTTCGCAACAAGCGTGTCGCGCGCTTCGCTGTCCGCTTCCGACATCGAACCTGAGCCCCCCGGCCGGCCGCAAGCTTAGCCGATATCGGCGATGCGGAACATGAACCTCTCGGTCGCCTCATCGCCCCGTCGCGGATGCTTCGTCCGCCGCCCAGAGGTGCTGCGCCGCGTAGGCGCGATACGGCCGCCACGCCTCGGCCCGGGCCAGGAGCGCCGCCGGGCTCGGACGGCCGGTGCCGCTCTCCAGCGCCCGCAGCAGCCCGACATCGCCCACCGGCAGGGCGTCCGGCAGCTTGAGCGCCCGCATGGCGATGTACTGCGCCGTCCAGGGACCGATCCCGCGGATCGCCGTGAAGCGCAGCACCGCGGCCTCGAGCGACTCCGCCGGGGCGAACAGGTCCGGATCGGCCAGCGCCGCCGCGGCCAGCGCCCGGATCGCCGCGCCGCGGGCCCGCGGCATGTTGAGCGCCAGCGCGACATCCGCCTCGACCAGATCGGTCGGCGCGGGAAACACGTGGGTCAGACCGCCTGCCGGCTCCGCCAGCGGCGTCCCGAATGCCGCCACCAGCCTGCCCGCGAGGCCGATCGCGGCCGCCACCGAGACCTGCTGGCCGAGGATCGCCCGGCAGCCGGTCTCGAACGGGTCCCAGGCCCCCGGCAGGCGCAAGCCCGGCCGCGCCGCGACGAGCGGGGCCAGGACCGGATCCCCGCCGAGGCAGGCCGCGACGGCGGCCGGGTCGGCGTCGCAGTCGAACAGGCGGCGCAGGCGTCCCGCGACGGCGTCTTCGTGCCCGGCCTCGACGCCGCGCAGCGCGACGTGCAGGCAATCCGCGCCCGGTGCCACCGTCAGGAGCCCGTGCCGCCCCGCGACGCTGATCGTGCGCGCGTAGGAAGCCGCGGGATCCGTCGTCTCGACGCCCGGGATCGCCCGCTTGGCGAGGAACGCGCGGATCGCCGGCCAGTCGTAGGGCGGCCGGACGGGCAGGCGGCGTTCGATCACCTCCGCGAACGCGAAGGGCGGCCTCTCGGCCGCCCCGCTCGACGCTTCCCGGGGCAGGTGGTCCCGCCTCAGCCGCGCTGGTCCACGGCCACGTAGTCGCGCTGGGCCGGACCGACGTAGAGCTGGCGCGGACGGCCGATCTTCTGCGACGGGTCCTCGATCATCTCGGCCCACTGGGCGATCCAGCCGACGGTGCGGGCCACCGCGAACAGCACGGTGAACATGTCGGTGGGGAAGCCCATCGCCTTGAGGGTGATGCCCGAGTAGAAGTCGATGTTCGGGTAGAGCTTCTTCTCGATGAAGTACTCGTCCTTGAGCGCGATCTGCTCCAGCTCCATGGCGACGTGGAGCAGCGGGTCGTCGGTCTTGCCGAGCTCCTTGAGCACCTGGTGCGTGGTGTTCTGCATGATCCGCGCGCGCGGGTCGTAGTTCTTGTAGACGCGGTGGCCGAAGCCCATCAGGCGGAACGGGTCGTTCTTGTCCTTGGCCTTGGCGACGTACTTGCTGACATTCTCGGGGGTGCCGATCTCCATCAGCATCTTGAGGGCCGCCTCGTTGGCGCCGCCATGGGCCGGGCCCCACAGGCAGGCGATGCCGGCCGCGATGCAGGCGAAGGGGTTGGCGCCCGAGGAGCCGGCGAGCCGCACCGTCGAGGTCGAGGCGTTCTGCTCGTGGTCGGCGTGCAGGATGAAGATCTTGTCGAGTGCCCGGGCGAAGACCGGGTTCACCTCGTACTCCTCGCACGGCACCGCGTAGCACATGCGCAGGAAGTTCGACGTATAGTCGAGGTCGTTCTTCGGGTACACGAAGGGCTGGCCGATCGAGTACTTGTAGGCCATCGCGGCGAGCGTCGGCATCTTGGCGATCATGCGGATCGACGCGATCAGCCGCTGGCTCTCGTCCGTGATGTCGGTGGAATCGTGGTAGAAGGCCGACAGGGCGCCCACCGAGGCGACCATGACGGCCATCGGGTGCGCGTCGCGGCGGAAGCCGGTGAAGAACCGGTTCATCTGGTCGTGCACCATGGTGTGGCGCGTGACCCGGTACTCGAAATCGGCCCGCTGGGCGGCGGTCGGCAGGGCGCCGAACAGCATCAGGTAGCAGGTCTCGAGGAAGTCGCCCTTCTCGGCGAGCTGCTCGATCGGGTAGCCGCGGTAGAGCAGCACGCCCTCGTCACCGTCGATGTAGGTGATCTTCGACTCGCACGAGGCCGTCGAGGTGAAGCCCGGGTCGAAGGTGAAGGCGCCGGTCTGGGCGTAGAGCTTGCCGATATCGATCACGTCCGGCCCGATCGTGCCGGTTTTCACCGGCAGTTCGATCGACTTGCCGTCCACGGTGATGGTGCTGGGTGCGCTCATGGATCGTGGACCCTTCTCTGGCGACGTGGCGGATGCCGGCCTCGGGCTGCCCGAGTCGGTCCCGGGGGCCTGAGCACACGCATTATGCTGCGGGTGCTCACAGCCATGGGTTACCCAAACGGCAGTGCAGCAGCAACGGGGTCGGTGACAACCCGCCCCCGTCGCCAAGCGAATTCCGCCAACCGATTTCCACCCAACGCAATCCGGGTCGGGGCCGGCAGTTCCCTGTCCGCTCCCGGTCCGCGCGCAGCGGTCCCAGCGCCGCCTCGTCCCTGCCCTCAGCCCGGCCTCAGCCCTGCGGCGCCTGATCCCCGAGGCGCGCCAGGCTTTCCTCCCGGCCGAGCACCGCCATCACGTCGAACAGGGGCGGGGAGGTGGTCCGGCCGGTGAGCGCCGCGCGCAGGGGTTGGGCCACCTGCCCGAGCTTGCAGCCGGCCGATTCCGCGTACTGCCGCACCGCGCCCTCGGTGGAGGTCGCGCTCCAGTCGGGCAGCGCCTCGAGCACCGGCCGCACCCCGGCGAGGCGTCCGCGCCCCTCGTCGGAGAGCAGGGCGCGGGCCTTGTCGTCGAGCGCCAGGGGCCGCTGGGCGTAGAGGTAGTAGGCGCTGTCGAGGAGCTCGATCAGCGTCTTGGCCCGCTCCTTCAGGCCCGGCATGGCCTGGACGAGCTTGTCCTTGAGATCGGGCCGCAGCGGCGCCGACAGGCCGCGCTCCGGCCCGACGTTGGGCAGGATGGTCTCGATCGCCGCGACGAGGTCGGAATCGGCGCTGGTGCGGATGTAGAGGCCGTTGAGGTTCGCAAGCTTGGCGAAGTCGAACCGCGCCGCGGAGCGTCCGACCGCGCCGAGGTCGAAGGCCGCGACCATCTCGTCGGTGGAGAAGACCTCCTGGTCGCCGTGGCTCCAGCCGAGCCGCACGAGGTAGTTGCGCAGGGCCGCCGGCAGGTAGCCGAGATCGCGGTAGGCCTCGACGCCGAGCGCGCCGTGGCGCTTCGAGAGCTTGGCCCCGTCCGCCCCGTGGATCAGCGGGATATGCGCCATCCTCGGGATGTCCCAGCCGAGGGCCGAGAAGATCTGGCTCTGGCGCGCCGCGTTGGTGAGGTGGTCGTCGCCGCGGATGATCTGCGTGACGCCCATGTCGTGGTCGTCGACCACGACGGCGAGCATGTAGGTCGGCGTCCCGTCCGAGCGCAGCAGGACGAGGTCGTCGAGGTCCTTGTTGGCCCAGGTCACGCGGCCCTGGACGGCGTCCTCGACCACGGTCTCGCCCTCGGTCGGGGCGCGCAGGCGGATCACCGGCTTGACCCCGGCGGGGGCCTCGGACGGGTCGCGGTCGCGCCAGCGGCCGTCGTAGCGCGGGGCGCGCCCCTCCGCGCGGGCGGTCTCGCGCATCTGCGTGAGCTCCTCGGCGGTGGCGTAGCAGTGATAGGCGCGGCCCGCGGCCAGCAGCTCCTCGGCGACCGCGCGGTGGCGCTCGGCGCGGGCGAACTGGAAGACCACGTCGCCGTCCCAGTCGAGGCCGAGCCAGGAGAGGCCGTCGAGGATCGCGTCGATCGCCCCCTTGGTGGAGCGCTCGCGGTCGGTGTCCTCGATGCGCAGCAGCATCTTGCCGCCGGTGTGGCGGGCGTAGAGCCAGTTGAACAAGGCCGTGCGGGCCCCGCCGATATGCAGGTAACCCGTGGGCGAGGGGGCGAAGCGCGTGACGACGGCTGAGGACATCGGTCCGGTATGTTCCGGGGCTGGTCGCGGACGGGGCGCGACGGACGGCGAAGGGGCGGCGGAGCGGCGAGGGGCTCGACAGGGCGCCCGTAGCACGAAGAACCCGCTGTAGCACGGGCCGGTGGATGCGTTAAGAATCGCCCGCAGAATCGCCCGGCCCCGACGACAGGTCGCGCGGAGCGGGGCGGCGGCGATGCGGCGGATCGGCGCGAGGCGGGCGGACGGCGCGGTCGCGCTGATCGGCCCGCGCGCCCGAGCCCTTCCCGCCGCCCTCCTGGCTGCCCTCCCGGCGCTCCGCGACTGGGTCGTCGCCGGCCTCGCCCGCGAGGCCGAGCAGCGCCGGCTGTTCCCCTGGCTGGCGGTGGCCTTCGGCGGCGGGATCCTGGTCTACTTCGCGGCGGCCGACGGCGCGCCGAGCCTCGCCGCCCCCCTGATCGCGGCCGGCCTCGCGCTGGCGCCGGTCCCCGTCCTCGGCGCGCGGCCGGCGGCCCTGGCGGCGGCGCTCGCGGTGGCGGCCGCGTTCCTCGGCTTCGCGGCGGCGACCTGGCGGGTCTCGCAGGTCGCCGCACCGATCCTCACCCGCACCACGATCGGCCCGCTCGTCGGAACGGTCGAGGCCCTGGACGAGCGCGAGGTCGGCGCCCGGCTGGTGATCCGGGTGGAGAGCTTCGCCGGCCTCGCGCCGGAGGCGCGGCCCGCCCGGGTCCGGGTCTCGTTCCGGAAGACGCCGATCCCGCGTCCCGGGGACGGCGTCGCCGCCACGGCCCGGCTGCTGCCGCCCCCGGAGGCGGCCCGGCCCGGCGGCTACGACTTCGCCCGGGACGCCTATTTCCAGGGGATCGGCGCGGTGGGCTCGCTGATCGGCACCGTCACCGTCCGGGAACCGTCCGGGCCGCCGCCGCTGGGCCTGCGGCTCGCCGCTGCGCTCGACGCGGCGCGCAACGGACTCACGCGCCGGATCGCGGAGGCCGCCGGCGGCCAGGCGGGCGCGGTGGCGGCGGCCCTGGTGACGGGCAAGCGCGGCCTCATCGGGCCGGCCACCAACGACGCGCTCCGCGCCGCCGGCATCTACCACGTGGTGTCGATCTCGGGCCTCCACATGGTGCTGGCCGCCGGCGTGGTGTTCTGGCTGGTGCGGGCGCTCCTCGCCGCGGTGCCGCTCTGCGCGCTCCTCTGGCCGATCAAGAAGATCGCGGCCGGCTTCGCCATGGTCGGCGTCACCGCCTACTGCGCCTTCTCGGGCTGGGACATCGCGGCCGAGCGCTCGCTGATCATGACCCTGATCATGCTCGGCGCGATCCTGGTGGACCGGCCGGCCCTGTCGATGCGCAACCTCGCCCTCTCGGCGCTGATCGCGCTCGCCCGCGAGCCGGAGGGCCTGCTCGGCCCGAGCTTCCAGATGTCCTTCGGCGCCGTGGCCGGGCTGATCGCCTGCGCGCGGCTGATCGACGGGCGGCTGCTCGTGCGCCCGGGGGCCGGGCGGATCGGGCGGCTCGTCGGGACCGGCCTGTCGGCGATCACCGGGACCCTGGCCACGACCCTGGTGGCGCAGGTCGCGACGGCCCCCTTCGCCACCTACCACTTCCAGACGGTCCAGCCCTTCGGCCTCGTCGGCAACGCCCTGACCCTGCCGCTCGTCTCCCTGGTGGTGATGCCCGCCGCGGTGATCGGCTGCCTCGCCTATCCCTTCGCCCTCGACCGGCCGGTCTGGTGGCTGATGGGGCAGGCGGTGGCCGGGATGCTGGCGATCTCGGACTGGATCGCCGGGTTCGAGCGGGCGGTCCTGGTGCTGCCGGCCTTCGGCGCCGGGGCGCTGGCCCTGCTGACCGCCGGCCTGCTGCTGGGGACGCTGCCGGCCTCGCGCCTGCGCTGGCTCGCCGTGCCGCCGGTCCTGCTCGGGCTCGTCCTCGCGGCCCGGCCCGACCGCTACGACCTCTACGTCGACCGGCAGGGCGCCGGGGCCGCGGTGCGGGGCCCGGACGGGCAGCTCGCGGCCCTCGGCAGCCCTTCGGGCTTCGTCCTCGAGCAGTGGCTGAAGGCGGACGGCGACGGGCGGCGGTCCGCGGCGCTGATCGTCCGGTCGGGCAGCGGGCGCTGCGACCGGCTCGGCTGCACCGCCCGGCTGCCGGACGGGCGGGCGGTCGCCCTGGTCCGGGACCGGCGGGCCTTCCCGGAGGATTGCGCCCGCGCCGCGGTGCTGATCACGGGCCTCGCGGCGCCGCCCACCTGCACGGGGCCGCTGGTGATCGACCGGCGCGTCCTCGCCGCCCGCGGGGCCGTGGCCCTCCGGACCGACGGCGACGGCTTCGCCGCGCGCTACGCCCGGGACGACGGCCGCGCCGTGCCCTGGCGGCCGGCCGCGGGGCGCGGGCCGGGACCTCCGTCGCCGGTCACCGCGGAGCCGGGCGACCGCCCCGCGGAGAACGGGATCGCCGCGACGCCGGAGGCCGACGCCGCGCCGGGCGGAGACCTCGCCCCCGGCGACGCGCCGGCCGAGCCGCTTCAGTAGCGGCGGACGAGGCTCACGAGGCGGCCCTGGATCCGGACCCGGTCGGGCCCGAGCACGCGGGTCTCGTAGGCCGGGTTGGCGGCCTCGAGGGCGATCGACGAGCCGCGGCGGCGCAGGCGCTTGAGCGTCGCCTCCTCGTCGTCGATCAGCGCCACGATGATGTCGCCGGTATTGGCCGTCTCCTGCTTGCGGATGACCACGAGGTCGCCGTCCAGGATGCCCGCCTCGACCATCGAGTCGCCGCGCACCTCGAGGGCGTAGTGCTCGCCGCCGGCCACGAAGTCCGGCGACAGGGTGATGGCGTGGCTCTGGTTCTGGATCGCCGAGACGGGCGTACCGGCCGCGATCCGGCCCATGACCGGGATCGAGATGGCGCGGCCGGACTCGTCGATCATCCGCGTGCTCGCCGGGGCCGGCGGCTGCTTGGACTTACCGCCCTCGACCACGCTCGGCGTGAAGCGGCGCGGCTCGGCGGGGGCCTGAGTCGCCGGAGCGGCCTGGGTCAGGCTCTCGGGGATGCGGATCACCTCGATGGCGCGGGCCCGATTTGGGAGGCGCCGGAGGAAGCCGCGCTCCTCGAGCGCCGTGATCAGCCGGTGGATGCCGGATTTCGACTTGAGATCGAGGGCATCCTTCATCTCGTCGAACGACGGCGGGACACCGCATTCCTGCATCCGGCTCTGGATGAATCGCAGGAGGTCCAGCTGCTTGCGCGTGAGCATCGACGGGGGACTCGCGGCTTGGCGGACCGCCACGTGACGGTCTCCGAAACAAATCACGAACAGGTTAAACGTTCCGCAAGTGTTCCGCAAGAGCGGCACCGCTCGGCCCGGCGCGCCGCGGGCGCGCCCGCGGGAGAAGGTCGAGAAACGCATTGACGGCGCAAGCGGAGCCGTTTCAATGCATCGCGGCGCCCCGCCGGGAAGGCGGCGGATCCGGGGTGCGGGCTGGGACCCTCTTGGAATGACGAGGATGCGACGACCCGCAGCTCTGCTGCCCCTCGGCCTCGCCGCCCTCGGCCTCGCCGGCTGCACCACCGGATTCTCCTACATCTCGCGGAACTACGTGGCGCTCACTCCCCAGGTCGTCACGATCGGCTGCAAGGAGCCCTACGAGGTCTACGACAACCGGCAGCTGCGCCGGATGCTGATCGTGTCCAACGCCCTGCGCGAGTATACCGGCTGCAACCTGAGCGAGGTCCGGATCGATCCGGAGCCGGGCGCCACCCGGGTGAAGCGCTTCCGCACCGCCGCCCGGGCCTATCTCGACGAGACCGTGCGCGAGGATTGCCGGATCACTGGCGAGACCGTGTTCGATCCGCTGAAGACCGAGTTCGCCTACGCCTGCGACGCGCCGATCGAGAAGCGCGGCACCGTGGTCCCCCGCCTGCCGGGCCGCAATCCGGGCCTCGGCGTGCGCTGACCGGCCGGCGGCGCGCCCTCAGGCGCCCGGCTTCGGGAACGTCCGCTCCGCGGCGTCGCCGGCGGCGGCCAGCAGGGCGCGGGCGAAGGCCCGGGCCTCCGTCCGGTCGAGCACGATCGCGGCGGTGACCGGCGCACCGCCGAGGTCGGCGAGGGCGAGTTCCAGGCGCACCCCGTCGGGCACGGCGCTCGCCTGAAGGCTCCAGCCGGAGCCCCGGTCCGTGCTCTCCGCCATCGTGTTCCTCCCGCATGCCCGGCACGGCGCCGCGCGCCCACCGGAACGGCCAGGCCCGGGACCGCTCCCGGAGCCACGCTCCGGTCTTCCCTGCCTCGCCTGTCCGCGTTCCTCAAGGCCACAGGCCGCGCGGGGGTGGAGATGCGCGCCGTCGCGGATGCCGGCGGCCGCATCGCGGCGATACGGGGCGGCACGGGGCGGCACGGGGCTGCGCCCGCGCCGCGGCGCGGGCGAGGGCAGGGGCGGCCGGGATGGGGGCCGGCCTCGGGGCGATTGACGCGAGGCCGCCGATGATGTCTCCCGCGGGCTCCGATCAGGTGGAGTTCGAACATGCAAGAGATCTGGTTCCGCACGGGCGAGGCCACGGTGCTGGCGGCCGAGGGCCAGTACACCGACGCCATGCCGGAGGTGCTGATCGGCTCGGTGCGCGGCCCGGTCGGTCAGGCCTTCGCGTCGATGATGGGGCAGGTCCAAGGCCACACGCGGATGTTCGTGGTGCGCGACCTCAACCAGCTCGTGCGCCCGGCCACGATGATGACCACCAAGGTCACGATCCACACGGCCGAGTATGCCGAGCTCCTCGGCGGCGTGGTCCAGGCCGCCACCGGCGACGCGATCGTGGACTGCATCATCGAGGGCATCCTGCCGAAGGACGGGCTCGACGAGCTGTGCATGATCATCATGATCTGGCTCGATCAGCGCTGCGCCGAGGACGACAACCTCGACCAGAAGGACCTCTACCGGACCAACTACGAGGCCACGAAACTCGCCATCGCCCGCGCCCTCAAGGGCGAGCCCACGGTCGACGAGCTGATCGCCAACCGGAAGACCGTGAAGCACTACGCGCTCGACGGCGTGATCGAGTACTGAGCGGGCCCGCGTCGCGCATCCTGCCGGCTCAGGTCCGCCTCAGCCCGGCGGGATGCGCCCCACCGAGCAGAGGGTCCGCATCGCGCTGCTGCCCGGGTCGGTGTAGCAGGACGCCGACCAGCCGTTCTGCTGGATGAACGACTTGCGCCGCTCCGCCAGCGCGGTCCGGTAGGCGGTGGCGATGATCGGCTCGACGGTCGCGGCCGGTTGGCCGACGAGGATCTCGGAGGCCACCGACAGGTCGCGGAAGAAGGTCGCCGAGGGACTCGGCTCGGCGGAGGTCGCCTGCACGATCGGCTCGGCCCGGCAGGTCACGTCGAACTTGATCGGGCCGGCCACGCGGATGTCGATGCTGGGGCCGGCGCGCTTGCTGACCCGGCCGCCGATCGCGTCGGCGATCTGGCGGGTGAGGTCGTCGCAGCTGTCGGCCCGGGCGGCCTCCGCCAGGAGGGGCAGGGCCGCGCAGGCGGCGAGGAGGAGGCGCGGGACGGCGAAGCTCGACATCGCCGCACTCTACGCGCCGCGCGGGGCCTGTCGAGGGGCTGGTCGAGGGCCGCTCGAAGTGCCGGCCTCAGTGGAAATCCCGGCTGGGGAACACGCGCCGGTCCGGGGGCACGCCGAAATCCGTGTTCTCGGGCGGCAGCTTCATGCCGGCCTCGCGCAGGTCGCGCAGGGCGGCGGTGAGGTCGCGAAACCCCTCCGCCACGAGGTGGACCACCCCGTCCGCCCGCTGGATCCGGCCGCGCACGGCGAGGAACCGCGCCTGCATGGCGATCCGGCGATTCGCCTCGAACACGGTCTTCCAGACGATCACGTTGGCGATACCGGTCTCGTCCTCCAGCGTCAGGAAGACCACGCCCTTGGCGGTGCCGGGCCGCTGGCGGATCAGCACGAGCCCCGCCACCGTGACCCGCGCCCCCTGGGGCAGCGCCGGATCGAGATGGGCCCGGGCCGGGATCGCGCCGATCCGGGCGAGCCGCCCCCGGAAGAACGCGACCGGGTGCCCCTGGAGCGACAGGCCGGTGGCGGCGTAATCCTCGGCCACGGCCTCGGACGGGGCCAGGGGCTGAAGGTCCACCGCCGGCTCGTGCCGGAACAGGCCGTCATCGGCGTGCCACGCGAAGAGCGGCAGGGGTGCGTCGAGGAGATGGGCGCGGCGCTCGCTCGCATCGGCCTTGGCGGCCTTGCGGGATGACGTCCCCTCCAGGGTGCGGACCATCCACAGGGCGGCGCGCCGGTCGAGGCCGAGCGAGCGGAACGCGTCCGCCTCGGCCAGCCGCTCCAGGGCGTTGCGGGGCAGGGCGAGGGACGCCTGCAGCCCCTCGATGCTGGCGTAGCCGTTGGCGCGCAGCCGCACGAGCCGGCGCATCGCGGCCTCGGGCAGGCCGCGCACGACGCGCAGACCGATCCGCACGGCGTGCAGCGCCGGATCCCCGGCCGGCTCCAGGGTGCAGTCCCAGTCGCTGGCGTTGACGCAGACGCCCCGCACCTCGACCCCGTGGGCCCGGGCGTCGCGCACCAGCTGGGCCGGCTGGTAGAAGCCCATGGGCTGGGCGTTGAGGATCGCGGCCAGGAAGACGTCGGGGTGCCGGCACTTCATCCAGGCCGAGGCGTAGACGAGGAGCGCGAAGCTCGCCGCGTGGCTCTCCGGGAAGCCGTAGGTCGAGAAGCCCCGGATCTGCGCGAAGCAGCGCTCGGCGAAGTCCTGCGGGTAGCCCCGGCGGGTCATGCCGCCCACGAACTTGTCCGCGAAGCCGCCGATCGACCCGACGTGGCGGAAGGTCGCCATCGCCCGGCGCAGCCCGTCGGCCTCGGCCGGGGTGAAGCCCGCCGCCGTGATGGCGATCTGCATGGCGTGCTCCTGGAACAGCGGCACGCCGTAGGTCTTCTGCAGGACCTCCTTCAGCTCGTCCGCCGGGCCGTGATCCGGGTGCGGGGCCGGGTACTCGACCGGGTCGATCCCGGAGCGTCGCCGCAGGTAGGGATGGACCATGTCGCCCTGGATCGGGCCGGGGCGCACGATCGCGACCTGCACTACGAGGTCGTAGAACTCCCTGGGCTTAAGGCGCGGCAGCATCGACATCTGCGCCCGGCTCTCGACCTGGAACACGCCGACGGAATCGGCCTTCGTCAGCATCGCGTAGGTCGCGGGATCGTCCTGCGGCAGGTCGGCCAGCGTCTCGTAGAAGGTGCCGTGATCCTTCTCCAAGAAATCGAGGCCGCGCTTGAGGCAGGTCAGCATGCCGAGCGCCAGCACGTCGACCTTCATCAGGCCGATCGCGTCGATGTCGTCCTTGTCCCACTCGATGAAGGTGCGGTCCGCCATGGCGCCGTTGCCCACCGGCACGGTCTCGTCGAGGCGGCCGCGGGTCAGCACGAAGCCGCCGACATGCTGCGACAGGTGGCGGGGGAAGCCGATCAGCTGGTGGGCGAGGTCGAGCGCCTGTCGGATCGCCGGGTTCTCCGGGTCGAGCCCGGCCTCGCGCACGTGCTGGTCCGGCATGCCGGTGCCCCAGGAGCCCCAGACCGTGTCGGCGATCGCCGCGGTCACGTCCTCGGTCAGGCCCAGGACCTTGCCGACCTCGCGGATCGCCATGCGGGGCCGGTAGTGGATCACCGTGGCGCAGAGGGCGGCGCGCTCCCGGCCGTAGCGGGCGTAGAGGTGCTGGATCACCTCCTCGCGGCGCTCGTGCTCGAAGTCGACGTCGATGTCGGGGGGCTCGCCGCGGTTCTCCGAGATGAAGCGGGCGAAGAGCAGCCGGTGCTTCGACGGGTCCACCGCGGTGATGCCGAGGCAGAAGCACACGGCGGAATTGGCCGCCGAGCCGCGGCCCTGGCAGAGGATGCCCCGGCCGCGAGCGAACTCGACCACGTCGAACAGGGTCAGGAAGTAGCGGGCGTATTTCATCTTGGCGATGAGCCGCAGCTCCTCGCGCAGCGTCGCCGCGACGCCGTCCGGGACCTCGCCGCCGTAGCGCCAGCGCGCCCGTTCCCAGGTCTTCTCCTCCAGGTATTCCTGCGGCGTGCGCCCGGGGGGCACCGGCTCGTCGGGATACTCGTAGTGCAGCTGCGACAGGTTGAACTCGCAGGCCTGCGCGATCTCGACGGTGCGGGCCAGCGCCTCCGGGTGGTCGGAGAACAGCCGCGCCATCTCGGCGGCGGGCTTCAGGTGGCGCTCGGCATTGGCCTCCAGCCGGTAGCCGGCGTCCTCGATCCGGCAGCCTTGGCGGATGCAGGTGACCACGTCCTGCAGCGGGCGTCGCTCGGGATGGTGGTAGAGCGCGTCCGAGACCGCGACCATCGGGGCGCCGGAGGCCGCGCCCAGCTCGGCGAGCAGCCCGAGGCGCCGCCGCTCGTCGCCGCGGCGCGTGTGGCTCGCCCCCAGAAAGGTCCGGCCCGGGGCGGCGGCGGCCAGCGCCTCCAGCCGCGCCCGGAACCCCTCCGGCAGGCGCCGGGCCGGCGGCATCGCGATGAACATCTGCCCCTCGGCGGCCTCCACCATCTCGGCGAAGGAGAAGCGGCACGCGCCCTTGCGGACGCGCCGGTTGCCCAGGGTGAGCAGCCGGCAGAGGCGCCCCCAGGCGCCCCGGTCCATCGGGTAGGTGACGGCTTCGAACCCCTCCTCGGTGACGAGGCGCACCCCCGGCAGGATCCGGATCGGTGTGCCTTCCTGGTCGAGCGCCAGCGCCGCCGCGTGCGCCCGGACCACGCCGGCCACGGTGTTGCGGTCGGCGATGCCGATGGCCGCGAGGCCGTAGGACGCCGCCTGCACGACGAAGTCCTGCGGATGGGAGGCGCCGTGCAGGAAGGAGAAGTTCGTGGTGACGGCGAGCTCGGCGTAGGCGGGGCCGCTCACGCGAAGAGCCCGTGGACGTACCACGCGGCCGGGCGATCAGGGGCGTGCGGGCCGTCGCGGTAGAGCCAGAGCCGGTGCCCGGCCTCGCACTCGATGCGGTAGTAATCGCGATCCGCGCCGGGCGCGCGCCACCATTCGGCGGCGATCCGCTCCGGCCCCTCGGCATGGGCGACGCGGTGGACCCGGGCGCGCCAGCGGAAGCGCCGGGGCGGCCCCTCCGGGACGGTCGAGAGCACGTCCAGGGCGGCCTCGCCGCGGGGGAAGATCACCAGGGGGCGGGGCGGGAGGTGGTCGGGCCAGGGGAACGCGCCGGTGCGCGCCTCCTCTTCCGCCGCTGGGCCGGAAGGCTCAGCCATCACGGTTGAACGCCGACGCTGAAGGAGCGCATCCGGCCCACTCTGCCGTTCGGGAGGGGGGGGCGGGAGAGGCGCCCGTGGCCGGCTGACGCCTCGATCGGTCGACGGTCCGTGCCCCATTCCGGCAACCCAAACCCGGTCCCGGTCGGCCCGCTCCGGCAGGTGGCTCGCCCGCGGCTCGAGCCGCAGGAGCGCCCGCCCGAGGCGCTGCGCCAGGGCGTCGGCCAGGAACCCGATCCCGTCGCCCGGGGCCGCCGCGCCGAGATCCGTCTGGCGGGCCGGCATGGGGCCGGTCACCGTCACGGCGAGCGCCACCGTCTCGAAGCCGAAGCCGGCGTCGAGGGCGGGGCCCAGCCGGTCGAGGCGCAGGGCGACGAGGGCCGCGACCCGCTCAGGATCGCGCTCGGGGCGGGACAGGCCGAGATCGATCACCCGCAGGGCGCCGTCGACCCGGTGCAGGCCGAGGCGCAGGGCGCAGGCGCCGAGCCCGTCCCGCTCCAGCCGCGGCGCGGTCTCCGCCATCAGGTCCCGGGCGGTCCGGACGATGTCCGACTGCCGGCCGATCGGGTCGAGGAAGCCGCGGGCGGCGGCGTAGGCGGCCGCCTCCGTCAGGGGCGCCAACGGCTCCGGCCGGCGGGCCAGGGCCTGGTCGAGCCGCAGCAGCAGCGCCGCGCCGAAGCGCCGGGCGAGGGGCCCCCGGGGCAGGGCGTCGAGTTCGCCGATCCGGCGCAGGCCGAGCCGCTTCAGGCCCGCGACCGTGCCGGGATCGAGGCGCAGGGCGTCCACCGGGAGGGCCCGCAGGGCCTGCGAGGCCCCGCCCGGCGGCACCACGACCGGATCGGGCCCGCCCTGCCGCGCCAGCGCGAAGGCGGCGCCGGGCGTGTCGGCCAGCGCGATCCCCGCCGGTACGCGGCTCCGCGCGAGCCGGGCGGCCAGGTCCGCGACGAGGTTCGCCTCGCCGCCGCGCAGGTGGCTCGCGCCGGCGACGTCGATGTAGAGCCCGTCCGCCGCCTCGCCCGGCCCGAACGGCGCCACGTGGGGCGCGTAGCCGCTCGCCCAGCGGCAGAGCCGCAGCAGGGCGTCCCGGTCGGCCTCCGGGTCGGCCGGGTAGACCTGGAGCGGCACGCCGATCCGCGCCCGGACCCGGCCGAGGGGCTCGCCGACCCGGAGGCCGAGGGCGCGGGCCTCCGGGTCGAGGGCCACGAGCCGCAGCCCGCCGGACCCCTCGGCCGCCACCGCGAGGGGGACGCGCTCAGGCGCGAGACCGGCCCGCCGCAGCCGCGTCACCGGCCAGTGGCTCAGGCAGATGCAGACGATGCGCGGCATGGTCCCACTCCAGAAGCCAGTCGCCGCCCCGCCCGTTGCGGCAGCGCTCGAGCCGCGCCCGCCAGCGCGGCCTGTCCAGGGTGCCGAACCGGTCCCGCGCCGCCGGCGCGGCGGCGATCCGCCAGCGCGTGGCGGCCCCGTTGGGCAGACCGGCCGGCGCCGGCCGCAGGATCAGCAGCAGCGGCGGCGCCGGCCCTTCCGCGGCGAGTTGCAGGCGCCGGCCCGGCTTCAGCGGCAGCCCGTCCCGCAGGAGGCCGATCAGGGCCGTGAGCGCCCGCGCGTGCAGGGCCGCCTCCAGGGCACGGAACACCTCCGCGTCGCTGCCGGCTTCCAGCAGCAGCAGGCGGCCGGGGTCGAGGCCGAGGCCGGCGAGGCCGTGCCCGTAGGGCAGGGGCTGGCCGGGCGCGGCGGCGATCAGCGCTTCCCCCGGCTCCCGGGCGAGCTGGCGGGCGCAGAGCGCCAGGGCGAAGCCCAGGGCCGCGATCGCGTCCGCGGGCTCGGCCGGCGCGATCTCGTGGGGCGGCCCGAGGGCGAGACCGCCGCCCGGCAGGTGCGCGTCGAGATCCGGAACGCCCAGCGGCAGGACCGGGGTCGGATCCCGGCCGCGATCCGGCGGCGCGAGGCGCGCCCGCAGGACCGCCAGCCGGGCCCGGGGATCGCCCCGCGCGATCGCCGCCTCGGTCTCGTCGGCAGGGTCCAGCCCCATCTCCATCGGCTCCGGTCATGCTGGACGATAGGAACATAACAGGAACATGCACAAACGGTTTCCGCGGGGTCCCGGAATCGCACGTGGCGGCAGCGGCTTGGCCTGTGGACGGCTGTGGACGCCTGTGGAATCGGCCGCCCCCGCGGGGTCCGAGGTCGCGGTTGACCGCAATCGCAGGGCGAGACCAATGTCCGGACGCCGCGCGCGTGACGCGGCCGAACCGGACCGCGCATGCGCTCAGCCCTCAGCTCAGCCCTCACCCTGACGCTCCTGCTCGCCCTGCCGGGCGCGGCGCTCGGCCAGCAGGCGGATCCGCCGGGTGCCGCCGCCCCGGATCCGGCCGCGTCCGCCCCCGCGACGGGGCGGGCGCGCCCGGCCCGTCCGCGGGTCCGCCACGCGCAGGCCCCGAGCCAGCCGATCATGGTCTACGACGCGCGGATCGAGGCCGGCGACCTGAGGATCTCGGGCTCCGTGCGCAAGCCCGGCGCGATCGTGGTGCTGGACGACGACATCTCGATCCAGGCCGACCGGCGCGGCCGGTTCACCTTCCGGCTGCCCTACCGGCCCTCGACCTGCGTGGTGACGCTGAAGGCGGAGCCGGACGAGCGCGAGGCGGTCGTGGCGAACTGCGCGCCCGAGGGTCCGCCCGGACCGCCCGGTCCCCAGGGTGCGGCGGGACCGCCCGGCGAGACGGGGGCCAAGGGCGAGACAGGGGCCAGGGGCGAGACCGGTCCCAAGGGGGATCAGGGTCTCAAGGGAGATCAGGGCCTCAAGGGCGATACGGGTCCCCAGGGCGAGCCCGGCCCGAAGGGGGAGCCCGGTGCCACGGGCGCGGCCGGCCCGCAGGGCGCACCGGGCCCGAAGGGCGACACGGGAGCCTCGGGCCCGCCGGGCGCACCGGGCTCGCGGGGGCCGATCGGACCGCAAGGCGGCCCGGGCCCGAAGGGCGAGGCCGCCAGCCTGCGGCCCGTGCGCAAGTCCGACTGCCCGGGGGGCTGCACGATCACCTGCGGGACCGGAGAGATGCTGGTCACGGCCCACTGCCTCAAGGGCGGCGCGCCGACCTACGACGGGGAGGGCGCCAGCTGCCCGGCGGAGGCGACCGGCATCGTCGGGTTCTGCACGCGGCCGTGAGCCGGGCGGGTCAGCCGCCGGTCTCGCGCAGCCAGTCGAGCATCCCGGCGGCGGCCGACCGGCCGCCCGCGAAGGCGCCCTGGAGGAGGTAGCCGCCGGTCGGCGCCTCCCAGTCGAGCATCTCGCCGGCCAGGAACAGGCCGGGATGGGCGCGCAGCATGGACCGCCCGTCCAGCGCGTCGAGCCGGACGCCGCCCGCCGTCGAGATCGCCCGCTCGATCGGCGCGGAGGCGGTGAGGGTGATGGGCGCCGCCTTGATCAGCCCGGCGAGGGCCCCGGGCTCCGCCGGGAGGGCGGCGCCGGCCGCCTCGCGCAGCAGCCCCGCCGCCGCGGGCGCGAGGCCCGCGGCCTTGCGCAGCCGGGTCGCGGCCGAGTCGCCCGGCCGGGCGCCGGACAGGCGGCGGGCGAGGGCGTCCCGGGTCAGGTCCGGGCGGAGATCCACGACGAGCCGCGCGCTGCCCCCGGCCGCGATCGCCTCGCGCAGGACGCGCGAGAGGGCGTAGACCGCCCCGCCCTCGAGGCCGGCCTCCGTGATCACGGCCTCGCCCCGCACCGTGGTGCCCGCGCAGGTGAGCGCCACCCGCTTCAGCGGCGCGCCGGAGAACCGCTCCCGGAACAGGTCGGACCACGCCGCCGCGAAGCCGGCATTGGCCGGACGCAGGGGCGACACCGCCACGCCGAGCCCCTCGAGGAGCGGCACCCAGCGCCCGTCCGAGCCGAGGCGCGGCCAGCTCGCCCCGCCCAGCGCCAGCAGGGTGGCGCGCGGCCGGATGTCCAGGGGACCGTCCGGGGTCTCGAAGCGCAGGCCCTCGGCGATCCCCGTGAGCCGGTGGCGGGTCCGGATCCGGACGCCGAGGCGGTCGAGCCGCGCCAGCCACGCCCGCAGCAGAGGCGAGGCCTTGAAGCTGCGCGGGAAGACGCGCCCGCTCGTGCCGACGAAGGTCGGCTCGCCGAGATCCCCGCACCACGCCCTGAGCGCGTCGGGCGGGAAGGCCGCGATGGCCGCGTCGAGGGCGCCGCGCGGATGGTAGCGGGCGAGGAACTCAGCCCGCGCCTCGCCGTGGGTGATGTTGAGGCCGCCGCGCCCGGCGATCAGCAGCTTGCGGGCGACCGACGGCATGCGCTCGTAGACCGTGACCGCGCGGCCGGCCTCGCCCAGCACCTCGGCCGCGGCGAGCCCGGCGGGCCCCCCGCCCACGATGGCGATTGCGTCCCTGTCATCCGGCATGGGGCGGGAGAGCGACAGCCCGGCACCCTCTGTCAAGGGCGAAGGTCGGATCGGCGCCGGGCGCCATGGGCCGGCCTCCGGCGTTGCGCTAGGAAACGGACACGCCCGAACGCACGTTCTTCCCGATCCCGGGCGCTGCGGTTACCGATGCACCGGCCCGCGACCGCGGCCCGCCCGCGCCCCCCTCATGCCGCCCCAGGCCCCGTCCGCCCCGGACGGTCGGCCGGCACGGTCCGGATCAGAGGCTCTCAGACACGTGGCCAGTCCCGTCGCCGTCACCGAGATCCAGCCGCAGGCCCAGGCGCGGCCCGCCCCGCAGGCCGCGCTCAGCCCCGGCGAGATCCGCGCCATCGTCTACGGGCTGATGACCGCGATGCTGCTCGCGGCCCTCGACCAGACCATCGTGGCGACCGCCATGCCGACCATCGGCCTCGACCTCGGCGACGCCGCGAACCTGCCCTGGATCGTCACCGCCTACCTGCTGGCCTCCACGGCGGTGACCCCGCTCTACGGCAAGCTCAGCGACATCCACGGCCGGCGGGTCATGCTGCTGATCGCCATCGCGACCTTCGTGGTCGGCTCGCTCGCCTGCGCGCTCGCGCCCACGATGGTGGCGCTGGCGCTCGCCCGAGGTCTCCAGGGTGTCGGCGGCGGCGGGCTGATCGCCCTGGCGCAGACCATCCTGGCCGACATCATGTCGCCCAAGGAGCGGGCGCGCTACCAGGTGGTGATCGCGGGCGTGTTCGTGACGGCCTCGGTGGCGGGGCCGCTGCTCGGCGGCCTCTTCGCCCAGCACCTGCACTGGTCCCTGATCTTCTGGATCAACCTGCCGATCGGCGTCCTCGCCTTCGCGCTCACCAACGCCAACCTCAAGCGCCTGCCCCGCCACGAGCGCCGCCACCGGCTGGACTATCCCGGCGCCGCCCTGATGGTGGCGGGCTCCGTCACCCTCCTGCTGGCCCTGAGCTGGGGCGGGGTGCGCTATCCCTGGGACTCGGCGCCGGTCCTCGCCCTCCTCGCCGGGGCGGCCGTGCTGGGCGGCGCCTTCGCGGCGCGGCTCGCCACGGCGGCCGAGCCGCTGATCCCCACGGAGGTGCTCAAGGACCGGGTGGTCTACAGCGCGACGCTGGCCGCGTGCTTCGCCATGGGCACCTTCATCGGGCTCACGATCTACGTGCCGATCTTCCTCGAAGGGGTGATCGGACTCTCGGCGAGCGAGTCCGGGGTGGCCCTGGTGCCGCTGATGATCGGCACCGTCACGGGCGCGACCCTGTCGGGCCGGTCGATGCTGCATTTCCGGCACTACAAGCGCGTGCCCCTGGCGATGATGTGCGTCAGCCTCGCCTGCTGCGCCACCATCGCCTGGCAGGGCCGGGCACTGCCCTTCTGGCTCATGGAGGTGCTGTTCGCGCTGCTCTCCATGGGGATCGGGACGATCCTCCCGCTCTCGACCATCTCGATCCAGAACGCGGTGGAGACGCACCAGCTCGGCATCGCCACCGCCGCGATGAACTTCTTCCGCTCCCTCGGCGGGGCGCTGATCGTGGCGGCCTTCGGCACGATCGTGCTCGGCGGCGCCGCCGGCGGGGCGGGGGGAGGGGCCCACGACGTGGAGAGCCTGATCCGCGGCGCGGACCCGGCCCAGCTCGCCCTGACCTTCCGCCACGTCTTCCTGGCCGCCTGCCTCGGCCTGCTCGGGGCCTTCACGTTCCTGGCGCTGATGGAGGAGCGGCCCCTGCGCGAGCGCACGTCGCCCAGGATGGCCGCCGAGACCCCGGAGGCCTCCGCCTGACGGCCTCGCGGCACCGGACGCGTTCCCTCAACCCCCGCGTTCCCGTCCGGGACCGGAGGTCGCCCCGACACGCGCGCCCGCGTCGCATCGGGGCCACGGGGGCCGGAGATCGTCACCGGCCCGCGCACCGCCCGGGCATCTTGCCCTTGATTCGCCCGGATCACCCCTTACGTCGGCCCCATCGGCTGCGGGCCCCTCTGGCGGGCGCTCCTCAGCGCCCGTGATGTCGGAGCCGATGCTTTCCATTTGGAATCAGCATCAGGTCCCGCACATGATGGACGTCCTCACCGTCGAATGGCTCGGCAAGCCGTTGTGGATGTGGCTCGGGTTCCACGTCCTGATCGCCTGCCTGCTCGCCTTCGACCTCGGGCTCCTCCACCGCGACAAGGAGCACGAGATCGGCGTCCGGGAGAGCCTGCTGCTCACCGGCTTCTACCTCGCCCTCGGCCTCGCCTTCGGCGGCTGGATCTGGTGGTATCTCGGACCGTCTTCCGCCGAGGAGTACGTCACCGGCCTCGTGGTCGAGAAGTCGCTGTCGATGGACAACGTCTTCGTCATCGCCATGATCCTCACGGCCCTGGGCATCCCGCGGGCGGCCCAGCACCGGGTCCTCCTCTGGGGCATCCTGGCGGCCGTGGTGCTGCGCGGCCTGATGATCGGGCTCGGCGCCGCCCTGGTGCACGAGGTGCACTGGGTGCTCTCCCTGTTCGCCGCCTTCCTGATCTACGCCGGCCTGAAGATCCTGATCGCGGGCGACGAGGAGGAGGGCGACTTCCAGAACAGCGCCGTCGTGCGCTGGTTCAAGACGACCTTCCGGGTCACACCCGACCTGCACGGCCAGCGCTTCACCGTGCGCAAGACCGACCCGAAGACCGGCAAGGTCGCCCTGTACTTCACACCGCTGGCCCTCGCCCTGGTGCTGGTGAACGGCGCCGACGTGATCTTCGCGGTCGACAGCGTGCCGGCGATCTTCGCGATCACCACCGACACGTTCGTGGTCTACACCTCCAACATCTTCGCGATCCTGGGCCTGCGCGCCCTCTACTTCGCCCTCGCCGCGATGGTCGACCGGTTCGCCTACCTGAAGACGGCCCTCGCCTTCATCCTGATCTTCATCGGCGCCAAGATCGTGGTCGCCGACACGTTCGAGCTCGTCCACGTGCAGCCCTGGGTCTCCCTGGTGGTGACCCTGACGCTGCTGGCGGCCGGCGTCGTCTACAGCCTCTGGCGGACCCGGACCGACGCGCCGGTCGCGCCGGCCCCTGAGGCCGGGCACCCCCGTGAGGCCCGGGCCCACCGCGCCTGAGGGGGCCCGGCGGGCGCCCGGCCCTCAGGCCGGCGGCAGCGCCGCGATCAGGTCGCGCAGGGTGGTGATGGTCGAGGCGTCGGCCACGCCGTCCACCCGCGCCGGGCGGAAGTGGCGCTGGAACGCGGTGACCACCGCCTGGGTGCGCGCGTCGAACAGCCCGGTCACCGGCAGGTCGTAGCCGTAGAGCGCGAACATCGCCTGCAGCGCCTCGACGGGCTGGCCGGCATCGCCCCGCGCGAAGAACCGGCCGTCCTGGAGGTGCGCGGGGGGCACGCGGTGGCCCACCCCTGCCGCCGCCAGACGGTCCCACGGGAAGATCTCCCCCGGATCCTCCTTGCGCTCGGGCGCGACGTCGGAATGGGCGAGCACCCGCTCCGGCGGGATCGGCCAGCGGCCGAGGATGTCCCGGGCCAGCGCGATCACCGCCTCGACCTGGGCCTCCGGGTAGGGCGGCAGGCCGCCGGCATGGCCCGGATGGACGATCTCGATCCCGATCGACCGGGAATTGACGTCCGTCTCGCTCTTCCAGGCGCCGGCGCCGGCGTGCCAGGCCCGGCGGGCCTCCGGCACCATCTGGACGATCCCGCCATCCTCGAACACGAGGTAGTGCGCCGAGACCTCGCTCAGCGGGTCGCGCAGGCGCGCGAGGGCGGCGGCCCCGCTGTCCATCCCGGTGTAGTGCAGGATCAGCATGTCGAGCGGCCCCGCGCGGCGGGCGCCGTGGTTCGGCGAGGGCGCGACGCGGCGGGCGAGGGGGCTGTCGGGGGTCAGGCTCACCGCAGCCCGCGCTCCTGCGCGATCCGGTCATAGGCGGCGTTGATCGCGGCGAGCCGCCGCGTGGCGATGGCCACCGCCTCCGTCGGCAGGCCGCGGGCGAGCGCCCGGTCCGGGTGGTGCTCGGCCACCAGCGCCCGGTGGCGGGCCTTCACGGCGGCGTCGTCCGCCTCGCGGTCGAGCCCGAGGACGCCGTAGGGATCGTCCGGCAACCGCACGTGGCGGGCGGCGATGCGCCGGAACGCCGCCTCGTCGAAGCCGAAGATGCCCGAGACCGCGCGCAGGTAGCGATCCTCGGCCTCGTGCAGCGCCCCGTCGGCGCCGGCGATCTGGAACAGGCCGTCGAGCACGTCCTCGAGGAGCGCCGGCTCGTCGCCGAAGGTGGTCGCCAGTTGCTGGGCGTAGGCCTCGAAGCCGTTCGTGGTCTTCTTGGCGAGGTCGAACAGGCGCTCGACGCCCGCCCGCGCGGACGGCTCCACCTGCACGACCCGGCCGAACGCCTCGACCTCCGAGGGCAGCACGACGCCGTCGGACTTGGCCATCTTGGCGGCGAGCGCCACGAGTCCGGTGGTGAACACGACGTCGCGCGGCGTCCGCCCGAAGGGCGCGCCGACGCGGTCGAGCAGGAAATGACCGGCGACCCCGCCGATCAGCGCCCCGAGGGGGCCGCCGATCGCGAGGCCGAATCCGGCGCCGCCGAGCTTGCCCCAGACGCCCTGAGTCTTGGTCGCCTGAGTCATGGGACGACCGGTCCCGGCGCTGATCCTCGGCTCGGCTCTGTCATCGGCGGCGGCGGGGTTCCGGCACCGGGACGGGCCCGGCCGAGCGACGGGATAGCCGCTCCGCACGCCGCGAGGAAGGGCCGGGACGCGCCCGGCCCTTCCCCTTCAGCTTAGCGGCAGTACACGTTGCCGTAGGCGTCGCGATAGGTGCCGTAGGGGCAGCGCGGCGCGGTCGAGGCGCCCACGATGGCGCCGCCGGCGCCGCCGATCGCGGCACCCGCCAGGGCACCGCCCGCGCGGCCGGTGGCCGCCGCGCCGATCGCGGCACCGGTCAGGGCGCCGAGGCCGGCGCCGCCCAGAGCCCGGTCCTCCGGGGTGTTGCAGCCGGCGAGCGAGAGGGCGGCGATGGTGGCGATGGCGGCGGCCGTCAGCTTCTTCATGGTCCCCAGAACTCCCTTGTGAATCCGGTCCGGCCGGTGGCCGTGATCGTTGCGGATCGGGTCGAGCTTAGCAGGAAAGGAATGTCGGCCATACGGCTAAGGTTCCATCGGCCGCGAGACGCGTTGCGAGACGAGTTGCGCCCGGTTCCCGTCTCGCCCTATGCCACGTTCGGAGGCGCTCCGGCCGCGGTGCCGCGACGCCCTATCCGGCACCACGCCCGGCACCAGTCCGGCACATGTCCGAGGGTCCCATGCCGACAGCCACCACGATCGTCCGCCGGGCCGCGGTCCGCGCCGACCGCGTCGCCGACACGGTGACCCTCGACCGCGCGGGCCGGGCTGCCGTCGCCGGATCCCTGGTCGCCGAGGGCGGCCTCGGCTTCGACGTCGCGCTCACCAAGGCCGCGGCGCTCGAGGACGGCGACGCCCTGCGCCTCGACGACGGCCGGCTCGTCGCGGTGCGGGCGGCCGCCGAGGATCTCCTGGAGGTGCGCACCGAGAATCCGGCCCGCCTGCTGCGCCTGGCCTGGCAGCTCGGCGGCAGCCACGTGGACGCCGAGATCGGCGCGGACGTGCTCTACGTGCCGGCGACGCCCGCCGCGGCCGAGCTGGTGCGCGGGCAGGGCTGCGTCGCGATCCCGGTCTCCCGTGCCTTCCGTCCCGAGCAGGCCGCCCACGATCACAGCACCTGTGGGCACGATCACGGGCACGACCATCACGCCCACCATCATCACGACCACGGGCATGAGCACGGCCATGACCACGGGCATGACCACGCCCACGCGCACGATCATGGGCACAGCCACGATCACGGGCACGAGAAGCACGGCCACGATCATGTCCACGGTCACAGCCATGATCACAGCCATGATCACGGCCATGATCACGAGCACGGGCACCAGAAGCACGGCCACGTGCACGGTCCCGGCTGCAGCTGCGGCCACGATCACTAGCGGTTGAGCCGGGCCCGATCGGGGATCCCGCACCGGGCCCCGACCGCGGACGGTCCGCCGCCGTCACGCGGCCCTCACGCAGCCCTACGCGGCCGTCACTCTGCCGGGACGAAGCGCAGCGTGCCGGCGCGCCGCGTGGGCTGGCCGGTGTCGTTCGTGTGATTGACGCCATCCATCACCGGGACCGCCGGAAAGTCGAAGGGACTGACCCCGTCCAGGCAGGCCACGTTGACGGCGTGGACGTTCGGGTCCGACCGCCGCTGATGGTGCGTGTAGACGCCGCAGCGGGAGCAGAAGAAGTGCTGCGCCGCCCCGGTATGGAACCGGTAGGTCGTCAGCGCCTCCGCCCCCTCCAGGATCCTCACCCCGCCCGGCCGCGCCATGACGACGACGGCACCGCGCATGCGGCAGTAGGAGCAGGTGCAGCGTCGGATCGACGCGAGATCCCCGTCGAGGGCCGCCTCGAAGCGCACCGCCCCGCAGTGGCAGCGTCCGGACCGGGTCGTCGCGTCGTCCGCCATGGTGCTGGGCATCCCGTGCGTTTTCCTGCGATCGGGCGCGGCGGCGGAGCCGGCCGGCACCTCGAACCCTAAGTTTCCGGCACCGTGCGGACAATCACCATGTCCTCACACGATGTGTCAGGAAAACTCACCCAGGGTCTCCGGCGGGCCGAGATCCCTGCCGGTCACAGGCGCTTCGGGACGGGCCTGAGGCAGTAGAGGCGCGCCGCCTCGGCGGACAGGCTGTCCTGGGCGGCCACGCACTGGTCGAGGGTGAGGCCGATGCTGGCCGCGTAGGGCTCGTTGGGCGACAGCGCCGCGCGGGCGAGGGCCGCCAGGTACAGCAGGAACGCCGCGACCGCGACGACCAGCGCGGCGACGAGGACGCGATTCAGCAGCATCGGCGGCCACCGCTCACGGGATCCCGACCAGCAGCAGCGCGAGCGCGAGCACCGTGAGTCCCGCTCCGATCAGTGTCACGGCGGTGTAGTCGCGTCCGGACCGCCGCGCGGGCGCGCGACCGGGCCGGATCGTGATCCGCGCCCCGGATCCCTGCGCGGGACCCGGATCCCCGGGCTGGCTCACTGCAGCAGGCCCCACAGGCCCGTCGCCAGTCCGAAGGTGAGCGAGAGCATCGCTGCGCAGAGCAGGACCCGGTCGATCACGCGGGCGGCCCGATCCTCCGGCTGAACGTCGATCATGGCGGGACCTCCTCGCGGCCAGAGTGACGAGCGGCTGTTGCTGACCTGTGTCGGCCCCTCGCCGGCACACGGGTTCGTGTTGTCCGCGAGGGGGGAAGGGCGGCGGGCGGCCTCGAACGGGGCTGTGCCGGCGGGGCGCGGCGCCAGGGCACCGGAACACCCGGGATGCCGTGCGGTTGGACCGGCATCCCCATCGGAGACGACGCGTGACCACGGATCCGCTGCACAAGTATCCCCGCCCGCCCTTCGCGGCGCAGCCCCAGAGCTTCCCCGGCAAGACCGGCCGCATGGAGCCCGAACCCGACCACGGCGAGGCGAGCTACAAGGGCTCGGGCAAGCTGACCGGCCAGGCCGCGCTGATCACCGGCGGCGATTCCGGTATCGGCCGCGCGGTCGCCATCGCCTTCGCCCGGGAAGGGGCCGACATCGCCATCTCCTACCTGCCGGACGAGCAGGCCGACGCGGAGGCGGTCGCCCAGTGGGTCGAGAAGGCGGGTCGGCGGGCGCTGCTCCTGCCGGGCGACCTCAAGGACGCCGCCTACGGGCGCCAGATCGTCGCCCGCACGGTCGAGACGTTCGGGCGCCTCGACGTGCTGGTCAACAACGGCGCGTTCCAGCAGCCGAACGAGGACCTCGCCGCGATCGACGACGCCGTGTTCGAGGACCATTTCCGCACCAACGTGTTCGGCGCGTTCTACGTGACCAAGGCGGCGCTCGCCCATCTGAAGCCCGGCGCCTCGGTGATCTTCACCTCCTCGGTGAATTCCAAGCACCCGATGCCGTCGCTCATGGCCTACAGCGCCACCAAGGGCGCCCTGAGCAACATGGTGCTCAGCTTGGCCCAGCTCCTCGCCGAGAAGGGCGTGCGCGTGAACGGCGTGCTGCCCGGGCCGATCTGGACCCCGTTCATCCCCTCCGGGATGAGCCAGGATTCGGTGAAATCCTTCGGCAGTCAGGTTCCGTTCGGCCGGCCCGGACAACCGGCCGAACTCGCCTCGGCCTACGTGATGCTGGCCTCCGAGGAGAGCAGCTACACGTCGGGCGCGCTCGTCACGGTGGCCGGGGCCATGCCGGTGTTCTGACGCGCCTCTCCCGCGCGTTTCACGGACAGGCCCCGCGGCAGCTGCGCCCGTCCGGGGCGACGGCGCGCTCAGGCGGCGCGCATCTCGACGAGGAAGCGCATCACCTCGGCGCGCAGGGCCTCGGCGCTGCGGCAGACGTCGCCGGCCGCGGCACCGACCTCCCCGGCCACGCGGTGCGTCGCCTCCGCCGCCGACGAGGCCGAGACCACGTTCGCGCTCACCGCGTCGGTCCCCCGGGCGGCCTCGTCGATGTTCTGCGAGATGTGCCCGGTGGCGAACCGCTGCTGCTCGACCGCCGCCGCGATCGCGCTGGCGATCGCGTTCATCGTGTCGACGGTCCTCCCGATCGAGTGGACCGCGCCGACCGCCTCCGTCGTCTCGCCCTGAATCGCCGCGATCTGCGCGGTGATCTCCTCCGTGGCCTTCGCGGTCTGCCCGGCCAAGCCCTTCACCTCGGCGGCGACCACCGCGAAGCCGCGCCCCGACTCGCCCGCCCGCGCCGCCTCGATCGTGGCGTTCAGCGCCAGCAGGTTGGTCTGCTCGGCGATCGCCGAGATGATCCGCACGACTTCCCCGATCCGCTCCGCCGCCCCGGCGAGGCCGCGGATCTGCCGGTCGGTCCGCTCCGCCTCGCTCACCGCCTGACCGGCGATCGCGGCCGACTTGGTGACCTGCCCGCCGATCTCGCCGATCGAGGCGGACAGCTCCTCGGTCGCCGCCGCCACCGTCTGCACGTTGGCGGCGGCCTGCTGCGCCGCCCCGGCGGCCGAGCCGGCCTGCCGCGACGCCTGCGCGGCGGTGTCGGCCATCGCCCGACAGGCCTCCCGCATGCCGGCCGCGGCGGTGTCGACCCGTGCCAGGAGCTGGCTCGCCTCGGTGTCGAAGCTGCGGGTCACCGCCTCCATCCACTGGGCCCGCTCCTGCCGACGCTCCTGCTCGGCGCGCTGCTCGGTCGACAGGGTCCGCGCCTCGATCATGCTGTCCCGGAACACGCCGGCGGCCTCGGCCATCTGGCCGATCTCGTCGCGCCGGCCGAGACCCGGGATGGCGACGTCCGTCGCGCCGCCGGCGAGGCGGCGCAGGGCGGCCGTGAAGGCGCTCAGGGGGCGGGTGATGCTGCGCGCCAGCAGGAACCCGACCAGCCCGATCCCGATCGCGAGGGGGATCAGCCAGAGCAGGGTGGTGACCATCCGCGCCCGGTCCAGGGCGTGGATGTCGTCCACGTACAGGGCCGAATTGATGACCCATTGCCAGGGCTCGTAGGCGAGCGAGTAGGCGACCTTCGGGGCGGGCTCGGTCTCGCCGAGGCGGGCCCAGCGGTACTCGGTGAAGCCGCCGCCCTCCCGGGCGTGCTGGATCATCGTCCAGACGAAGGTCTTCTTCATCGCCGCGTCGTCGCGGGACCGCGTGCCCTCGATCTTGGGATCGGGATGCACGACGTTGCGGCCGATGTTGCCCGGCTCCGAGCTGTAGACGAAGACGTAGTCGCCGCCGTTGTAGCGCATGGCCCGCAGCGCCTCCGCCGCGCGCCGCCGCGCCTCGTCGGCCGAGACGGCGCCGGCCTCCGCCTGCCGGGCGAACGCCGCCACGATGCCGTGCGCCGACTCGACCTGGGCGCGGATGGCGGCCTTGCGCCCCTCCATCATCACCGCGGCGACGGACGAGACCTGGACGCCCACGATCGATATGAATGCCAGAAGGATGCTACTGATAAGACAAAATATCTTTCTACCGATCGTCATATCAAATATTCCTAACTATAAATAAAGCTACACCGCGAAGCTCGCGGATCGAATCAACTGTCCTTCGGCGCCGCGCCCCCCGATCATCTGCCGAACATTGGAATAATTCCATTCCGGCCACACATGTGAGATATGCTTCATCGCGCTCCCGGTGGAGCGGTCGGCCGGGACGATCGACCTCGTCGCGGACGGTCTCGTGCCGCCGTCGCACGGCCCGCGGGCGCCGATCGGCGTGCCGGACGCGCCCACCGCGCTGCCGGAGCGGGCGAGGCAGGAACACGACGTTCGAGAGGCGCACGCCGCGCGACACGCGGCGGGCCAGCGAGCCGCCGGTCGTCCACGCCCGCCCGTCGACCGCGCTCGACCGGCTGCTCCGGGCGGCCTGCAGCCGGTCCGCTTCCGGGAGTCAGGGCGGGGGAGGCGGGTTGCGCGCAGGTCCCGGCGGTGAATCGTCGGACGCTGTCGCGCCCCGTGGAGCGCGAGGCGCGCGGCCCGACCGCGACATCGATTTCCGGCGTCCCGGCCGAGAGGATGCCCGGGGCTGACCCGGATCGCGCCGGTGCGGCCTCGAACCCGGAGGCTCCGAGCGCGGCGAGCTCAGGGATCGCGGTGCCGCTCGCGGGCGACGCGCGCGCCGCCGCGCCGTCAGCCTACCGCCTCGGCGCGGCGCGGGCGCTCGGCCCGGTCGCGGGCCACCCGCGCCGCCTCGACACCGCGCGCCGGAAGCGACGCGGCGGCGCGCGGTCCCGCGCGGAGCGCGTGACGCGCCGCGGTGACGTGAGGCGGCATCGACGGCGCGCCGCGTCGCGGTCCCACGCGGCGCGCCGCTCCGGCGTCAGCGGAGAAGGTTCGGGGGCACCGGCGGGCTCGCGTTGAGCAGCGTGATCGTCACCCGCCGGTTCGGCGCGAGATAGGGATTGTCCGGGAAAACCGGCTCCGTGTCGCCGCGTCCCGACACGGAGGAGAAGTTGTCGTTGGGAACCCCGGCACCCGACAGGACCTCGCGCACGGCGAGGGCACGCCCGGCGGAGAGGTTCCAGGGCTCGCCGGCCCGCGTCGAGCCCGGGCGCGCGACGGCCGTGTAGCCGGTGATCGACAGGCGGTTGGGCAGCCGCCGGATGGCGGGCGCGAGGGCCTCCAGCACGCGACGGGTGCGGTCGTAGGGCTCGACGGACCCCTCGCGGAACATGGAGCGGCCGTCCTGGTCCACGAGGGAGACGTTCACGCCCTCCTTGGTCTGCTCGATCACGATGTTCTTCGACAGTTCGGCGATGTCGGGCATCGTCTGGAGCGCCTGCCGGAGGCTGGCTATGGCGCTGAAATTGGCCTCCACGTTGGCGACCGGGCGGCTGGCATCGACGTCGCTGACGCGCCCCGGGCTGGTCGGGCGCGTGATCTCCTCCCGCTCGGCGGAGCCCCGCTCCGCGTCGCGGGGCGTGGACGGCTTGTTGCCGGACGTGTCGAGGGCGGTCCCGTACAGGATTCCGCCGGCGCCGCTGGTCGCAGGGCTCAGAGCCGCCGGCGAGAAGTACTCCGCCAGGCCGATCTTCTGCTCCTGCGTCGTCATGCTGATCAGCCACATCAGCAGGAAGAACGCCATCATGGCGGTCACGAAGTCCGCGTAGGCGATCTTCCAGGCCCCGCCGTGGTGGGCGTGGGCGGCCTTCTTGACCTTCTTGATGATGATCGTCGCCATGGACTCCCTCCCGGATGTCGGATCAGCTCTGGGCGGGCAGAGCGGCGGTCGCCGCTTCCACTTCGTTGAAGGTCGGGCGGACGTCGCTCATCAGGGACTTGCGGGCGAACTCGACCGCCATCACAGGCGGCTGGCCGGCGATGTGGGCGAGCAGCCCCGCCTTGAGCGAGAGATAGTACTTGGACTCGGCCTCGAAGAGGCTCTTGAGCGACTGCGCCATGGGCCCGAAGAAGCCGTAGGCCACGAAGACGCCGAAGAAGGTGCCGACGAGCGCGCCGCCGATCAGGTGTCCCAGCACCTCCGGCGGCTCCTTGATCGCCCCCATCGTCTTGATCACGCCGAGCACGGCGGCGACGATGCCGAGCGCCGGCGTCCCGTCGGCGAGCGACTGCATGGCCGAGACGACGCGCTCCTGCTCCTGATGGTGCGTCTCCAGCTCCTCATCCATGAGCGCGTCGATCTCGTGGACGTTGTTGGCGCCCAGCGTCACCATGCGCATGTAGTCGCAGACGAACTCGACCGCGTGGTGGTTCGCCGCGAAGGTCGGGAAGGCGTTGAACAGCGTCGACTCGCCCGGATCCTCGATGTGCGGCTCGAGCGCCATCGCACCCTTCTGCTTCGCGAGCTTGAACAACGAATACTGCATTCCCAGCAGCTCGACATAGGATTGCTGGTTGTACTTGGGGCCCTTGATCAGCGTGCCCAGCATGGCGGGCACGGCCTTGAGCACCGGCCCGGTGTTGCCGATGACGAAGGCGCCGATCGCCGCCCCCAGGATGATGACGAACTCGAACGGCTGCCACAGGACCAGCAGATGGCCGCCCATCGCCGCGTAGCTGCCGAAGACGCAGGCGAAGACGATCACTGTGCCGACGATCAGCCGCATGATGTGCCATCCTTGCGCGGCGGCAGATGCACCCCGCGCGACGCTACCAATGACCTGGGAAATCACTGATCTTGGTTAACGGCGCGTTTAGAGCCGCGGCGGCGCGCCGGTCGACGGTCCGGGCCCCGCGGTGAACCGTGCCGTCTCTTTTGACGACGATCCGGGCGTGATACCCCGTCGTCCCGTGCTTCCCCGCGGACTCGACGATGGTCCCCATCGCGCCCCCGCGGTGGGACCGGACGGGGCCGAGCGGGCACGCCACAGCCGGATTCCGAGCAGTCCGACGCCCGATGGGGCATCGCCGAGGTACAGCACGAGAGCGACAGCAAGTGATTGCCGCAACGGAAGAACCCAGAACTCTCAGTGGATGGCGCTTCTCCGTCGCCCCGATGATGGACTGGACGGACCGCCACTGCCGGGCGTTCCACCGGTCCCTCTCGGCGCGCGCCCGCCTCTACACCGAGATGGTGACGACCGGCGCGGTGCTGCACGGGCCGCGGGAGCGCCTGCTCGGCTTCGCGGAGATCGAGCACCCGGTGGCGGTCCAGCTCGGCGGCTCGGACCCGGCGGACCTGGCGCGGGCCGCCCGGATCGCCGCGGATCTCGGCTACGACGAGGTCAATCTCAACGTCGGCTGCCCCTCGGACCGGGTGCAGGAGGGCCGCTTCGGCGCCTGCCTGATGCGCGAGCCGGCCCTGGTCGGCGACTGCGTCGCCGCCATGAAGGCCGCGGTCTCCGTGCCGGTGACGGTGAAGTGCCGGATCGGCGTCGACGACCAGGACCCCGAGGCGGCGCTCGACACCCTGGCCGACGCCGTGGTGGCGGCGGGCGTCGACGGGCTGATCGTCCACGCCCGCAAGGCGTGGCTCCAGGGACTCTCGCCCAAGGAGAACCGGGACGTGCCGCCCCTCGATTACGGCCGCGCCGCGCGGCTGAAGCGGCGGCTTCCCGGCCTGCCGATCGCGGTCAACGGCGGCCTGCGCGACCTGGATTCCGCGCGGGCGCGGCTCGCCGAGGTCGACGGCGTCATGGTCGGCCGCGCCGCCTACACCGAGCCGGCGCTCCTGCTCGGGGTCGATCCCGACCTGTTCGGCGTGCCGGCCCCGGCCCCCGACGCCTTCGCGGCGGTCGCGGCGTTCGAGCCCTACATCGCCGCGTGCCTCGCCCGGGGCGAGCGCCTCCACGCGGTCACCCGGCACATGCTCGGCCTGTTCAACGGCCGGCCGGGCGCGCGGGCCTTCCGGCGCCACCTCTCGACCCACGGGATGCGCCCGGAGGCCGACCTCGCGACCCTGCGGGAGGCGGTGGCGCTGGTCTCCCGCGCCGCCCCCGAGGCCCGCGCCGCCTGAGCGCCTTGCGCGGCGGCCCGGTCAGGGCCGGCGCAGGATCAGGCGGTCGCCCCGGACCTCGTAGCCGGAGAGCCGCGACAGGAAGGTCTGGCCGAGGAGGTTCGCCGAGAGCGCGCCCGGCTTGGCCACCATGGCGTTGACGCGCCGCTCGGTGATCGTCCCGACGCTGAGCGAGTCGAGCTGGGTCGGCGCCGCGTAGGTGATGCCGTTGGCGGTGGAGACGCGGGCGGTGAACTCGGAGGGCGCGGGCGTGAGCCCCAGCGCGGCGGCGTTCTCGGCGGTGAGCACGACGCTGCTCGCCCCGGTATCGAACAGGAAAGGCTGCACCCGGCCGTTGACCAAGGCGTCGACCCGGAAATCGCCGTCCGCCCGCCGGGTGACCGTGACGGCGCCGTCGCCGCTCGAGGTCGCGCTCCCCGGCCGGAGATCGCCGAGCACCCGGGCGCCGACATCCTGGATCCGGTCGCGGTAGCTGTAGCCGATCACCAGGGCGAGGCCGATCAGCGCCCAGGCCAGGAGCGCCTGCAGGTTCGCGCCGAGCCGGGCGGTGAATTGCCGCCAGAACCCGGCCACCACCAGGAGCAGGATCGTGCCGGTCCAGGCGAGGTTCGCCAACTGGTCGGGCTCGATCACGCCGCCGACCCTGTCGCTGCCGTCGCTGAGGACCAGGGCGACGAGAACCAGGGCGAGGGCCGCGAGGCCGAGATAGATCATGACGGCAGCGGCGCTTCCAGGGGGGTGAGGCCGGCGGCCCGCATCCGGGCGCCGAGCCCCGCCATCACGGCGCGGCGCCGGTCCTCCGACAGCGAGCCCCAGGCGGCGATCTCGTCGCGGGTCCGGCCGCAGCCGCAGCACAGGCCGGTCGCGGCGTCGAGGACGCAGACCTTGGTGCAGGGCGAGGAGGGTTTCGGCGCGGGCGGCATCGGTGATCCTTGGCCGGGGGATCGTGGCCGGGTCAAGACGCGGCGGCCTCCCTCAATCCGCCACGCCCGCCGTCGCCGCCACCAGGGCCAGCAGGGCGGCGATCTCCGCGACCTGCTGGCAGGCGCCGATGACGTCGCCGGTCTGGCCGCCGATCCTGGCGCGCGCCAGCCGGGTCAGGCCCAGGGCCGCGAGGCCGGCGCACAGGATCATCAGCGCGACGCCGCCGAGGGGCAGGCCGAGGGGCACGGCGCCGAGCGCCAGCACCGCGCCGAGGCCGAGCGCGGTGGCGAGACTCGCCCGGCCCGGGCGGCCGACCGAGGCGGAGAGGCCGCCCGGCCGCGCCGGCGCGAGCAGCACCATCGGGGCGAGGGCGGCGACCCGCGACAGGGCGGCCGCCAGGATCAGGCCGGTCACGGCCGCGTGGCCGATCCGGTCGAGGAGCGTCGCCAGGGCGCCGATCCGCAGGGCCAGCGCCAGGACCAGGGCGGCGCCGCCGTAGGCCCCGATCCGGCTGTCGCGCATGATCTCCAGGCGGCGCTCCCGCGTGGCGCCGCCGCCGAACCCGTCGGCGACGTCGGCGAGCCCGTCCTCGTGGAGGGCGCCGGTCGCCACCACGGCGACCGCCACCGCGAGGGTCGCGGCCAGGAACGGCCCGAGCCCGACGGCCCAGCCGGCCGCCAGCACCAGGGCGGCGGGCAGCGCCAGGATCAGGCCGGCCAGCGGCAGCATCCGCGGCAGGGTGGTGAAGTCGGGGCTCCGGTGCGGGTCCGGCTCGCCGGGCAGTTGCGGCACCGGCAGGCGGGAGTAGAAGCGCAGGCACCCGGCGAGGTCGTAGAGGGCGCCGCGCCCGGGCCAGTCGGCCTCCCCGCCGGTCTGCCTGTCCATCGCGGCCTCTCGCATCCGCCCGCCACCGCGCGCCGCTCCCGTATAGTCTCCCCGTCCGGAGGCGCCCACAGGAAATCATCGCCGCCATGACCGATTCGACGACCGCTCCCGAACCCGGCCCCTTCGACGACATCCGCAACCTGCTGAAGGCGATGCCGGGCCCCGACGCGGAGGCGAAGGAAGCCGTCGCGGCCCGGGACGCGACCCTGACGAAGCCCGCCGGTTCGCTGGGACGCCTGGAGAGCCTCGTGACGTGGCTGGCGGCGTGGCAGGGCAAGGCACCGCCGAGCTTCGACCGGCCGCTGGTCTGCGTCTTCGCCGGCAGCCACGGGGTCACGCGCCGCGGCGTCTCGGCCTTCCCGGACGCGGTCAACCGCCAGATGCTCGACAACTTCGCCGCCGGGGGCGGGGCGATCAACCAGATCTGCGCGGCCTACGGCCTCGGCTTCAAGGTGTTCGACCTCGCCCTCGACATGCCCACCGGCGACATCGCGGAGGGGCCGGCCCTCGACGAGCGCGCCACGGTCGCCACCATGGCGTTCGGCATGGAGGCGGTGGCCGCCGGCACCGACTGCCTCGGCATCGGCGAGATGGGCATCGGCAACACCACGGTGGCGGCCGCCCTCTACGCCGCCCTGTTCGGCGGCGATCCCGCCCACTGGGTCGGGCGCGGCACGGGAGTCGACCGGGACGGCCTGTCCCGGAAGGTCGCGGCCGTGGAGGCGGCGCTCGCGCACCATGCCGGCCACCTCGACGACCCGCTCCAGGTCCTGGCGCGCCTCGGCGGCCGGGAGATCGCCGCCATGGCGGGGGCGATCCTGGCCGCGCGGCTGCAGCGCATCCCGGTGGTGATCGACGGCTACGTGGCGACCGCCGCCGCGGCCGTGCTGCACGCCGCCGACCCGGGCGCCCTCGACCACTGCCTCGCCGGCCACGTCTCGGCGGAGGGCGCCCACGCGGAGGTTCTGGAGCGGCTCGGGCTGGTGCCGCTGCTGGCGCTCGGCATGCGCCTCGGCGAGGCCTCGGGCGCCGGCATGGCGATGGGCCTGCTGAAGGGCGCGCTCGCCTGCCACACCGGCATGGCGACCTTCGCGCAGGCCGGCGTGTCGGGGAAGGGCGCGGGCTGAAGACGCAGACGCACCCGAGACGCCGCGTCTTCGCGAGCGGAGCGAAGCAATCCAGCGGCGCCACGCCCATCAGCGGCCCGCTGCCCTGGGTTGCTTCGCTGCGCTCGCAAAGACGAACCTTCCTCGGGAGCGCCCAAACTCAGGCGGTCTTCTCGATGTTCCAGAAGAACTGCACCGGCGCCATGACCATGCCCTTGAGCTTCGCGCTGACCGCCATCGGCTGCTGCACGAGGCCCGCGGGGGCGTAGGGCACGACCGCGAAGGCCCGCTCCTCGATGCGCGCGGCGAGCGCCTTCTGCTGCGCCTCGTCGCTGGTGGCGATCCACTCGCTGCGCAGGCCCTCCAGGGTCGGGTCGTCCGGCCAGCCGAACCACGCCGCCTGACCGTTGGCGCGGATCAGCGGGTGGAGCGCCGGGTTCAGCACGTCGGCCCCCGACCAGAGGGTGTGGAACAGCGACCAGCCGCCGGCATCGACCGGCCCGCGGTTGCCGCGGCGGGCGATGAAGCTGCCCCAGTCGGTCGAGACCAGATCGACGTTCATGCCGAGCTGCTTGAGCAGGTCCTGGGTCACCAGCGACTGGTTGTAGGCGATCGGCTGGTCGGCCGGGGCCAGCAGCACCACGCGCTCGCCCTTGTAGCCGGCCTTGGCCAGCATCGCCTTGGCCTTGGCGAGGTCCGCCTGCATGGCCGCGGCCCCGCCGGCCCCGGTCGACATCGGCGAGCCCGGCGTGAAGAAGGTCTTGGCCTCCCGGTAGTATTCTGGGCTGCCGACCACCGCCTGCATGTAGTCGTCCTGCTTCATGGCCATCATCACGGCCCGGCGGATCTCGGGATTGTTGAACGGCGGCTGCGTGTGGTTGAACCGCATCAGCAGGATCAGCCCGAGCGGCACGTTGCGGATCTCGATCCCCGGCTTGCCCTTGAGGACGGGGATCAGGTCGATCGCCGGCTGCTCGTACCAGTCGACCGCCCCCTGGATCATCGCGCCCACCGCCGCCGAGGCCTCGGTGATGGCGAGCCACTCGATCCGGTCGACCTTGGCGACCTTGCCGCCGGCCGCCCAGGAGGGCGCCTCCTCGCGGGGGCGGTAGCCGGCGTGGCGGGTGTAGATCGCGTTCTGGCCCGGGATCCACTCCCGCGCCTCGAAGCGCCAGGGCCCGGAGCCCGTGGCGTCGGCGATCGGCTTGGACGCGTCCTGGAGGGCGACGCGCTCCGGCATGATGAAGGGCACGTTCGAGGACAGCTTGCCGAGCGCCGCCGGGAGCAGGGGGAACGGCTTCTTCAGCGCGACCGTGAAGGTCCGCGCGTCCTCCTGGCCGTACCCCTCCACGAAGCCCGCCAGGGTCTGGCCGAACGCGTCCCGCTTGGACCAGCGCGCGATGGACGCGATGCAGTCCTTGGCCTCGACGGGGGAGCCGTCGTGGAACGTGAGGCCGTCGCGGAGATGGAAGGTCCAGCGCAGGCCGTCGGGCGCGGTCTGCCACTCGCTCACCATCTGCGGCTGGATGCGGAAATTCTCGTCGGTGGCGAACAGCGTGTCGTAGACGAGATAGCCGTGATTGCGGATGACGTAGCTCGTGGCGACGATCGGATCGAGGGACGGCAGGGGCGTCGACGGGATGAAGCGCAGCACGCTGCCGCCGCCGGGCTGGGCCCGGACCAGGTGCGGGAGGCCGAGGCCGGCGGCCGCGCCTGCGGTACCGGCCAGGATCTGGCGGCGGGAGAGCGTCATCGCGGGCACCCTTGTCGTGATCGAGCCCGTTGCCCGATTGATTTTATACAATTTCAACACCGGAGCTCCGCCGTCAAGTGTCCTGCGGGGCATCCGGGCTCGACCGGGAGCGAGACGATGAAGAACCGGACCATCGCGGGCTCGATCGGGACCGAGATCCGGCGGCGCATCCTCGACGGGCGCTATCCGGCCGGGTCGCAGCTCCGGCAGGACGGCCTCGCGGCGGAGTTCGGCGCCAGCCGGATCCCGGTGCGCGAGGCCCTGTTCCAGCTGGAGGCCGAGGGCCTCGTGCGGATCCTGCCCCATCGCGGGGCCATGGTGGCGCCGCTCTCGCCGGCGGACGCGGCCGAGGCCCTCGAGCTCCGGGCCGCCCTCGAGCCGCGCCTCCTGGCCCTCTCGGCGCCCCGCCTGACCGACGACGATTACGCCCGGGCCGACGCCCTGCTGGAGGAGTACGCCGCGGCCCTGCGGGCGGGCGCGACGGCGCGCTGGGGCGCCCTCAACACGGAGCTGCACCTCCTCCTCTACGGCCGGGCGGAGCGCCCCCGCGCCCTCGGTCTGGTCGGCTCGCTGCTGGCCGAGTGCGACCGCTACACCCGCCTCCAGCTCTCCACCGACAGCGCCGAGCTGGAGCGGGCCGACCGCGAGCACCGCGAGATCGTCCGGCTGTGCCGGAACGGCCACGTCTCGGCCGCCTGTGCCCTCCTGACCGACCATATCGACCACGTCGCCGCCGCGCTGATGGCGTTCCTCGGCGCCGCGCCGGCCCCGACCCGCGCGACAGGAATTGTATAAAATCCTTGCCAGACTCGCGCGGCGCTGCCATGGAGAGGCGTGCCGCCCCGCGAGGCCCGCGGGGCCGGCCGGGACGATCCCACCTCCCAGCAGGCGAGCCGGCGATGGCCTTCGATCGACACATCTTCTCCGGCACGATCCCGGCCCTGATGACGCCCTGCCGGCCGGACCGGACGCCCGACCTCGACGCCCTCGCGCGCAAGGGGCGGGAGCTCGTCGATGCCGGCATGTCGGCGGTCGTCTACTGCGGCTCGATGGGCGACTGGCCGCTGCTCACCGACGAGGAGCGGATGGCGGGCGTCGAGCGGCTGCTCGCCGCCGGCGTCCCGGTGATCGTCGGGACCGGCGCCCAGAACCCGAAGCGGGCCGCGGCGCTCGCGGCCCACGCCAAGGCGGCCGGCGCCCACGGCCTGATGATCATCCCGCGGGTCCTGTCACGCGGCAGCTCGGCAGCGGCCCAGGAGGCGCATTTCGGCGGCATCCTGGAGGCGGCCGTCGACCTGCCGTCGGTGATCTACAACAGCCCCTATTACGGGTTCGAGACCCGGGCGGACCTGTTCTTCCGCCTGCGCGCCCGCCACCCGCACCTCGTCGGCTTCAAGGAGTTCGGCGGCGCGGCCTCGCTCACCTACGCGGCCGAGCACATCACCGGCCAGTCGCCCGACATCACCCTGATGGTCGGGGTGGATACCCAGGTGGTGCACGGCTACGTCAATTGCGGCGCCCGGGGCGCCATCACGGGCATCGGCAACGTCCTGCCGCGGGAGGTGCTCCACCTCGTCGCCCTGTGCGAGAAGGCCGCCGCGGGCGACGTGCGAGCCCGGCGCCGGGCCGAGGAACTCGACGCCGCGCTGGCGATCCTGTCGAGCTTCGACGAGGGGACCGACCTCGTCCTCTACTACAAGCACCTGATGGTGCTGGAGGGGAACCCGGAATACGCGCTGCACTTCAACGCCACCGACGCGCTCAGCGCCGGTCAGCGCCACTACGCGGAGACGCAGCTGCGCCTGTTCAAGGCGTGGTACGCACAGTGGTCGGAGGCCGGCGCCGGGGCCTGATCCCCGGGCGCGCCGCCGAACGCAGGGCAGCCCGCCTTTGCGCGGGACCGCCCGTCGGCGCTATGGCGGGGGCGAGATCGGCCACACCCGCGAACCGTCCATGAAGATCACCCAAGCCTTCACCTTCGAGGCGGCCCACCGGCTGCCGAACGTGCCCGAGACCCACCGCTGCCACCGGATGCACGGGCATTCCTACCGGGTCGAGCTGACGGTCGCCGGCCCGGTCGATCCCCACACCGGCTGGGTGATCGACTTCTACGACATCGAGTCGATCTTCGGGCCGCTGCTCGCCCGGCTCGACCACCACTGCCTCAACGAGATCGAGGGGCTGGAGAACCCGACCGCCGAGAACATCGCGGCCTGGATCTGGCAGCGCCTCCGGCCGGACCTGCCGGGCCTCGCGCTCGTGCGGGTCGCCGAGACCCCGATGTCCTGGGCCGAGTACGATGGCGAGTGACGCCGCGATCCAGGGGGACCGCGCCGCGCTGGTGCTGTTCTCCGGGGGCCAGGATTCGGCCACGTGCCTCGCCTGGGCGCTGGACCGGTTCGACCACGTCGAGACCCTCGGCTTCGACTACGGCCAGCGCCACCGGGTCGAGCTCGACCGCCGCGCGGCCCTGCGGGCGGGCACGACCGCCCTCGATCCAGCCTGGGCGGGCCGCCTCGGCGAGGACCACACGCTCGCCCTCGACGCCCTCGGGCAGGTCTCCGAGACGGCGCTGACCCGGGAGGCCGCGATCGGCTACGAGGCGTCGGGCCTGCCCAACACCTTCGTGCCCGGCCGCAACCTCGTGTTCCTGACCTTCGCGGCGGCGCTCGCCTACCGGCGGGGGCTCCGGCACGTGGTCGGCGGCATGTGCGAGACCGACTATTCCGGCTACCCGGATTGCCGCGACGACACCATCAAGGCCCTGCAGGTGGCGCTCAATCTCGGCATGGAGCGGCGCTTCGTGCTGCACACGCCGCTGATGTGGCTCGACAAGGCGCAGACCTGGGAGCTGGCCGAGAGCCTCGGCGGGCGGGCGCTGGTCGACCTGATCGTCGAGGAGAGCCACACCTGCTACCTCGGCGAGCGCGGGCAGCGGCATCCCTGGGGCTACGGCTGCGGCACCTGCCCGGCCTGCCGGCTGCGGGCGGACGGCTACGCCCGGTTCACTGCGGCCTGAGGCCGTCGACCAGCACCGCCAGCGTTCCCCGGAAGGCGTCGGGGCTCGCGAACAGGCGCTCCATCAGGAGCGCCCCCTCCAGGGTGGCGACGACGTAGCGGGCGAGCGCCGCCGGATCCGCGCCGCCGCGCACGCTGCCATCCGCCTGGCCCGCGCGCAGGATGCCCTCCAGCCACGCGAGATGGTCCGCGAAGAAGGCCGCGACGTCCCGGCGCAGGCGCTCGGGCAGGGCCTCGCCCTCGATGGCCAGCGCCGCGCAGAGGCAGCCGAGCCCCTGCTCGACGCCGCCGAGATAGAGCCGCCCGTAGGCCTCGACCCGGCCCGGCCCATCCGGCACGTCCCGGCGGATCGCCTCCAGGGCCGCGGCGTAGCGCGCCGCGTAGGCCGCCACCAGGGCGGCGCCGAGATCGACCTTAGTGGGGAAGTGGTGGTGGATGCTCGCCTTGCGGATGCCCACCGCCGCCGCGAGGTCGGCGTAGCTGAAGCCGGCGAAGCCGCGGCCCCGCACCAGGGTCTCGGCCTGCATCAGCAACTCGGCGCGGGTATCCCTCATCGCGGCGAACGTCGCTCCAAACTCGCCTCCATCATCGCACGAAGTCACGCGAACGTGCGGCCGCGGCGGGGACCGGCTCCCGGCGGCCCCTTGACGGACGATCAATCTACCTACTTAATGGTAGACAATCAAGAACGGGCAAGATCGGGAGGTTTCGGCATGACGGCACGCGCCGTCCATCCGCGGAGGCAGGCCGCCGGGCCGACGCGGCGGCACGCCCTCTTCGCGGGGCTCTGCCTGTGCTGCCTGCCGACGCTGGGCCGCGCCGCCGAGAGCTTCACGATGGAGGAGGTCGGGCCCGGCCTGTACGTGCGCAAGGGCCGGATCGCCGACGCCACCCCCGACAACGCCGACGCCATCGCCAATATCGGCTTCCTCGTCGGCAGGACCGGCGTGGTGGTGACCGAGTCCGGCGGCAGCCTCGCCGACGGCCAGTGGCTGCGCGCCGAGATCGCCAAGCGCACGGACAAGCCGATCACCCACGTGGTGCTGACCCACGTCCACCCGGACCACGTCTTCGGGGCAGGGGCCTTCGTCCAGGACAAGCCGGTCTTCATCGGCCACGCCAAGCTCACCGAGGCCCTGGCGGCCCGGGGCGAGTTCTACCGCAAGCGGCTGATCGACCTGCTCGGCGAGGACCGGACCGGGCCGGTGGTCTACCCGACCATGACCGTCGCCGACACGGCCGAGATCGACCTCGGCGACCGCCGCCTGACCTTCACGGCGCACGGTCCGGCGCACACCACCTCGGACCTGTCGATGATCGATTCCGGCAGCGGCCTGCTGTTCCCCGCCGACCTGCTGTTCGTGAACCGGATCCCCTCCCTCGACGGCAGCCTCAAGGGCTGGCTCGCCGAGATCGAGCGGCTGAAGGCCATGGGTCCCGCCCGGGCCGTCCCGGGCCACGGCCCCGTCGCGGTCGACCTCGCCCCGGCGCTCGCCGACCTCTCCGGCTACCTGACCGCCCTGCGCGACGGCACCCGGGCGGCGATCGCCAAGGACGTGCCCATCGAGAAGGCCGTGACCAGCGTCGCGGCGGACCAGCGCGACAAGTGGGCCCTGTTCGACACCTACAACGGCCGCAACGTCACCGTGGCCTACCAGGAACTCGAGTGGGAATAGGTTTTCAGGATCCCCATATCCAAGCCAATCGGGAGGCACGCCATGACGCACAGGATCGGACAGACCTTCATCGGACAGACCTTCTCCAGCCTCGCCCTCGGCCTCGTCCTGGCGACGACGGCGCTGTCGGGACCGCTCGCCGGCGCCGCGCGGGCGGCCGGCGCCTCCGACACCGATCAGGAGCGGGCGGCCCGCTGGCAGGAGATCGCCAAGTCGATCTTCGGCGACCGCCAGATTGCCCCGACCGACAGCCTCGTGAAGATCGAGGCGCCCGCCCGGGCGCTCGACGCCGCCCTGGTTCCGATCACCCTGACCATGCCCAAGGACGGGCAGATCAAGGCGGTCTCGCTGATCATCGACGACAACCCGGCGCCCTACGCGGCCAAGTTCGAGTTCGGGCCGGCCGCCGACCCGGCCGAGCTGAAGCTGCGCGTGCGGGTCAACAACTACACCGACATGCACGCCGTGGTGGAGACCATGGACGGCAAGCTCTACGAGGCCAAGCAGTTCGTGAAGGCCTCCGGCGGCTGCTCGGCCCCGATGGGGATGAGCGACGAGGAGGCCATGAAGGGCATGGGCGACATGCGCATGAAGTTCGCCGAGACGGCGGCCGGCAAGCCCGTGGAGGCGACGCTGATGATCCGCCACCCGAACTTCTCTGGCATGCAGATGAACCAGGTGACCCGCGACTACACGCCGGCGCGCTACATCGACAAGCTCACCGTCTCGGCGGGCGACCGGAAGGTCTTCACCATGACGGGCGACATCTCGATCGCCTCGAACCCGGTGATCAACTTCGCGTTCAAGCCGGACGGCAAGCCGATCCAGGTGGCGGCCTCCGACAACCAGGGCGGCCAGTGGCAGCACAGCTTCACCGCGCCGAGCCCGACGAACTGACCATGCGGCGCCTCCTCCTGACCGGCCGGGCCGCGGCGGCCTGCGCCGCGCTCCTCTGCCTCGCCGCGGCGCCGGCCGATTCGCCGGTGAACGTGCCCGAGCCGGAGGGGCTCTACGCCGGCCCTCCGAAGGGCTACACGCCGCCGACCCTCAAGGGCGCAGCGGTGGTCGACGCCGACGCCGTCGCCGCCCTGATCGCCGGCCCCGACAAGCCGGTGCTGCTCGACGTGGCGGCGCCGGACCGCAAGCCGTCGAACTTCCCGGAGGGCCGCCTCTGGCTGCCGGTGCATCCGTCGATCCCCGGCGCCGTCTGGATGCCGGAGGCCGGCGCCGAGCCCCTGGCGCCGGCGCGCGAGGCGCTCTTCTACGCCCGCGTCGCGGCGCTGACCGGGGGCGACAAGGCGAAGCCCGTCGTGGTGTTCTGCCACGTCGAGTGCTGGGGCAGCTGGAACGCCGCCAAGCGGCTGGTGCTGAAGGGCTATACCGGCGTGCGCTGGTTCCCCGAGGGCGTCGAGGGGTGGCAGGAGATGCACGAGACCGCGAACCTGACGGTCGATCCGGACTGGAAGGCGGGCGCCGAGCCGCAGGCGGGGCGCTGACCCGCATCGCCGGGCATTGTAAGAGACGCCGCGGAACGAGGCTCGCGTGGCGGGGCGCGCCCTCTCCCGGGCGGGAGAGGGGGCCCGCGCCGCGTCCCGAGTGGCCGGAATGAGGTCTGAACCATGTCGCAGGTCGTGCAGTCCCGACGGCTCCGGGCGGTCGATATCGGCAAGCGCAAGGCCGAGGGGCGCAAGATCATCGCGCTCACCGCCTACCACGCCCACACGGCCGGCATCGTCGATCCCTATTGCGACTTCATCCTCGTGGGCGATTCCCTCGGCATGGTGATGCACGGGATGGAATCGACGATCCCCGTGACCCTGGAGATGATGATCCTCCAGGCCCAGGCGGTGATCCGCGGCACGCAGAAGGCGCTGGTCGTGGTCGACATGCCGTTCGGCTCCTACGAGGCGAGCCGGGAGCAGGCCTTCCTCAGCGCCTCCCGGGTTCTCAAGGAGACCGGCGCCGGCGCGATCAAGATGGAGGGCGGCGCCCATTTCGCCGAGACGGTGGCGTTCCTCGTCCAGCGCGGCGTGCCGGTGATGGGCCATATCGGCCTCACCCCGCAGGCGGTGAACACGATGGGCGGCTTCAAGGTCCAGGGCCGGGCCCCCGACGACGAGCGCCGCCTCCTGGAGGATGCCCGCGCCATCTCGGAGGCCGGCGCCTTCGCGATCGTGCTCGAGGGCATCGTCGAGCCGGTGGCGCGGGCGATCGCGACCTCCCCCCAGGTCACCGCCGCCACGATCGGCATCGGCGCCTCGGCGGTCTGCGACGGCCAGATCCTGGTGCTGGAGGACATGCTCGGCCTGTCCGAGCGCACGCCGAAATTCGTGCGCCAGTTCGGGAGCCTGCGGACCCACATCGAGGACGCCGTGAAAGCCTACGCGGACGAGGTCCGGGCCGGCCGGTTCCCGGCCGACGACCACACCTACGGGTAAGGCAGGGCGGCCCATGACGCGCATGATCGGACCGTGGAGGGCGCCCGCCGCGTGGCCTGTCCGCGCGCTCGCGGTCTGCGCCGCCCTTGCCGGATCGGCGCCGGCCCGCGCGCTGGAGAATCCGGCCTCGGCCTTCTGCGCGACGATGGGCGGGCAGACGATCCTCGCGAAGCTGCCCGATGGCGGCACGATCGGGCTCTGCGCCCTTCCGGGGCGGAAGATCGTCGAGGAATGGACGCTGTACCGGATGCTCCGCGGCGTGAAGCCGGCACCCGGCGCCGACCCGTTCCGCTAGCCCGGCCCGGTTCCCGAACAGTCTTCGTCCGTGTCCGTCGGGCCGGCCCGCGCATTCGCGGCGCGGCCCGGGGCGGCGCGATTGATTTCGCCGGCCCGACGATGCCACTCTCGAGGTCCGAGCTCTCTCAGGCGGGATCGACGACTCATGCAGCGGGCCCGATCGCGCCGGCGCCTCGTCGGCGCGTGCCTCGCCCTCGGCCTGATCGCGGCCGGGCCCGGAGCCGGATCCGCCGGGACGCTGACGCGGGCGCAGGTCGAGGCGCAGCTGCCGGCGCTGGAGGCGCTGGCGCGGCGGGCCGTCGACGGGGGCGCGGTGCCGGGCCTCGCGGTCGCGGTCGTCCTCGGCGACGAGACGCTCCTCCTGAAGGGATACGGCCTCAGGCAGGCCGGGAAGCCCGAGCCGGTCGGCCCCGACACGGTCTTCCAGATCGCCTCCCTGTCCAAGCCCGTCACCGCGACGATCGTGGCCGCCCTGGTCGGCGACGGGGTGGTCGACTGGGATTCGCGCGTCGCGGATCTCGATCCCGCCTTCCAGCTGCACGAGCCCTACCCGACCGCGCAGGTCACGGTGCGCGACTTCCTCAACCATCGCAGCGGCCTGCCGGGGACCGCCGGCGACGATCTGGAGGCGATCGGCTTCGGCCGCGACGCGATCCTGCACCGGCTGCGCCTCGCGCCGCCCGCCTCCAGCTTCCGCGCCGGCTACGCCTACAGCAACTTCGGCTTCACCGAGGGCGCGGTCGCCGCCGCGAAGCCGACCGCCCAGCCCTGGGAGGCGGTGGCCCGGGACCGGCTGTTCCGGCCGCTCGGGATGACCGCTACCGGCACGACCCACGCGGATTTCCTCAGCCGGGCCGACCGCGCGGCGCTCCACGTCCGGGCCGGCGGCGTCTGGACCGCCAAGATCGAGCGCGATCCCGACGCGCAGGCACCGGCCGGCGGCGTCAGCAGCGATGTCCGCGACCTCTCCCGATGGCTGCGGCTCGTGATCGGCAAGGGCCGCTTCGAGGGCGCGCAGCGCGTCGCGGCCCCGGCCCTGGCGCAGACGCACGTCCCGCTCATGGCCCGCGGCCGCAACCCCGTGACCGGCGGCGCGTCCTTCTACGGCCTCGGCTGGAACGTCGAGTACGGCCGCCACGGCCTCGTCTGGGGCCACGCCGGCGCCTTCAGCGTCGGCGCGCAGACGCTCGTCTCGATCCATCCGGAGGCCGGTCTCGGGATCCTCGTCCTGACCAACGCCTTCCCGTCCGGCGTGCCGGAGGGGCTGGCCGACAGCTTCGCCGACCTCGTCTTCGACGGCCGCGTCGACCGGGACTGGGTGACGGCCTGGGGCGCCGCCTACGAGAACCTGTTCGCGCCCGGTATCGCCGCCGACAATGCGGCCTACGGCACGCCGCCGGCGCCGCCCGCCGCGCCCCTGGCGCTCTCGGCCTATGCCGGGCGCTACGCCAACGCCTATGTCGGCGAGGCCGTCGTGGTGGAGGCGGACGGCGCCCTGACGCTGACGGTCGGCCCCGCGGGGGCGCGCCGCTACAGCCTCCGGCACTTCGACCGCGACCTCTTCCTCAGCTTCCCGGACGCCGAGGCGCCCGACCGCCCCTCCGCCGTCCGCTTCGCCATCGGCAGCGACGGCCGGGCCGCCGCCGTGACGGTGGACGCGCTCGACGCGAGCGGGCTCGGCACCCTGCCGCGGCGAGACTGACCGCCGCCGTCACCCCGCCCGCCGCGACGGCAGCCGCAGGCCCGGGGCCGGGCGCTCCAGCAGCACCTCCCGGCGGAAGCGCACCAACCGCGCCGGCCGGCCGGCGGCGCCGCTGGTCACGCTCTCGGTCTCCTCCACCAGCCCCTGCTGGGCCACGAGGCGCCGGAAGTTCTGCTTGTGCAGCTGCGTCCCCGACAGGGCCTCCACGGTCTTCTGCAGCTGCAGCAGGGTGAATTCCGGTGGCATCAGCTCGAACACCACCGGGCGGTACTTGATCTTGCCCCGGAGCCGGCCGATCGCGGTCGCGAGCACCCGCCGGTGGTCGAACGCCATGGGGACGCCGGTCGGGTCGTTCGGCAGGGCCGGGCCGGGATTGCCCCGCGCCTCCGGGATCAGCCCGGCCTCGAACAGCAGCTCGTAGCGCTCTAGGACGCGCTCCTCGTTCCACGTGCCGCCGTTCATGCCGAAGGTCAGGCCGAGGCGGTCGAGGCGGCGGGTCCGGGTGGCACAGTCCGCGGGCTCGGACGCCCATTCGGCGAGCCGCGCCTCGATGGCGTCGAGCTGGCGCGGGCGCCCCTGCCGGAAATCCTCGTAGGGCAGGTAGCGGTACCAGTTCTGCCACGCGGCCTCGGCGAGCCCCGCCGGCCGTTCCTCGCGGACGAGCGCCAGATAGGCCACCGAGAGGGAGTGCACCCCCGACAGGGTCGCCGTGCCGGAGCGGTCGCGGTCGCCGAAGGTGTAGAGCTGCTCCACGTAGCCGAGGCGCTGGTGCGTCTGCCGCTCCACCCAGGCGCGCAGGCCCCGCTCCAGCGTGGCGTGCTCGGGGACGAGGGGGCCGGCCGGCAGGCCGTCGCCGCGGCCGGGCGCCTGGTCGGGGACCCGGATGGTCAGGGCGCGCGGCTCCCCCTTGGTCGCGGCGACGATCACCGCGACGAGGCCTACGGAGGAGCGCTCCGGCGGGGCCTGCCCCCCGCGCGCGTCCGTCTGCGCCGCGGCACCCGTCATCGTTCCTCGACCGTCCGTCCCCCGGGATGCGCCGTAGCGGATCCCACCTATAGGGGGACAGGATCGCCGCGCGTCAACGCCGCCGTATGACGGAGCGGGGGGGCCCGTCGACGCACCGCTGTCCACCCGCCGCTTGCCAACGCCGCGAGCCCTGCCCAAACAGGGGTCCGGGTAGGCCGGCACCGGACCGGCCGAGGCGGACCGAGCGACGACAGCGATGCCAGCGAGCGCGACTTCCCCCGCAGATTCCCCCTCGACCCCGACCGGCAGCCGGGCCGTCGACCTGCGGCTCTACGGGCTCCTCGATGTCGGCGTCTGCGGCGCCGACGGGGCGCGGCTGGCGGAGCTCGGCGCCGAGGCGGTGACGGGGGGCTGCACCCTGCTCCAGTACCGCGAGAAGGACATCGCCGATGCCCGCGCCGCCCTGGCGCGGATCCGGGCGATCCTGGCGGCGGTGGGCGGCCGCGTCCCGGTCCTCGTCAACGACCGCGTCGACCTCGCCCTCGCGGCCGGAGCCGACGGGGTGCATCTCGGCCAGGGCGACCTCCACCCGGCCGACGCCCGCCGGCTGCTGGGGGAGGGCGCGATCATCGGCCTCACCCTGAAGAAGCCCGCCCAGGCCGACGAATTGTACCGGCTGCCCGTCGACTACGCCTGCATCGGCGGCGTGTTCGCCACCACCAGCAAGGACAATCCCGACTCGCCGGTGGGCCTCGACGGCTTCGCCAGCATCGCCTTCCGCGCCCGCCTCGCCCGCGGAGCCGGCCTGCCGCTCGGCGCCATCGCGGGGATCGGGCTCGACAACGCCGCCGCGGTGGTCGCCGCGGGGGCGGACGGCGTCGCGGTGATCACCGCGCTGTTCGGCGCGGAGTCGGTGCGCCAGCGCGCCCGCGACCTGCGCGCGCGGATCGACGGCGCCCTGGCGGAGCGGGCCGGCGCCCGATGAGCGGCCCCGCGCCCATCGCGGTCACGATCGCGGGCTCGGATTCCGGCGGCGGCGCCGGCATCCAGGCGGACCTCAAGACCTTCTCGGCGCTGGGCGTCTACGGCGCCAGCGTGATCACGGCGCTGACCGCGCAGAACACGGCGGGGGTCCAGGGCATCCACGACGTGCCGGCGGAGTTCGTCGCCCGGCAGATCGACAGCGTGTTCTCCGACCTCGCCGTGAGGGCCGTGAAGATCGGCATGCTGTCGCAGACCGCGGTGATCGCGGCGGTCGCCGAGGGCCTCGCCCGGCACGCCGGGTCGATCCCGGTCGTCCTCGACCCGGTGATGGTCGCCACCAGCGGCGACCGGCTGATCACCGACGACGCCGTGGCGACGCTCCGCGAGCGGCTGCTCCCGCGGGCCGACCTGATCACCCCCAACCTGCCGGAGGCGGCGGTGCTCCTCGGCGAGCCCGTCGCCGCGGACGCGGCGGCGATCGTGGCCCAGGCGCGGCGGCTGGTCGCCCTCGGCGCCCGGGCGGTGCTGATCAAGGGCGGCCACGGCGCGGGGCGCGAGAGCATCGACCACCTCGTCACGGCGGACGGCACCCTGCGGACCCTGTCGGCGCCGCGGATCGCGACGCGCAACACCCACGGCACCGGCTGCACCCTCTCGGCGGCGGTGGCGGCGGGCCTCGCCCAGGGCCTGGCCCTGCCGGAGGCGGTGGCGGAGGCCAAGGCCTACCTCACGGCCGCCCTCGCGGCGGCGGACAGCCTCGCGGTCGGGACGGGGCACGGGCCGGTCCACCACTTCCACGCCGTCTGGACTTAGAGGCCGATCCGGCCGCCGCTTTCCGGTGCGCACGCCGCCGCGCACGCCGCCCGCCGCCTTGCAACCGGGCGTCGATTGCGTTTGAAGAAGCGTACGATCGTTCGGATAATGGAACGGTGCAGGCGGATCGGGGACGATGCAGGATCAGGCGGAACGGCCCGACCGGGCGCGCGGGCGCGACCTGCTGACCGGCGCGCAGGTGCTCTCCGGCCAGCTCGGCAAGACCATCCAGCGGCTGCGCAAGGCCTACAACCTGTCGCTCTCGGAACTCGCCGAGCAGTCCGGCGTGGCCAAGTCGATCATCAGCCAGATCGAGCGCAACGAGACCAACCCGACGCTGGCGACGATCTGGCGCCTGTCCCAGGCCCTCGACGTGTCGATCGAGCGGGTGTTGGCGGCCGGCGACGAGGAACCGTTCATCGAGAAGACCTCCCGGGCCGACACGCCGATCCTCGTCTCCGAGGACGGGAAGGTGCGGCTGGCGATCATCGGCTGGCTCAAGACGATCGAGTGGCTGCAATGGTACGAGGTCACGGCCGACCCGGGCGGCGTCCTCGACTCGGACCCGCACCAGCGCGGCTCGGTGGAGTCGCTCTCGGTCACCGAGGGGGCGTTCGAGGTCGAGATCGGCGGCGTCGTGCAGCGGGCGCGGGCCGGCGAGACCCTGCGCTACCGCTGCGACCGGCCCCACCTCGTGCGCTGCACGGACGGTCCGGCCCGGGCCACCATGGTGGTGATCATGAAGGCCGCCGTGATGGAGTGAGGCGGCCCGGTCGGCCCTCCGGCCCACCCTCGGCGCCCCGCGCGAGGGCGCGCACGCGGTAGTCGCGGGGGCTCAGGCCGTAGCGCTCCTTGAAGCGGCGGGAGAAGTGGGACTGGCTGAGGAAGCCGCAGCCATACGCCAAGGTCCCCAGCGGCATGTGGAGGCAGCCCGGATCGGCCAAGCGCTTGGCGGCCGCCTCGAGCCTGCGGTGCCAGATCCAGTCGGAGATGTGCCGGTCCTGCGCGCGGAACAAGGCCTGCAGCCGGCGCAGGGACACGCCGGCCGCGGCCGCGAGCCGGGGCGGGTCCAGGGTCGGATCGTGGAGATGGGCCTCGAGATAGGCCCGGGCGCGCTGCACCACGACGCTGTCCTGGACGGGCCGCTGCGCCTCCCGCGCGAGCCGCTCCGCGAGGCTGGCGACGATGAGGTCGAGCCCCGTGGAGACCATGCTCTCGGCCACCTGGGGCGTCAGCTGGTCGCCCAGGCTGAGCAGGTTGCCCAGGAACGACCGGGTCAGGGTCGCGGTCGGCAGATCGCCGCCGACAGTCACGCCGGCGAACAGGCGTGCGGAGCCCAGAGCCCCCTCCAGCCGCTCCCGCGGGATCCCGATGGCCAGCACCTCGCTGTAGCCGCTGTGCTCGATCGTCCAGGGTGTATTCGTATCCCGGATCGAGAAGTCGCCGACCCGATCCGTGCTCGACCGATCGTACTGATCCGCGCGGACCTGTCCCGAGAGCACGATGCTCATGAACAGGTGGTCGGTCTTGTGGTTTTCATGGCGAAGCGTGCGCGGCGTCGTGGCCGCCCGCAGGTTGCGCAGCGCGAATTTCGTGAAGACCAGACCGCCGATACTGGCCCCCTCGATCGTCGCGTGAAAGGGCTCGTCGTTGAGACAAGTCTGCGCCATCGGAACCAGGCGATCTTCGCAGACATCTCGCCAAAGGCGAAACCTGTCCTTCTCCAATACACCTTCAGTTGAGAACAGAGTCTGCATCGCGGCAGCCGTATGACCGCGATTGCTGCGAACCGCAACCGCGCCCCGTCCACGCACGCCGCCGCGGGACACGGATTGATCGGCAGGAAATCCCGCGCGCCCACGATGGACCGTCGGGCCCGTCCCATCACCCGTGGCGCCTGTCGGGCCGTGGAGCGGATCCGCACGGCTGGCATTCGGAGGACGTTCCGTCGCGAGCGCCCCGCCCCGGCGGGGGCGTCGGCGCGGCCCGGCCGTGGGGCCGTCAGCGCCCGCTGTTCACCCAGCGCACCACGTCGGCCAGCACGATGCTCAGCGCCTGATCGAGGGCGCGGGCGCCGCTGCCGGCATCGATCTTGGACACCGGCACGCGGGCCGTGAAGATCCGCGCCGCCGCAACCCTGCCGGTGCCGTCGGCCACGAGCTTCAGCGACAGGTCGACCACCGCCTCGCCGGTCCCGGACTGCACGTCGAAGGCGCGGATCTCGCTGATCAGCTGGTAGTCGGCCACGACCTTGTCGCCGGGCCGGCTCACCGAGCGGAGCCGCCCGGAATTCTCCAGGCTCTGGATGAGCCGCGTCTGGATCAGGCGCGGCAGCCGGTCGGCCCACTGGCCGCCGCCCAGGAACGACAGGGCGCCGCCGTTCTCGCGGACGATGATCCGGTCGGCCTCGAAGGGCTGGATGCTCACCGGCTCCGAGACCGCGATCGAGCGGCCGGCCGCGATCGGCCGCCCCGCGGCCGGCAGCGCCGCGAGGTCGAAGGTGAGGGGCGCCGCGCCGCCGCAGCCGCCCAGGAGGGCGGCGAGCAGCGCGGCGGCGGCGATGTGGGACGAGCGGACCATACGCATGACCTGAAGGACCCCGCCGGCGAACGGCGGAGCTGTATAAGCTATGCGGTTAAAACTAATCCGCTGCGGCATCCGTGCCGTGCGCCGGGACACATCCGCCCGGCGACGCGGCATTTCACCGGCCACCGTTGTATTCAGGCAACGAAGGCTTGCCGCCGAAGATCACCTGGCTCGGGTCGCGCTCCAGGCTGCGCACGGTGCGGTTGAGGGTGCTCAGCGTCCGCTGCCCGTCGCCCGACAGGGCCTCGACCTCCCGGCGGCCGGTGCCGCTCAGCCGGCCGAAATTGGCCGAGATGCTGGCGGTGCGCTTGTCGAGGTTCTCCGACATGGTCCGGAACGCCTTGCCGGCGTCGCGCACCGAGATCGCCGCCGCGCGGATCTCCGTGAAGGTGCTGGAGCCCTCCTGGCCGGAGGCCGAGCCCAGGAAGCTCTGGGCGCCGTTCAGCACCGCGTCGATCTTGTCGGCCGAGGCGCTGAGCTTGCCGGCGAGCAGCCGGGCGTCGTGCAGGCCGGCCTCGATGTCGGGGCTGGCCTTGGACAGGGCGGCCGAGAAGCGGTCGGCGTTGTCGATCACCCGGCCGAGCTTGGCCCCGTCCACGGCCTTGACCAGCGCCGAGATGTTCGGGCCGGCATCGGCCAGCGTCTTCGAGAAGGTCTCGACGTTGGTCAGCGACCGGTTGATCGCCCCCTCGTTGGCGGAGACCAGCCGGTCGAGGCGGGCCAGCATGTCGTCGGCCCGCTGCGCCACCTGGCGCGCCAGCGCCATCATGTCCTGCATGTCGGAGGAATCGGCGAAGATCGTCGGCGGCTCGCCGTTGGCCATCGGGGTCAGCACCGGCGCGTCGGCGTTGCCGCCCGACAGGGAGATCACCGAGACGCCGGTGAGCATCGCCGAGTCGAGGCGGGCGCGGGTGTCGGCCCGGAGCGGGGTCGCGGGATCGACCTTGATCGTGGCGAGCACCCGGCGGGGATCCTGCGGGGCGAGGCGGATGTCGGTGACCTCGCCGACCTTGATGCCGTTGAAGTTCACGCTCGAGCCGCGCGACAAGCCCCCGACCGAGCCGGAGAAGACGATGCGGACGAGCTGGCTGACCTGCCGCGAGGAGCCGCCGGAGAGCCACAGCACGGTGCCGAAGCCCGCCAGGATGACGGCGATCGTGAAGGCCCCGATCAGGGCGTAGTTCGCGCGGGTTTCCATGCGCTCAACCTGCGGTTCTGGCCGGCGGAGATCCGGCCGGGCCTGGAGCCCCGGCTCCCGGAGGGGAGCAGGGCGGGATCTGGGTGGGACGGCGGCGATCGGGCATCGGGTCAGGCACGGGATCAGGCATGGGCCGAGGCGCCCCCCGTCGCGATGGTCCGGGCGCGCTTGCCGTGGAAGTACGAGCGCAGCCAGGGATGGTCGCTCGCCAGCATCTCGTCGATCGTGCCGGCGGCGATGATCTGGCCGTCGCCGAGCGCCGCGATGCGGTCGCAGGCGGTGTAGAGGCTGTCGAGATCGTGGGTGACCATGAACACGGTCAGCCCCAGCGTCTCCTTGAGGGTCGAGACGAGGTCGTCGAACTCGCCCGCGCCGATCGGGTCGAGGCCCGAGGTCGGCTCGTCGAGGAACAGGATCTCGGGATCGAGCGCCAGGGAGCGGGCGAGCGCCGCGCGCTTGATCATGCCGCCCGACAGTTCCGAGGGCAGCTTGTCGGCGGCGTCGGGCTTCAGGCCGACCATCTCGATCTTGAGCCGGGCGAACTCGTCGAGCAGGCGCTCGGACAGGTTCAGGTGCTCGCGCATCGGCACCTGGATGTTCTGCTTGACGGTGAGCGCCGAGAACAGGGCGCCCTGCTGGAACAGCACGCCCCAGCGCTGCTCCATCCGGCGCCTTTCCGCGTAGGTGAGTTCGTCGACGTCGCGGCCGAACACCTCGATGGTCCCGGCCCGCTTCGGGTTGAGGCCCAGGATCGTCCGGGTGAGCACCGACTTGCCCTGGCCCGAGGGCCCGACGAAGCCCAGGATCTCGCCGGCGCGGATGTCGAGGCTCAGGCCCTTCAGGATGTTGCGGTCGCGGAAGCCGACCACGAGGTCGCGCACGCGGATGATCGGGGCGGGGCCATGCGGCGAGGCGGTCATCGGGGCATCCATCGCGGCGGCCTCAGAAATCGATCGCGGCGAAGAACACCGCGAACAGGCCGTCGAGGACGATGACCATGAAGATGGACTTCACCACCGACGCGGTGACGTGACGGCCGAGCGATTCCGCGGAGCCCTCGACCGCGAAGCCCTCGATCGTGGCGATCACCCCGATCGTCAGCGCCATGAACGGCGCCTTGATCAGGCCGACCATGACGTGGTGGACGCCCACCGCCGCCTGGAGCCGGACGAGGAACTGGTCGAGGGTCAGGCCGCCGTAGAGCATCGCGGTGAGGCCGCCGCCCGCGAGCGCCGCGAGGTCGCCGATCAGCGTCAGCATCGGCAGGCCGATCATCAGCGCGAGCACCCGGGGCACGATCAGGATCTCGACGGGGTCGAGGCCCATGACCCGGAGCGCGTCGACCTCCTCGCGCATGCGCATGGAGCCGATCTCGGCGGTGATCGCCGAGCCGGAGCGGCCGGCGACCATGATCGAGGTGAGCAGCACGCCCATCTCGCGCAGGATCAGGAGGCCGATCAGGTTGACCACGAAGGTCTGGGCGCCGAAGCGCTGGAGCTGGAAGATGCCCTGCTGGGCGACGATGCCGCCCACGAGGAACGAGATCAGCACGATGATCGGCGTGCCGTTGAGCGCCACCTGCTGGATCTGGTTGATCAGGGCGTTGCCGCGGAACGTGCCGGGCCGCAGGGCGACGCGCCCGCAGGCGGCGATCAGCTCGCCCAGGAACGCGAGGGCGGTGACGAACTCGCGGCCGCCCTGCACGGTCCGGCGCCCGGTGGCGTCGAGCAGGCCGACGACCGGGCCGTGCCGCCGCGGCGGCGGCGCGTCCGGCTCGCGCAGCCGGACCTCGCCCAGCAGGGTGCGGTGCTCCGGGCGGGCGCCGAGATAGGTGAGGGCGCTGCCCGCCTGCTCGATCTCGGCGCGGGTCCGCTCCAGGACCCAGGCGCCGAGCGTGTCGAGGCGCTCGATCCCCGACAGGTCGACCGCCACCGGCCCGGCGCGGCCGGCCGCCGCGATGCGCGCGGCCGCGGCCTCGACGGTCGGGGCCTGGTCGGCGGTCCAGCGGCCGTCGAGCGCCAGGCGGCCGTCGGCCGACCGGTCCCGCAGCGCGGCGCCGGCCAAGGCGCCGGGAACAGTGCCCTCGCTCAGCAACACCCATACTCCTCGATCGAGGCACCACCCTGCCCGGCGGTTATGACGACATTACGGTTGACGATCCGTCTCCAACCTCACCCCCCGCGCGCGGCGGGACGCCAGGGCGAGGCCCAGGCCCGCGGCGGCGAGCGGCGCCATCAGCAGGAAGGCGAGGGGGCCGCCGGCCCGGTAGGCGACGCCGCTCCCCAAGGTCGCGACCACCGAGATCCCGGCATTGACCGCGCTGAGCGTGCCCTGCGCCCGGCCCCGCGCGCCGTCGGGGGCGTAGGCCGAGACCGCCGCCATGGCGCCGAGCTGGGTCGCCCCGAAGGTCAGGCCGTGGAGGCACTGGAGGGGCACCAGCGCGGCGAGATGGTCGCCGAGGAGGTACATGCCGATCGCCCGCAGGATCGCCGCGACGGCTCCGGCGCCGAGGAGCCGCACCGGGCCGCGCCAGGCGGCGGGCAGGGCGGGGAGGCCGGCGAACAGGGCGATCTCGGCCAGGACGCCGATCGCCCAGAGCGCGCCGACCCAGGTCGGCGGGATGCCCTGGCCGGTCCAGTAGATGCTGCCGAACCCGTAGATCGCCCCGTGGCTCGCCTGGATCGCGGCCGCCGCGCCGATGCACAGCCAGAGCCGCCGCGGCAGCCGCGTCCGGCCGTCGCCCGCCGCCGACGGCGGCAGGGCCGCCACCGTGCGGCTGTGCCACGCCACCAGACCCGCGCCGAGGGCGAGGCCGGTCAGGAGCAGCGGCACGGCGAGCCGGCCGCCGAGCGCCGTCAGCAGCAGCCCGCCCGCGAGGTTCGCCAGCAGGAACGCGATGGAGCCCGCCATCCGGATCCGCGCGTAGGTCAGGCGGGCGTCTTGGCGCACGGCCGCGAGCGTCAGGTAGTCGATGCAGGGCACGAGCGGCGCGCCGGCGACCGCGTTGAGCACGATCAGCCCGGCCAGCAGCGGCCACCCGATCCCGGCCGCGGCGGGCATCAGCGCGTAGGTCAGGCTCAGGGCGAGGCTGCCGAGCAGGATCAGCCGCCGGGGCCCGAGGCCGCGGTCGAGGAGGCTCATCAGCGGCGCCGTGGCGGCGATCCGCGTGGCGATCGGCAGGGCGAGGAGGAGACCGATCACCCGGGCATCGAGCCCCAGGGCGTCGAGCCACAGGGGCATGAACGGCATCGCGATGCCGATCTCGGTGAACACCACGGCGTAGAGCAGCGACAGGCGCGCCGGGCCGGACGGGCGGGGCAAGGCGGGTCTCGACGAGCGGGTTGAGCAGGGAGGCGGGACCGGGAAGGCGTCCGTAAGCGCCCGTTAAAGGCCCTCTGTCAAATTCGCCGCGATTGGCGCGCATCGGGGCCGCCGCCGCGCCCGCATTCAGCGTCCAGAGAGGCCCATGTTCGGTTCCGTCAACCCGAGCGCGCACGCTTCGGCCGAGTACGAGGCGATCGAGGCGACGATCAGCGCCAGCGAGCGCGGCCGCTGGTTCCTCGCCGAGTACGCCCGGCGCAACCGGGGCGCCGAGACCGAGGTGCTGCTCGGGGCGATCGCGCGGCTGGAGCGGAGCGTCACCGCCGACCGCGGGCAGGAGGCCTTCGGGCACCTGCGCGGCAATCTCCTCGACATGGCCGACGCGATCAGCCGGACCAAGGGCGAGATCGCGGCGCTCAACACCCCGAACGGCGACGAGACCCGGCTGACGCAGGCGTCCCTCGCCCTCGACGCCATCGTGCGCGAGACCGAGCAGGCCACCTCCGACATCCTCAGCGCCGCCGAGTCGATCCAGGAGGCGGCCTGGACCCTGCGCGAGCACGGGGCCGACGCGCAGGCCTGCGACGCCCTCGACCGCCACGCGACCGCGATCTACACCGCCTGCTCCTTCCAGGACCTGACCGCGCAGCGCACCGCCCGGATCGTCTACACCCTGCGCTACCTGGAGGACCGGGTCTCCGCGATGATCGCCATCTGGGGCGAGGACGCGGTCCGGGTGCCGCCCCACCGGGGCGCGCGGCCGGCCGGCGAGCCGGCCGATCTGAACCAGAGCGACATCGACCGCTACATCGCCATGGACGTGCCGGCCGTCACGGTGGCGGCCCTCGTGGCCCGCCCCGGCAGCCCGGCGCTGCACGAGGATCTGGTGTTCCTGCCGGTCCAGGCGGAGGCCCGGGCGCCGGAGGCCGAGCCGGAGGCCGAGCCGGAGACAGCGGTCGCGGCCGAAGCGCCGGCCGCGCCGGAGCCGGTGGCGGAGGCCGAGCCGGACGCCGTGTCCGAGCCGGCGGGAGCGGCCGCGCTGGCATTCGCCCCGGAGCCGGACCTCGCCGCGCCGGGGGACGGGTCGGAGGCCGCACCCGCAGCCGACTTGGAGGCCGGCTTGGAGGCCGGCTTGGAGGCCGGCTTGGAGGCCGATCTGGAAGCGGACTGGGCGGTCGATCTCGAGGCCGCCCCGGAGCCGGAGCCGGCTCCGGAGGTCGCCTCCCTTCCCGTCGCCGATCCGTCCGCCGCGGACGCGCCGGAGCCCGCCACCGCGAGCGAGGAGGCGTTCGAGGCGGACGTCGAGGAGGACGTCGCGCGGGACATGGTCGACCTCACCTGGGGCGAGACCGTCGCGGCGGCGCCCGAGCCGGCAATGCCGCCGGAGGAGCCGGCCCTGAGCTTCGCCGAGATCGACGCGCTGACGCCGGAGCAGCGGCTCGCGCTCTTCGCCTGACGGGTCCGGCCCGGCGCCGGCGCTCCGGCGCAGTTCGACAGGCGCGCGCCGGCGCGGACCCTGCTATCAGGGGCGCCCCCGGCACCCCCGAGCACGCGCATCCGTGGCCCTGCACCTGATCAAGCTCTGCGTCGGCCCCGCCACCATCGCCGACCTCGAGGCCCGGCAGGCCCGCTTCCGCGCGGAGGCGCTCCGGGACGGACGGCAAGCGGCCCCGTTCCACGTCACCCGCACCCTGCCCAAGCGCCACCGGGAGATCACCGGTCAGGGCTCGATCTACTGGGTGATCCGCGGGACGCTGTCCTGCCGGCAGGCGATCACCGCGATCGAGCCGCTCACCGACGCGGACGGCATCCCGCGCTGCCGGCTGGTCTTCGATCCCCGGCTTGTCCCGGTGGCGCCCCGGCCCTACCGGCCGTTCCAGGGCTGGCGCTATCTCACGGCCAGCGACGCGCCGGCCGATCTCGGGGCCGAGGCCTCGGGAGACCTCGCCGAGATGCCCGAGGCCCTGCGGCGCGAGCTGGTCGGCCTCGGCCTGCTCTGAGCGCGGGGCGGGTCTCGTCGCCCCCGGTCAGGCCCCCGCCGGCGCCGCGAGCGGCCCCGGTGGGATCGGTCCTAAGCCCCGTCGAAGCGCCCGCTGGCATGGGCCAGCATGGTGTAGACCTTGCCGGTCTCCGAAGTCAGGTAGGCGTCGGTGCGCTTGGCGTCGCTGTCGTTCTTGACCACGTCGCCGAGCAGGCGCTCGAACTCGCTGACGTAGCGGTCGACGCTGCGGCGGAACTCCGCATCGGTCCTGTAGCGGCGCTGGATCTCCGCGAAGGTGGCCCGACCCTGCGGCGTGTAGATCCGCGGGTCGAACAGGTTCGGCTCGCCCCGGCGGTACCGCTCCCACAAGTCGACCGCGGTCCGGTGCTCGATCATCTTGGCGATGTCGGTCGAGATCGTGTCGAGGGCGATCCGCCCGGTCTCGGCGGCCGCCACCGCGGGGCGGCGGGCCGCCGGCGCGGGCGCCGGGGCGGCGGCCGGCGCGTCGGCCGCCGGCTCCTCGTCGTCGTCCAGCGAGGCGCGGGTCAGCAGGTCGGACAGCCAGCCGCGCTTGTCGCCGGCCTGCGCCGGGCGGGCGGTCGCGGAGGGCCGCGGCGCCTCGATCTTGGCCGTGGCGGGCCGCGGCGCCGCCGCGGGCGCCGGCAGGGCCGGAGCCGCGGGGGCCGCCGTCGGCATCGCCGGTGCGACCGGGGCCGCGGCGGACGGCGCCGCCGCGACGGCGCGGCCGCCGCTCTCCGCGACCCGGCGCTGGGGCTGCGCCTGCGGCTGGGCGACGTCGACCGAGCGGCCGGAGCGGGAGACCAGGGACGACAGCTCGTTGAGGGCCTTGATCTGGTCCGCCACCACCCGGCGCATCTCGCCGGTGGCGTCCTGCGTCTCGCGCGGCAGCTCGAGGACGCCCTTGGCGAGCTCGGCGCGGGTCGCGTCGAGTTCGCCGCGGATCGAGCCCGCCATCTCGCGCAGGGCCGAGAAGGAGTCGCCGAAGCTGGCCTGGGCCTCCTGGAAACCGCTGCGCATCTCGCGGGCCGCCTCCTCGATGACCTGCCGGACGCCCTGGGCGGCCTTCTCGCCCTCGGCGCTGGCGCTGTCCTTCAGGTCGGCGAAGGCGCTCGTCACCGAGGCCCCGGCGCCCTGGGCCGACTGGGCCAGGGACTCGCCGACGCTGCGGGCGCGCTCCTCGGCGGCGCGCAGGGTCTGCTCGATGGTCTGGGCCAGGGCGGTGCCGTTCTGCTCCAGGGCGGCGGCCCGGGCCTCGAACGCGGCCAGCGCCTCGGTCAGCTTGGTCTCGCGGCCCGACAGGGCCGAGTCGAGGCGCTCCTCGATGGCCGCCAGGGAGGCCGCGGCCCGGTCGAGGGCCGCCACGTGCGCGGCGGTCTGCTCGCCGAGGGAGCGGCCGCGGCCGTCGAGGGTCTCGGCGAGGCGCGAGGCCTCGCTGAGCGCCCCGTCGGCGGCGCCGCGCAGGGCCTCGACCTGGGCCGAGACGCCGGCGCTGGCTCGGCCGGTCTCGGCGGCGATGCGCTCCAGCGCCCCCTGGACCTGCTCGATCCGGCCGGCGAGACCCTGCTCGATCGCGCCGAGATTGGTGTCGGCGCCGGCCACGAGGTCGGTCAGCGCCGTGTTGGCGGCCTCGATCCGCTGCAGCAGCGCGCCGAGCTCGCGGCCCATCCGGTCGTTGGTCTCGAACAACTCCGAGAGGGTGCGGCCCGCGCCGTCCTCGACGGCGGCGCGCAGCAGCTCGGCCGAGGCCCGCGACTGCACGGCCAGCTCCTCGGTCCGCTCCCGCAGGCTCTCGGCGAGCGGCATTCCGGTCTCGGCGAGCGTCCGCTCGATCGCCTCGGCCCGGTCCGACAGGGCCCGCGACAGGTCCATCATCGGCCCGTCGATGGCGCCGCGCAGGCGCTCGACATGGCCCTCCAGGCTGTCGCCGACGGCGCGGCCGCTGCCCTCGACGCTGGCGAGCAGCGCGCCGCCGCGCTCCTCGATGGCGCGCACCAGGGTCTCGGCGCTCTCGGCGAGGCGGCGGGACAGGGCCTCGCCGCGGGCGTCGACCAGGGCACCGAGCGCCGTGGCGCGGCGCTCGAACCCGGCCCCGAGGGCCTCGGTGCGGGCGTCGATCAGGCCGGCGAGCGCGGCCTCGCGGCGGCTGAGCGTCTCGGCCAGGGCCGCGTTGTGGGCCTCGACCTGCTCGGCATGGGCGCGGGCCCGCTCGTCGAGGGCGGCGACCAGGGACGCCGTGCGCTCGTCCATGAGGCCCGCGAAGGCCTCGTGGCGGTCGTCGAAGGCGGTGGCCAGGGTGTCGGCGCGCTGCGCCACCAGGGTCGCGAACAGCCGCATGCGGCTGTCGATGCGCTGCGTGAAGGCGTCGGCGCGGGCGTCGACGCCGCGGGCCAGGGCCTCGCTCTGCGCCTCGACGGCCTGCGCCAGGGCCGCGGTGCGGCCCTCGACCACGCCGTCCAGCTCCCGCAGCCGGGCATCGAAGGTCTCCACGAGGGCGCCGGTGCGGCCCTCGACCGCGCCGTCCAGGGCGCGCAGGCGGGCGTCGAAGGTCTCGACCAGGGCGCCGGTCCGGCCCTCGACGGCACCGTCGAGGGCGCGCAGGCGGGCGTCGAACACCTCCACCAGGGCGCCGGTCCGGCCCTCGGCGGCCGCCACCAGGGCCTGGCCGCGGTCCTCCAGCAGGCCCTCGATCGCGGCGCGCGCCTGCTCGAAGGTCGCCCGCAGGGTCTCGACGCGCGCGTCGACCCGCTCGGAGACGTCGCGGCCGGTGCCCTCGACCAGGGCGCCGAGGCGGTTCTGCACCCGGTCGAACAGGGTCTGCAGCTCGCCGGTCCGCTCCTTGAGGGTCTCGGCGAGGCGGTTCTCGCGCTCCTCGAGGAGGCCGGCGATCGCCGGGTTCACGCCCTCGATCGTGGTCTGGAGCGCCTGGGTGCGGTGCTCGATCGTGCCGGCGATCTGGCGGCCGCGGGAGTCCACGAGGCGGTCGATCTCGCCCTGCGCCCGCTCGAACAGGCCCTGGAGGTCGGACAGGCGGGTATCCAGCAGGTCCGCCATCTGTGCGGGCGCCGCGTCGAGGGTCGTGCGCAGGCCCTCGGTCCGGGCCGCGATGGCGTCGGCGACCTCCTGGCCGCGCCCGTCCACGAGGTCGCGCAGGCCGGCCTGGGCCTCCTCGAACAGGGTGCGCAGGGCCTGGGCCCGGGCAGTGAGGGTGTCGGCGAGGCGGGTGCCGCGGCCGTCGACCAGGCTCTCGAGGTGGCCGAGCCGCTCGTCGAACAGGCTGCCGAGCTGGCGGGTGCGGTCGTCCAGGGCGCCGGTGGCGGAGCCGAACGCGCCCTCCAGGGCGGCGACCATCGCCTGCCCGCGGCCGTCCAGCGCCTCGTGGATCGGGCCCATCCGGCCGTCCAGGGTGGCGGCCAGGGTGCCGGCATGGTCGTCCAGCAGGACGCGGATCTGGTTGGTGCGGTCGTCCAGCAGGGTGTGGACCGAGCGGACGCCCTCGTCGAGGAGGCCGCTGATGTCGGCCGTGCGGCTCGACAGGGTGTGGCCCAGGCGGCCCTCGCCGGCATCGAGCATCCGCTCGGCGTCCGCGATGGTCTGCTGGAGCTTGGCGAGCACGCTCTCGCCGCGCTGGTCGATGAGCTCGGCCAGCGAGGTGCCGCCGCGGTCGAGCAGGCGGGCGAGCTCGGTGATCCGGCCGCCGATCGCCCCGAACACGGCGCGGCCCTTCTCGTCGAGCTCGCCCGACATGGCGGCGATGCGCTCGTCGATCAGGCGGCCGATGAGGTCGGCGCGCTCCGCGAAGGCCGCGTGCACGGCCTCGGTGCGGGCCGCCAGCGCCGCGTCGGCGTTCTCGGTGCGCTCGTCCACCAGGCGGATCATCGAATCCGCGCGGTTCGCCAGCGCGGCCTCGAGGCCGCGGGTGGCCTCCTCGATGGTGCCGGTGAGGGCGCGGACGCGCTCGGCCATGGCGCCGTCGAGGCCGCCGGTCCGGTCGGCGATCATCGCCACGAGGTCGCGGGTCCGGCCGGCCAGCTCCTCGTCCACCGCCCGGGTGCGCGCCTCGATCAGGCGGATCGCCTCGAAGGCCTGCACGCCGAAGCTCTCGTCCACGAGGCGGGCGCGCTGGTCCAGGGTCTCGGCGATCGCCTGCAGGCGGCCGATGACGCCGGTGTCGAAATGGCCGGCGCTCTCCTCGATCCGCCGGGCGATCTCGCCCGTGTGGCGGGCGATGTCCTGGCCGAGCCCGGAGGTGCGGCCCTCCAGCATCTCCATCAGGCCGCGATGGCCCTCGGCCATGACGCGGGCCATCTCGTCGGTCCGGGCGCGCAGCGCGTCGTCCACGGCGTTCGCGCGGCTGCCGAGATGGTCGTCGATCTGGCCGACCAGCGCCGCCACGGCGGCCGCGACGGCGGCGGCCCGCTCGGCCGATCGCGTCTCCAGGCCGCCGAGATGGGTCTCGATCAGGCTGCCGGCCTCGCGGGCCCGGGTGGCGATCGTCTCGGCGACGGCCTCGCCCTTGCCGGTGAGGAGGCGGTCCATCTCCTCCAGCCGGGCGCCGACGGTCTCGCCCAGCGCGGCGGTGTCGCGGTTGATCCGGTCGGCCAGGATGTCGCCGCGGGCGATGGTCTCCTGCAGGGCGGCGAGGCGGTTGCCGAGCGTCTCGTCGATCGCCCGGACCCGGCCGTCGGCGGTCTCGGCGAAGCTCGCGCCGGTCTGGCTGAGGGTGTCGGCGATGCGGGCGCCCTGGCTCGCCACGGCGAGCACGATGTCGCGGCCGGTGCCGCTGATCCGGGCCTGGGTCTCGTCGGCGTGGCCGGCGAGCAGCTCGGCGACGCTCCGGCCGTGCTCGCCGAAGGCCGCCTCCATCTCGCCGATCCGGGCGGCGAGGTCGGCCGAGATCGCGCGGGCGGCCTCGGCGAGGCTGCCGGTGGCGTCGCCGGTCCGGGCGGCGAGCTCGCGGTTGAGATCGTCCAGGGCGGCGCGGACCGCCGCGACGGCGTCCGTGCCGCGGGCGCCGAGCTCGGTGCCGGCCCGGTCGGCGGCGTCGCGGAACCGGGCGGTGAGGATCGCGGTCTCGGCCTCGACCGCGCCGGTGACCTCGCCGGAGGCGTTGCGCAGGGTGTCCAGCGCCGCGGCGAGCCGGGCGGCGGCGTCCCGCGTCTGCGTCTCGGCGGCCTGGCTCGCCTGATCGGCGGCGGCCCGCAGCGCGGCGGCCGCCTCCTCGGTCCGCGCCGACAGGGCGGCGGCGGAATCCGCGACCCGGCGCTCGAACACCCGCACGGCCTCGAGGGTCCGGGCCTCGACCGCGCCGGTGGCGTCCTCGGCCGTGCCGCGCAGGGCATCGGTGGCCGCCTCGGCCCCGCGCCGGAGCGCCGCGACCGCCTCGGCCGTGCGGCCGTCGATCTCGCCCGACAGGCCCTCGACGGTACCCCGCAGCGACTGGACCGCGGAGGAGGCCCCCGTCTCGAAGCCCCGGCCCAGGGCCGCGAAGGCGGCCTCGAGGTTGGCCGCGACCGTCTCGGTCCGGTGCGCGATGCTGCCGCCGGCCTGCTCGGCCGCCGCCGCGACCCGGTGCTCCAGGTCCGCGGCCCGGACCGTCACGGTCTCGTCGAGGCGCGCCGCGATGCCGTCCATCCGCTCGGCGAGGGCGCCCCCGCGCTCCGACAGGGCCTCGGCGATCCGCTCGGCGGTGCCGACGAGGTCGTCGCGCACGGCGCCCGCGCGGGCCGCCAGGGTCTCGCCGGCGCCGCTGGCGGCGAGCGCCAGGGCGGCCTGGGCGTCGCGCCCGCGGCCCTCGATCGTCTCGGCGACCGACAGGCCGGCGCTCTCGATCTCGGCGCGCAGCGCGAGGCCGCGGCCGGCGATGTCCTGGGTCAGGGCCGAACCGGTCTCGGCGAAGCGGGCGGTGATCTCGGCGCCCATGGCGCCGAAGCGCTCGGTCAGCTCCGAGCCGCGCGACAGGAAGGCGGATTCGAGCCCCGTCACGGAGCGCTCGAAGGTCTCGCGCACCGTGCCGGCCTGGCGCTCCAGCGCGTCGCTCACGCGGCTGCCGGTCTCCTCCAGGGTCCGGGTGAGGGCGCCGGCATTCTCCGACAGGCGCTCGGCCAGGGCGGTCCCGGCAGCCTGGAAGGCGCCGGTCGCCGTGCCGGCGCGGTCCTCGAAGCTGCGGGTCAGGGTCTCGCCGACCTCCTGGAAGCTGCCGCGCACCTCCTGGCTGGTGGCCGCCAGCGTGTCGATCAGGTCGCTGCCGCGGGCGGTCATCAGGTTGACCACCCGGTCGCCGGCCTCGCCCAGGGAGGCGGTGATCGCGGCGCCGCGGGTCTCCAGCGCGCCGGTCACGCGCTCGCCCGCGCCGGTCACCGCGGAGACGATCCGGTCGGAGGCGCCCTCCAGGTCCTGGCTCAGGCTCTGGTGCGACCCGGTGATGGCGCTGCGCACCCGCTCGGCGTTGGTGACGATCGCCTCGCGCTGGGCGACCAGCTCGTCCACGAGAGAGCGGATCCGGATCTCGTTGTCGGAATAGGCCCGCTCCAGGGTGGCGATCTCGCCGCGCACCAGGGTCTCCAGCTCGCCGGCCCGGGCGAGCGCCCGCTCGACGCCGTCGCCCACCGCCGCCACCTCGCGGCGCACGGTCTGCGACATGGTCAGGACCGCGTCGGTGGAGAAGCTCTCGGGCTCGGCCAGGCGCACCGCGACCTCGCCGACCGCGCGGGCGACGAGGCGCATCTCCTGGGCGCGGACCGCCAGCATGGCGGCGATCACGAACAGCACGACCGGGCCGAACAGGGCCGCGGCGCCGACGCTCGCCTGGAGGGCGGAGAGGCTCGACAGGACGGCGCGCAGGTCGCCGTCGGATTTCGACCACGCGATCAGCACCAGGGCGCCGATCCAGACCGCGCCGGCCGCGAGGGCGAGCAGGTAGGGCTTGGGCGAGGAGCGCACCCGCAGGGTCTGCTGCAGGATGCCGATGTTGCGCCGGTCGTCGTTGGCCACGAGCGAGCGGTCGGGGGGCAGGAGGCCGCCCTCGCGGCGGGGGCGGTCCAGGCCCGGCGGCGGCAGGTCGGAGGCGAGCGGCGGGTCGAGGTCGAGGCGCGGCGGCATGGTCCGGCCGGCGTCGAGACCGCCGTCGCGCAGCGGGTCGGCGTCACCGACATCGGGCAGGCGCGGCTCGGCGCGACCGTCGGTGCCGTTCGGCGTCAGGGCGTCGAGGTTCAGCGCCTGCTCGATCGCAGAGAGCGCGGCCTCGGCCGGGTCCTTCAGCTTCTTCTCGGTCGCCATACAACGCCTCGTTACACGGGTTCACCGGCGCCTGGAGAGGCTTGAGCCGGAGACGCAACGCCCCGTTTACCATTACAAGACTAAACTCGGGCAGCGACTGCCGATACCCGAGCCCTCGACCGGCCCCAGAAAAGGTTAACCGAATGGTTACCGGGCCCGTCGCTCGCCGCCTCCACCATCCTGCCGCAGGGGAGGGGTCTGGCGCGATCCCCACCCGGCGAATCAGGGGGTGAATTGTGTGGATCAGATCCGCAATCCCCGACGAATCCGGATGCCGGGAGCCCGAACATGCAGGCCATCGACCCCGCGGAACTCGAGGCCCAGACCGGCGGCGACGCCGACCTGGCCCGTGAGGTCCTGGAGCTGTTCGCCGGCCAGTGCCGCTCGATCCTGCCGCGCCTCGCCGACCCGGCCCTGCCGCGGGCGCAGCGCGCCGACCTCGCCCACACCCTGAAGGGCTCGGCCGCGGGCGTCGGGGCGATCCACGTGCGGGCGCTCGCGGACGCCGCGGAGACGCGCCTGCGCGCCGGCGCCGGGGCGGTGCCGGTCGACGACCTCGCGGCCGCGGTCGCGCGGGCGCTGGCGGAGATCGCGGAGGCGCGCGCCTGACGGTGTCGCCCAATGCGGCGATCGATCCGGGACCGGTGTCTAATGCCGCGCTTGCATTCCGCGTTTCCAGCCGCCAAGCAGGCACGCCGCCCGTCGGACAGATTGCGCTCGACGCGAGCCCGGAGCCCCCAGCATGCCCAAGATCACCTACGTCGACCACGCCGGGACGGAACGGACCGTCGAAGGCAGCGTCGGCGCGACCGTGATGGAGACGGCTATGCGCAACAACGTCCCGGGCATCGACGCGGAGTGCGGCGGCGCCTGCGCCTGCGCCACCTGCCACGTCTACGTGGCCGACGCCTGGATCGACACGGTCGGCAAGGCGCAGGACATGGAGCAGGACATGCTGGATTTCGCCAGCGACGTCCGCGAGAACTCCCGCCTCTCCTGCCAGATCAAGATCACGCCGGCGATGGACGGCCTCGTGGTGACGACACCGTCCCAGCAGGGCTGAGACGGAAACCGTCTCGGTCGCGCGATCCCCGCCCGTCCTCGCGAGCGCAGCGAAGCGACCCAGGGTGGCGCGACGTCCGCGTATGCGGCGCTGCTGGATCGCTTCGCTGCGCTCGCGAGGACGGCATCGCCTCCGGTCGCGTCGCGCTGTGAGGCCGTAAAGGCACCTGTCATCGCACCAGCGCCCGCGCCGCCGCGTCGAGCCCCTCCAGGGTGAGGGGGAACATCCGGCCGGCGACCAGCCGCTGCATCATGCCGATCGACTGGGTGTAGCCCCAGTGCGTCTCGGGCACCGGGTTCAGCCACGCCGCCTTCGGGAAATGGTCGAGGAGCCGCTGCATCCAGGTGGCGCCCGCCTCCTCGTTCCAGTGCTCCACGGAGCCGCCGGGCGTCGCGATCTCGTAGGGGCTCATCGAGGCGTCGCCCACGAAGACGAGCCGGTAGTCGCTGCCGTAGGTGCGGATCACGTCGAGGAGCGGCGTCTTGGCCTCGTGGCGCCGCCGGTTCTCGGTCCAGACCGCCTCGTAGGGGCAGTTGTGGAAGTAGTAGTGCGCGAAGTGCTTGAACTCCGAGCGCGCCGCCGAGAACAGCGCCTCCGCCTGCTCGATGTGCCAGTCCATCGAGCCGCCGACGTCCAGGAACAGCAGCACCTTCACGGCGTTGCGCCGCTCCGGCCGCAGCTTCACGTCGATGTAGCCCTGGCGGGCGCTCGCGCGGATCGTGCCGTCGAGGTCGAGCTCCTCCGCCGCGCCGGTCCGGGCGAAGCGGCGCAGGCGCCGCAGCGCCAGGCGCATGTTGCGCGCGCCGATCTCCCGGTCGTCGTCGAGGTCCTTGAACTCGCGTTTGTCCCAGACCTTCACCGCCCGGAAGTTGCGGTTGCCGTCCTGGCCGATGCGGATCCCCTCGGGATTGTAGCCGTAGGCGCCGAAGGGCGAGGTGCCGCCGGTCCCGATCCATTTCGAGCCGCCCTGGTGGCGCCCCTTCTGCTCGGCGAGGCGCTCCTTCAGGGTCTCGAACAGCTTGTCCCAGCCGAGCGCCTTCAGCTCCGCCCTCTCGGCCTCGGTCAGGTACTTCTCGGCGAGCTTCCTGAGCCATTCCTCCGGGATCGCGGCGGGCTCGACCGCCTCGCCCAGGGTCTCCAGCCCCTTGAACACCGTGCCGAACACCCGGTCGAACCGGTCGAGATGCGCCTCGTCCTTCACCAGCGCGGTGCGCGACAGGAAATAGAACGCCTCGACGTCATGCTCCGCGAGGCCCCGGTCCAGGGCGCCGAGCAGGGTCAGGTACTCCTTCAGGGAGACGGGGACCTTGGCGTCCCGGAGGGCCGTGAAGAACTGCAGCAGCATGCCGGGAGAACGCGCCAGCCGGGCGTCCGGGTCAAGCCCGCGCGAATCGGTCGGCGCGCCGCCGAGCGTGGCAGGACCTTTCCGAAGGACTTCCGAGTCTTCGCCGATGGTCGACAAGATTCAGCCCCGTCGGCAGCGCCGATTCCGGCGCCCAAACGAGTCTCTCCGACCCGATGGGACTCATAACCTGGGCATAAGTCGTCGAATCTGTTGATATGTGACCGGACAAGCCTCGCCCAGTCACTCAATCGGTCATGGGAATCGCTCAACTCGGGACATCGAGTGTGTGCGGACGCGGCAGCGCGGCCGACACGGAGCTAGCGAGGAGACCTGCGATGGCGGTCATCCTGCGGAATCTGACGGAATTCAAGCGGTTTCTCGGGAAGCCGGGGGCGACGATTCAGCTGGTGCGCAACACCTTCATGGACCGCCAGCCGGAGGCGACCCGGGACGCCTACCGCGACAAGGGCATGTACGCCCCGCGGGCGGTGCAGGCCCTGTCGCGCAAGGCCGCGGTCTTCACCCTGCGGGGCTATCCCGGGACGGTCTGGCTCTACTGGGACAAGGGCGCCCGCGGCTGGCGCTTCTCCGGCGACACCGTGACGGTGCCCCTGGTCACCGGCCTCGGGCCGGCGGACGAGCTGGTCTACCGGTGCAGCTTCGCCGACGGGTTCGAGCCGGCGCCGCGCAGCCGCGCGGCGCGGCGGGCCAAGCACGAGGACGCGCACCCGGTCCTGATCTGAGCGGGGCCCCCGGGACCTCCGCTCGGATCTCCCGCCTCAGGCCGCCCCCTCAGGCCGCCCCCTCAGGCCTCCTGGCCGGCCGCCTCTTGGCGCTCGGGCTCCCGCTTGACCGGGGCCTTGCCCAGCGCCTTCCCGACGGTCCGGCGGGCCCGGAAGATCGGCTTCGACTCGCCCTCGCGCTTCTTCAGCAGGGCGCGGTACTCGTCCCGCCGCTCGTGGATCGACGCGATCACCAGCCCCATCGGCACGCCGACATCGACCAGCACGGCCTCCGACAGCTGCAGCGAGGCCTCGATCGTCTCCGGCACCGCGTCGTCGACGCCGAGCTCGTAGAGCGAGGAGGCGTGGCGGGCGTCGCGGGCCCGGGCCACGATGGTCAGGTCCGGCCGCTCGGCGCGGGCCGCCGCCACCGCCGCCTCGACGGCGCGGGGATTGTCGAGGGTGACGACCAGCGCCCGGGCCGTGGCGATGTCGCAGCGGCGCAGCATCTCGGTGTTGCCGCTGTCGCCGAAATAGACCGGCGCCCCGGCGCGGCGCTGCTCGGCCACCCGCGCGGCGTCGGAATCGAGGGCGATGTACGGGATCTTGTGCCGCTCCAGCATCTCGCCGACCTGCCGGCCGACGCGGCCGAACCCCGCGACGATCACCCGGTTCCCCACGCGCTCCGGCACCGGCTCCGCCTTGGCGGTGGCCTGGGCGCTGGCGGTCGCCCGCAGCTTGAGCCGGCGGCCGACGGCGGCGAGCGCCGGGATCATGATCATCGTGACCGTGGTCACCACGAGGGCCGCCGCGCCGACCTCCTCCGGCACCAGGCCGGTGGCCATGGCGCCGCCGATCAGCACGTAGGCGAACTCGCCGCCCGGGCCGAGGAGGAGCGCCGTCTCCAGCGCCACCGGCCGGGGGATCTTCAGCACGGGGGCCGCCATCATCACCACGGCGGCCTTGATCAGGACCAGCGCCAGCGACAGGCCGATGATCGCCCCCGGCGTCGCCATCAGCTGCGCCGGGTCGAGGTTCATGCCCACCGAGACGAAGAACACGCCGAGCAGCAGGCCCTTGAACGGGTCGATCGTCGCCTCGATGGCCCGGCGGTACTCGGTCTCGGCCAGCAGCAGGCCGGCCACGAAGGCGCCGAGCGTCATCGACAGGCCGCTCGCCGCCGCGGTCAGCGCCGTGCCGACGATGACCAGCAGGCAGGCGGCCATGAACAGCTCGGTGGAGCGCGTGCGCGCCACGAGTTGGAACAGCGGGCGCAGGGCGAGGCGGCCCGCCACCACGATCAGGGCCAGCGCGACGGCGGCTTGGCCCAGCGCCAGGGCGAGGGCCCAGCCCTTGTCGCCGCCGTCGTCGCGGCCGAGCACCGCGATCGCGAACAGGGCCGGGGCCACCGCTAGGTCCTGGAACAGCAGCACCGCGAAGCTCGTGCGCCCGGTCGGCGCGTTCAGCCGCTTCTGCTCGGCGAGGACCGGCAGGACCACCGCGGTCGACGACAGCGCGAGGCCGATGCCGACGATCACCGCGCCGGTGAGCGGCACGTTGAGCCCGTAGAGGATCGCGCCGAGGATCAGCGCGGAGCAGCCCACCTGCAGGGAGCCGAGGCCGAAGACCAGCCGGCGCAGCACCCGCAGGCGCTCCCACGACAGCTCGATCCCGATCATGAACATCAGGAAGATCACGCCGAACTCGGCGAGGTGCGAGATCTCGGCCCGGTTGCCGATGGTGAAGAGGTGCACGGAGGGATAGGTGTCGGCCAGCCGGCCGAGGCCGAAGGGTCCGAGCAGGGCCCCGGCACCGATGAAGCCGAGCACCGGCGAGATCCGCAGGCGGTGGAACAGCGGCACCACGATGCCCGCTGTGACGAGAAACAGGATCGCTTCCTTGTAGGAGCCGGCGTGGACCTCTGGCATCGGCGGCGGATCGAACCTCGTCTCTCGGGGGTGGGGAGCGCCGCTCACGGCCGCGCGATCATGGGTCGGCGGCGCCCCCGGGGCAACCGGGTTCCGGCCGCGATCGACCCCGCGGATGTGCGTTCCGACACAAGCCGGATACAGGCGCGGGTGAGACATTTCGGTCACCGGCACGCGGGATGCGGACGGCATCCAAAGGAGGCATGCGGTGAAGGCGTGCAACGCGGCCCAAAATCGGCACAATGCGCGCATACACGCCTGAGTTAACCGGGGGTTAAGCTCGGCCGGGCTCGGCCCGGAACTGGACCGGATGGATGCGACGAGGCCGATGATCTCCATCAAATCGATATTTGCCGGTCCGGCAGCGCCCCCCAGCCGCGACCTCGAGCGCGAGAAGCGCGAGTGGAAGCTCGAGTCGGACCGCTGGCGGCACCAGCGCCACGTCGAGAAGGGCTACCGCATCAAGTGGGGCTACGTGGCGATCGCGTACCTCGTCGAGTTCATGGTGATCGGCGCCTCGCTCTGGGGCGCGTGGCTGTTCGCGGGCGTCTACAGCGACGGCGACTGGCACGCCTTCTACTTCATGCTGCTGGCGCCGCTGGTCTACGCCGCGGTCGAGCTGTGCCGCGTGCCGCTCGGCATCCTGGCCCGGACCCAGCGCTCCTACTTCGTGCGCGGCCTCGCCGTGCTGGGCATCATCTTCGCGGCGGGCGTGACCACCAAGTCGGTGTCGCAGCTCGGCGAGATGATGTTCCATCCCCGCCTGATGGAGGCGGCCCGGACCAAGACCGCCCTGAAGGACGCCCAGGCCGACCGCGCCACGATCGGCGACCGGATCAAGGCGGCCGACGAGCGCGTGGCGCAGTACACGGCCGAGCTCGACCAGATCGAGAAGCGCTCCGCCGACAACGCCCAGCAGCTCGCCGGCCTCCCGGCCCAGCGCTGCGAGCGGGTCTTCGGCACCAACAGCAAGGGCCGGAAGTACCAGAACCTGAAATGCGTGGCCGATCCCCGCGTCGCCGCCCTGTCGCAGGGCGTCGCCAAGGCGTCCGCCGACCGCGCCGGGATGATCAAGGACCTGGAGGAGGCCCGCAAGGCGCGCGCCGCCCTCGATCCGGGCGCCGCCGACCGGCGCGTGGCCGACGCCGAGCAGGGCTACCGGAACGCGGTCAACCGGTCGCAGCTCCACTCCTTCACCGCCATGGTCTACGGCGTCGACCCGATCGACGTGACCGAGAGCCAGGTCCACGCCTTCCTGCGGATCTTCGTGTTCCTGCCCGCGGTCTGCGCCGCCTTCGCGTCGACGATCCTGGCGCTCTGCGCGGTCTCGACCCGCCGGACCTTCATGGACGAGGACGATCTCGGCGCCGCCGTGAACCCGGAGGCGGCCCCCTACATGCTCGACGCGATCGCCGACGCCCTGCGCTCGCACCCCGAGCCGATCCTGCCGCGCGCCGCCAACGCGTCGGGCGCGGTGATCCCGATGAACCGGCCGGCCCAGGGCCAGCAGGCGCTGCCGAACCAGACCCATCCGGGCCCGACCCTCCCTGCCGCTGGAGCCGGCGCATGAACTACGTCGCGAGCGGGACCCCCGAGAACATCGCCCTCGCCCAGCAGGTGAATTCCCGCCTGCGGGCGGATTCGAGCTACGTCGCGGCCCGGGCCTTCCTGTTCCGGGCGCTGGGCTTCGGCGCCTTCGCGTGCCTCGCGGGCATCGGCGTCGGCGCGGCGGCCTACGGCTGGGCGACGCTGAACCAGTTCGACACCGCCGCCGAGAAGATCGCCGCCGCCATGCAGGCGGCGCTGTCGGACGTGACCCTGAAGACCAAGGGCGAGGTCACGCTCACCGACAACACCCTCAAGCTCGAGGGCCTGCCCAAGGCGCCGGCGACGCCGACGCCCACCAAGGCGCAGCTCGGCAACGACGCCGCCCCGGCCTCCAAGGCCGCGGTGAACACGACCTTCACGGTGTTCAAGCAGGTGCCCTACCTCGACGGGCAGATCGTGACCGGCTGGAACTTCAAGGACAGCGCCGAGCAGCCCTACCAGCAGTACTGCTACTTCTCCCGCCGCTCCAACGAGGCGAAGGGCCAGGTCGAGATCAAGATCGACCTCGCCATGGACGGCAAGACCCTGCCGCAGCCGCAGAAGTCGGACGTCAACCTCGAGATCCTCGCCCGGAACTGCGTCTGGCACGAGAAGGGCTGAGATCGCTCGCGGCGCCACCGTCCTTGCGAGCGAAGCGAAGTGACCCAGGGTAGCGCCACGCCTTCGGACGTCCCGCTGCTCTGGGTCACTTCGCTTCGCTCGTGATGACGGCGTGGACCATCGGGCGGGCGCATCAGCCGGCACCGACTGGGACGGCCGGACGGGGACGGCGCTTGCGGCCCGGCGGCGCGGCGCGCTACCCCTTGGCCCGAGCCCCTCTCTCCGAGACCGCGATGCGCTTTTCCGGAACCGAGACCTACGTCGCGACCCCCGACCTCACCGCGGCGGTCAACGCCACCGTGGTCCTGGAGCGGCCGCTCCTCGTGAAGGGCGAGCCCGGGACCGGCAAGACCGTGCTGGCCGAGGAGATCGCCAAGGGCTTGGGCGCGCCGCTGATCGTCTGGAACATCAAGTCGACCACCAAGGCGCAGCAGGGGCTCTACGAGTACGACGCGGTCTCGCGCCTGCGCGACTCCCAGCTCGGCGACCCCCGGGTCTCGGACATCTCCAACTACATCCGGCGCGGCAAGCTCTGGGAGGCGTTCACCGCGCCCGAGCGCCCGGTCCTGCTCATCGACGAGATCGACAAGGCCGATATCGAGTTCCCCAACGACCTGCTGACCGAACTCGACCGGATGGAGTTCCACGTCTACGAGACCGGCGAGACCGTGAAGGCCGTGCGCCGGCCGATCGTGATCATCACGTCGAACAACGAGAAGGAGCTGCCGGACGCGTTCCTGCGCCGCTGCTTCTTCCACTACATCAAGTTCCCCGACGCCGAGACGCTGCAGCGCATCGTCGACGTCCACTATCCGGGCATCAAGCACCGCCTCGTCGAGGAGGCCCTTCGGACCTTCCTGGCGATGCGCGAGGTCCCGGGCCTCAAGAAGAAGCCCTCGACCTCGGAGCTGCTCGACTGGCTGAAGCTCCTCGTCTCCGAGGACATCGCCCCCGAGACCCTGCGCGAGCAGGACGGCCGCAAGCTGATCCCGCCGCTGCACGGGGCGCTGCTGAAGAACGAGCAGGATGTCAGCCTGTTCGAGAAGCTGGCCTTCATGATGCGCCGGGACCAGCGCGGCGGCTGAGGCCGGACGGACGACCCGAGGATTCCCGCGAGAGGAGCCCGGGGCAGGGACAGGAGCGTGCGGCATGGGCGAGATCGCGATCGTCGGCGGCGGCGTGATGGGGCACGGCATCGCCCTGGTGCTGGCGCTCGCCGGCCACGGCGTGCGGATCACCGACACGCGGCCCGAGACCCGGGCGCGGATCCCCGGCCTGATGGAATCCGCCCTCGCGACCCTGCGGGAGGCCGGCGCCGTCCCGGAGGGCTGGGATGCCGCGCGGCTGGCCCTGGCCGTCCGGGTCGAGGCGGCGCTCGACGCGGCGGTCTCGGGCGCCGGCCTCGTGATCGAGGCGATCACCGAGAACCCGGAGGCCAAGCGTGCGCTCTTCTCCGAGCTGGACCGGCTCTGCCCGGCCGACGCGATCCTCGCCAGCAACACCAGCTACCTCGACGTCTTCCCGCTGATCCCGGAAGCCCGGCAGGCGCGGGCGCTGATCCTGCACTGGTACACGCCGCCCTACATCGTCGACCTCGTCGACGTGGTGCCGGGGCCCGGCACGGACCCGGCAGTCGTCGCCGCCATGGCCGACCTCGTGCGCGGCCTGGGCCAGGTCCCGATCGTGCTGAAGCGCTTCATCCCCGGCTACGTCGCCAACCGCATCCAGCAGGCGATCAGCGCCGAGGTGTTCCGGCTCCTCGACGAGGACGTCGCCGCGCCGCGGGACATCGACGACGCGATCGTCCACGGGCTCGCCTTGCGCATCCCGATCCTCGGCCACCTCGCCAAGGCCGACTTCACCGGGCTGGAGCTGACGCAGCGGGCGCTGGCCAACGGCAGCTACGCGCCGCCGCCGCCGCGCACCCGCTCCGAGACCCTCGACGCCCTCTGCGCCGCCGGCCGGACCGGGGTGATGGCCGGCAAGGGCTATTTCGACTGGGGCGGGCGGCCGCCGGAAGAGCTGTTCCGCGAGCGCGACCGCAAGCTCCTGGCGCTCAAGGCGGCGATGGCCGGGATCGGCCGGATGGAGGGATCATGATCGGAGCGGACCTGTCCGGACGGCGCGTCCTCGTCACCGGAGCCTCGTCGGGGATCGGGCTCGCGACCGTCGCGATCTTCGCCCGCAACGGCGCCACCGTGGCGCTGAACCACCTGCCGGACGATCCCCGCGGCCCCGAAGAGGCCGCCCGACTCGCCGGAGCCGGATTCTCGGTGATCGCGCTGCCCGGCGACGTGTCGCGGGCGGGCGAGGCCGAGGCGATGGTTGCGGCCGGCATCGACCGGCTCGGTGGCCTCGACGTGCTCGTCAACAATGCCGGCACGTCGGGCACGACCACGCCCATCGCCTTCGAGGACCTCGACGCGATGACCGAGGATTTCTGGGCCACGATCCTGGCGACCAACCTGCTCGGGCCGTTCCGCTGCGCGAAGGCCGCGGCCGCGAACCTCAAGGCGAGCCGCGGCGCCATCGTCAACACCGCGTCGGTGGCCGGCCTCGGGCGGCGCGGCTCGTCGGTCGCCTACTCGGCGAGCAAGGCCGGACTGATCAACCTGACCCGGAGCCTCGCCCGGGCGCTGGCGCCGGACGTGCGCGTCAACGCGGTGGCGCCCGGCCTCGTCGCCACGCCCTGGACCGAGCCCTGGTCGGAGGAGCGCAAGGCCTCGACCGTGGGGCGCACCATGCTCGGCCGCATGGCCCGCCCGGAGGACATCGCCGAGACGATCTTCTTCCTGGGCGCGGGCGCGGCCTACATCACGGGCGAGACCATCACGGTCGACGGCGGAGCGATCTGACGCGCGGGGAGCACACACATGGCGAGCACCACCGTCATCACCTGCGCCCTCACGGGCTCCTTCGACACGCCGCGGAAGAACCCGGCCGTGCCGGTGAGCCCGGAGGCCATCGCGCAGTCAGCCCTCGAGGCCGCCGCCGCCGGGGCGGCCGTGGTCCACATCCACGTCCGCGACCCCGAGACGGCCGCGCCGAGCATGGAGCTCGCCCATTACCGCGAGGTGGTGGAGCGGATCCGCGAGAAGAACGACGCCGTGATCCTCAACCTGACCACGGGGGCGGGGGGCCGGTTCGTGCCGGGCGACCCCGACCCGTCGGTCGCCGGCCCGGGCACGACCTTCGTGGGACCGGAGGCCCGCACCCGGCATGTCGGCGCGCTGCGGCCGGAGATCTGCACCCTCGACATCGCCACGATGAATTTCGGCGAGCACCTGTTCCTCAACACCCCCGGCCACCTGCGGGCGATGGCGGGGCACATCCGCGACGCGGGCGTGAAGCCCGAGATCGAGGTGTTCGATCTCGGCCAGATCGAGCTGGCCCGGCACCTGATCGCCGAGGGGCATCTGGCGCGCCCGCCGCTGTTCCAGATCTGCCTCGGCATCCCCTGGGGGGCGCCCGCGACGCCGGAGGCCCTCGTGGCGATGCGCGCCCGACTGCCGGAGGACGCGGTCTGGTCGGCCTTCGGCATCGGCCGGGAGGAGTTCCCGATCCTCGCGGTCGCCGCCGGCATGGGCGGCAATGTCCGGGTCGGCCTGGAGGACAACCTGTACCTGTCCCGCGGGCAGCTCGCGCCGAGCAACGCCGCCCTGGTGGAGAAGGCGGTGAGCCTGCTGGCCCACATCGACCGCGAGCCGGCCACGCCCGATCAGGCGCGGGCGATCTTCGGTCTGGCGCCACGGGGCGGTTGAGAGGCCGATCGCCGCCGCTCACCCGTCATCGCGCGCTCAGCGAAGCGACCCAGGGCAGCGCGACCTCGGCGAGCGTGGTGCTGCTGGATTGCTTCGCTCCGCTCGCAAAGACGGCGGTGCCGTCTCGGGCGGGGAGGGCTGCCCCTGACGGATCGCCGGCATCCTCACGCGCACCCGTTTCAGCCGCGGACCGCCACGGATACTCTGCCTTCGGAAACATTCCGAGCGGCGATCAACGCCGCCGGGTGGACACGACAGGGAGAGAGACATGACGCTCCGCCACCGCGCCGCGGCGCTGCTCGGGAGCTTGTGCGCGTTCGGCGCCGGCGCGGCGCTCGCGGCCGACCTCGTGCCGGTGAAGATCGGCGTGCTGAACGACCGCTCCGGCGTCTACTTCGACTCCACCGGCGAGGGCTCGGTGGTGGCCGCCCGCATGGCGGTCGAGGACTTCAAGCCGGAGGAACACGGGCTGAAGGTCGAGGTCGTCGCCGCCGACCACCAGAACAAGCCCGATGTCGGCGCCTCGATCACCCGGCAATGGTACGACCGCGACGGCGTCGACGCGGTGTTCGACGTGCCGACCTCCTCGGTGGCGCTCGCCATCGCGCAGATCACCAAGGAGAAGAACAAGGCGTTCATCAACTCGGGCGGCGGCACCGCCGACCTCACCGGCCCGGCCTGCACGCCCAACACCGTGCACTGGACCTACGACACCGCGGCGCTGGCCAACGGCACCGGCAAGGCCATCCTCAAGCGCGGCGGCAAGTCCTGGTACTTCATCACCGCCGACTACGCCTTCGGCCTCGCCCTGGAGCGCGACACCAAGGCGGTGGTGGAGAAGAACGGCGGCAAGGTCGTCGGCGGCGTGCGCACGCCGTTCCCGAACCCGGACTTCTCCTCGTTCCTGCTCCAGGCCCAGGCCTCGGGCGCGCAGGTGATCGGGCTCGCCGATGCCGGGCTCGACGCCGCCAACGCCATCAAGCAGGCGCACGAGTTCGGCATCCGCCAGGGCGGCCAGACGCTCGCCGCCCTGCTGATCGCCATCACCGACATCCACTCGCTGGGCCTGGACGTGGCGCAGGGCCTCGCCTTCACCGCCTCGTTCTACTGGGACCTCAACGACGGCACCCGGGCCTTCGCGGAGCGGTTCGAGAAGCGCATGCCCGGCAAGAAGCCGACCTCGTACCAGGCGGGCGTCTACGCCAGCACGCTGCACTACCTGAAGGCGGTGGCGGCCCTGCACTCGGCCAAGGACGGCGCCGCCGTGGTCGCCAAGATGAAGGAGATGCCGACCGACGACCCGCTGTTCGGCAAGGGCACGATCCGGCCGGACGGGCGCAAGATCCACCCGATGTACCTGTTCGAGGCCAAGGCGCCGTCCGAGTCGAAGGGCGCGTGGGATCTCTACAAGGTGCTGGAGACGATCCCGGCCGAGCAGGCCTTCCGCCCGATGAGCGAGGGCGGCTGCCCGATGGTGGCCGGCATGACGGCGAAGTAGGCCTCGGGTCGCTCCTTTCCGCACCGCCGTCCTTGCGAGCGGAGCGAAGCGATCCAGACGGCGCGACGCCGACCGTCGTCGCGCTGCCCTGGGTCACGTCGCTGCGCTCGCGATGACGGTGAGGGAGCTCCCAACCGAAGCGTCCGGACGGAAACCGTTCACGCCGCCCCGATCCGATCCAGCGCCGCCATCGCCTCATCCGGGAGCGCGAGCGTGGCCGCCGCGAGGTTCTCGCGGAGGTGGCCGAGGGACGACGTCCCCGGGATCAGCAGGATGTTGGGCGACCGGCGCAGCAGCCACGCCAGCGCCACCTGCATGGGCGTCGCGCCCAGCCCGGCCGCCACCGCCGACAGGGTGTCCGACTGCAGCGGGCTGAACCCGCCCAGGGGGAAGAACGGCACGTAGGCGATCCCGGCCGCCGCGAGGTCGTCGACGAAGGCGTCGTCGCCCCGATGGGCGAGATTGTACTGGTTCTGCACGCAGACGATGTCGGTGATCCGCCGCCCATCCGCGACCTGCCGGGGCGTCGCGTTGCTCAGGCCGATCCGGCGGATCAGTCCCTGGCGCTGAAGATCCGCCAGCACGGTGAGCGGCGCCTCGATCGAGCCTTCCGCGGGGCCGTGGACGTCGAACATCAGGCGCAGGTTGACCACGTCGAGCACGTCGACGCCGAGGTTGCGCAGGTTGTCGTGGACCGCCCGGGCGAGGTCCTCGGCCGAGAAGGCCGGGTTCCACGAGGCGTCGGCCCCGCGCGTGGCGCCGACCTTGGTGACGATCACGAGCCCGTCCGGGTAGGGGTGCAGCGCCTCGCGGATGATCTGGTTGGTGACGTGCGGCCCGTAGAAGTCGCTCGTGTCGATGTGGTCGACCCCCGCCGCCACGGCCGCGCGCAGCACCGCGACCGCGGCCGCGCGGTCCTTGGGCGGCCCGAACACGCCCGGCCCGGCGAGCTGCATGGCCCCGTAGCCCAGGCGCTTCACGGTGCGGTCGCCGAGTTGGAAGGTCTCGGCCTGCGCGAGATCGGTCATGGCAAATCTCCTGTTGGCGCTCCGGATGTAGACGCCACGCTTTGCGCCGATAAGCCGTGACAATCGGCACGGGCCGTGCGGATTCTCGAACGATGACCCAGGATCTCACGGACCTCGCCGCCTTCGTGACCGTGGCGCGGGCCGGCGGTTTCCGCGAAGGCGCCCGCGCCGGCGGCGGCAGCGCGTCGCGCCTCAGCGAGGCGGTGCGCCGGCTGGAGGCGGGCCTGGGGGTGCGCCTCCTGAACCGCACCACCCGCAGCGTCGCGCCGACCGAGGCGGGGGCCCGCCTGCTGGAGCGGCTCGGGCCGGCCCTCGCCGAGGTGGAATCCGCCCTCGACGTGGTGAACGGGTTCCGCGACCGTCCCGCGGGCACGCTCCGGCTCAACGTGCCGCTGAGCGCTGCCCGGCTGGTGCTGCCGGCCCTCGTGCCGCCCTTCCTGGCGGCCTACCCGGAGATCCGCCTGGAAGTGGTGGTCGAGGACGGGTTCGTGGACGTGCTGGCGGCGGGCTGCGATGCCGGCATCCGCTACGACGAGCGGCTGGAGCAGGACATGATCGCCGTGCCGATCGGCCCGCGGCGGCAGCGCTTCGCCACCGCGGCATCCCCGGCCTATCTCGAGAAGCGCGGCCGGCCGGACCATCCGCGGGACCTCCTCGACCATGTCTGCCTGCTCGGCCGCTTCCCCAGCGGCGCCCTGACGGCGCCGTGGGAGTTCGAGCGCGACGGCGACATCGTCCGGGTGGACCCGTCCGGCCCGCTGATCGTGCGGGTCGCCGCCAGCGACCTCGCGGTCGAGGCGGCGGTCGCCGGCACCGGGATCGTCCACCTGTTCGAGGACTGGCTGCGGCCGCAGCTCGCGAGCCGGGCCCTGGAGCCGGTGCTGGAGCCCTGGTGGCAGGTCTTCTCCGGCCCGTTCCTCTACTATCCCGGCCGGCGGCACCTGCCGGCGCCGCTGCGCGCCTTCGTGGACTTCGTCGGCGCGCAGGCGTCGCGCGCTAGAACCGCAGGGTGAAGCGGCCCGTCACGGCCTGGTCCTGGGCGCGGGCTCCGGTCTGGCCCGTGTAGGCCACGCCCAGGCTCGCGTCCGGCGCCACCGCCAGGTCCAGGCCCACCTGCGCCACCAGCGCGTCCCGGGCGATCGGCACGCCCGCGCTCAGGAAGGCCGGGCCGCCCGCCCCGAAGGCCAGCAGAGCCGTCGGCACGACGTCGCCGAACGCGCGCCGGTAGCCGACGAGACCGCGCAGCGTCACCGGCAGGCCGAGGCCCAGGTCCAGGCGCGCCTGCGCCCGCACGCCCACCGTCGCCGCGCCGAGGTCGTAGTCCCGCGCGAAGCTCGCCAGCGCCGCCGCGCCCCCGGCCTCCGCGAAGGCGCCGCGCCGGATGCCGACATAGGCCCCGCCCGCGAACGGCTCGACGAAGCGCGCCGCCGGCGTGCCCAGCGCGATCCTCCAGCCGATCTCGCCGAAGCCCTGCACCGTGGAGCCGCCGCCGTGCCCGCTCAGCGTGTCGGACAGGCCGTATAGCACCGCGCGGCGGGTGCGCGCGTCCGTGTCGGCGTAGAGCGCGCCGAGCCGCAGCGACAGCGGGCCGAGCTCGTAGCCGCCGTACAGGCCGCCGAACCCGCTCCTGAGCGTCGCGCTCTCCGCCCGGCTCGCGCCGCCCGCCCGGCCGGCGCTGTCGAGGAAGGCCTCCGTGTAGCCCCCGGCCGCGCCGAAGCGCAGCCCGCTGGGGAGCCGCACGTCCGCGCCGGCCGCGAAGCCGGCGATCTGCCGGTCGAGGTCGAACGCGTTGCCGCCGCCATCGGCCGTGCCGAGTGCGCCGAAGCCCTGGCCCCAGAGCCCGAACACCTGCGGGTCGAGGGTGCGCACCGGCACGGTCGCCACCACCGGGGCCCGGCCGGGCAGGTCGGCCGCGTCGGCGGCCGGCAGGGCGCCGGCGTCGAGCCCGGCACCGGGATCGCCCCAGCGCAGGCGGTCGAGCACCGCCTCGCGCACGAAGAAGGCGGTCTCGTAGGCGGTGGACACGGTGCCGGCGTGGATGTCGCCGGCCAGCGCCCGGAAGCCGCTGCCGGCCTCGTTGGCCGTGAAGGCGACCGCCGCGTCGTAGAGCCGGCCGGCGCCGATCGCCTGGATCGCGTTGGCGGCGGCCGCGCCGTTGCGCGAGGTAGCGCTGGCGGCGAAGGGCACGTCGTTGCGGGTGAGCGTCAGGTCGACCGCGTCGGTCCGGTAGCGCAGGCCCGGGGTGAGGAAGGCGAGGTTCGCGGTCACGCCGGCGAACCGGCCGGAGACGCCGCCGGCGGCGGAGAGGATCGTGTAGGTGGTGCGCGGGTTGTAGGCGCCGGAGGCGGCGCGCACCTGGACGGTGCCGCCCGACAGGGTGGCGGTGCCGGTGGCGGCGATCCGGTCGGCCCGGCCGGCGGCGTCGGCCTCGACCCGGTAGGTCGAGCCCGGCGCGAAGCCGACGTTGCCGGCGACCGTGAGCGTGCCGATGGAATTGCCCGGCGCCACCGTGGCGCCCGCGAGCGCGACGATCCCGCCCAGCGTGCCCGAGCCGCCGAGCTCGGCCCCCGGCAGCACCGACACGACCGAGTGGGCGAGGCCGCCATTCACGACGAGCCGACCGGCCTGCACCGCGGTGGCGCCCGTCAGCGTGCTGAGCCCGGTGAGCGTGAGGGTGCCCGCCCCGGTCTTGGTGAGGGTCCCGGAGCCCGAGACGGCGTTGGCCAGCGTCCCGTCGGTCGATTGATCCACGACGAGCGCCGCGTCGTCGACGATGGCGCCCGTGCCGAAGGCGCCGGCATGGCCGACGAGCGTCCCGCCGCCGATCGTCGTGCCGCCCGCGTAGGTGTTGGCGCCGGTCAGGACCAGCGTCCCGCTGCCGAGCTTCACGAGGCCGCCCGCGCCGCCGATGTCGTTGCGCCAGACGTCGTAGGCCGAGAACCCGCCCCGGGCCGCGTCCATCGTGACGGTGACCGTGCCGTTAAAGGCGCCGTAGCCGTCGGCGGCGGCGAACAGGTTGATGCGGTCGTAGCCCAGCCCGTTGTCGAGGAAGCCGCCGGAGGGCAGCTCCGTGGTCGCGATCACGTCGCGGCGCTGCGCCGCCGTGAGGTAGGGGAAGCGGGTCGCGAGCAGCGCCTCGGCGCCCGCCGGGACCACCGGCGGACGGTCCGTGGGCCCGACCGGCGGCAGGCCGTAGGTCAGGCGCGCCGTGTAGGCGGCCTTGTTGCGCGCGTAATCGGAGAACCGGTCGGTGGCCGGATCCACGGGCGCGTGGGCGCACCGCTCCAGCGGGCCGCCGCAGGCCTGGCTCAGGTAGCTCTGCGCCTGCGCGAAGGCCTCGCCCAGCAGGGCCGCATTCGCCGGGTCGTTGAGCGCCCGGATGGCGAAGTAGGTCGCCAGCACGCGTCCGCCGATCACGTCGGTGGGCGAGTGCATGCCCGCCTCGATCCGGTTGTCGCCGAGCTCGCTCGCGCGGGTGAGCAGTTCCTGGAACCGTTGCGGGACCGCGTAGGCCAGGGCCAGCGCCGACAGGTAGGCGGCGTTGGTGTGGCCGCTCGGGAAGCCGCCATCCGTCGCGGGGGTCGGGCTCTTCTCCGGCCCAAGGGAGGGCGGCACGACGAGGCCGAGGCCCTGGCCGTCCAGGCTCTGCCGCCAGGGGCGCGGATAGCTATAGGCGTCCTTGGCCGGGCCGGTGGAGGCGTTGGTCCGGAACGCGTTGACCAGCTGCACGACCTTCCCGAGGGGCGACGTCGTCACGCCGGCACCGGTCCCCTGGTCGACGTACTGCACGCGCGACGTGGTCGCGTCGAAGGCCGGGATCGTGGTGGTCGCCCCCGATCCCGCCAGATAGGCCTGGGTCAGCGGCCCGAGGCCGTCGATGACGCTGTAGCTCTGGTTGCGGCGGTCGTCGTAATAGGCGGCGATCTCCTGCGCGCCGGTCCGCTCCCGCGCCCGCTCGGCGACGATCTGGATGTTGCGCAGCAGGAGGGGCGCGCCGAGCGCCGTGGGCGATCCGGTGTCGTAGGTCCGTCCGGGGATCCAGATCCGCCGGAAACCCGACAGGATGTCGACGCCGTTGCCGGCCGTCTGCGCCTGGGCGCCCGGACCGAGCAGCACGACCGCCAGCGCGGCGAGTGAGACCCCATATCCTCGTGTCATGACGCGCTCCCCGACACCGCCCCATCCGGCCGGTCGCGCGCCCCATATCCAAGATCATCGAGGGCAGATCGTCATAGTTCGTTCAAAATCGGACGCATTTTCGATTCGTATCCTCTGAGCAACACTCTGTGAGGCGGCTTATTTTTTATAAATATACTTGATAAGTTAGAATTTTTACTTCTGAATTTGCCCGGCCACCACTTCTGAACGGTCATCGATCGCCGTGAGCGGCGCGGCCGCATCTGGATAGGCCCGCCCGAGACCGGCCACCGGCGCCGGTGGCGGGGTCATGCGGGACAGGAGAGGCGGCCCGGGATGCGTCCAGCCAGACCCGGCGCGGGAGCGCCTCGGAAGGTCAGGGAGATGCCGTGCGAATCGCCCAGCGGCGCGTGCGGACGCAGCCGGGGCGGCTCACTGCGGCAGTTCGAACACCGTGAGCTGCCCGCCCGGCGCCGTGTACTGCGACAGGGCCGCGTAGCCCCCCACCGCCCCCGAACCGTCCGCGGGGTCGGTCAGCCCGGCCGCCAGGCCGATCCCGGCCCAGCCGCCGACCCCGGACAGCACCGCGACGTACTGCTTGCCGCCGTGCAGGTAGGTGGTGACGTTGCCGACGATCCCGGACGGGGTCTTGAACCGGTACAGCTCGTGCCCGTCCCGCGCGTCGACCGCCTTCAGGTAGCCTTCGAGCGTGCCGTAGAAGACCACGTTGCCCGCCGTGGCGAGCGCCCCCGACCAGACCGAGAACGGCTCCGGGATCGTCCAGGCGATCCGGCCCTTCGCGCCGTCCCAGGCGATGAACGCCCCGGTCCGGTCCGAGCCCTCGGGCGGGTGCAGGGTGAGCGTCGCGCCGACATAGGGCTGGCCGGGCGTGTAGGTGACCCGGAACGCCTCGTAATCCATGCACATGTGGTTGGTCGGCACGTAGAACAGCCGCGTCTTGGCCGAGTAGGCGGCCGGCTGCTGGTTCTTGGCTCCGAGCGCCCCGGGACAGATATTTTTGGTTGCTTCGTCCTCGTCGGCCTCGCCGGGAGCGTAGCGCTTGTCGACCACCGGCTTTCCATAATCGGGCGCGGCGGGATCCACGCTGATCCGGCTGGCCCAGTTCACCGTGGGGTCGAACTTCTCCGCCACCAGCAGCGCGCCGGTGGCCCGGTCCAGCGTGTAGCCGAAGCCGTTGCGGTCGAAATGAGTCAGCACCTTCCGGGCGCGGCCGTCGATCACCTGCTCGGTGAGGATCATCTCGTTGACGCCGTCGTAGTCCCACTGGTCGTGGGGGGTCATCTGGTAGACCCAGCGGGCGATGCCCGTATCGGCGTCGCGGGCGATGATCGCCTGCGCCCATCGGTTGTCGCCCGGGCGCTGGTTCGGGTTCCAGGTCGAGGGATTACCGGTGCCGTAATAGACGAGGTTCAGGTCCGGATCGTAGGAGAACCAGCCCCAGCTGCAGGCGCCGCCGGTCCGCCACTGGTCGCCCTCCCAGCTCTTGAGCGAGGAATCGCGGCCGACCGGGCGCCCGAGCTCGGTCGTCGTCTCCGGATCGACCAGCATGTCGGCGTCCGGCCCGGTGGCGTAGGCGCGCCAGAGCCGCCGGCCCGTCGCCTGATCGTAGGCCGTGACGTGGCAGCGCGCCCCGTACTCGCCGCCCGCGAGCCCGACGATGAGCTTGCCGCGCACCGGCAGGACCGTGGCGGTGTTGGTCTCGCCCCGGCCCGGGTCGCCGTTCCTCACCGACCACAGCACCCGGCCGGTCTCGGGGTCGAGCGCCACCACGGTGGTGTCGGCCTGCTGGAGGAACAACCGCCCGTCCGCGTAGGCGAGCCCCCGGGAGACCGTGTCGCAGCACATCACGGCGATGACGCTCGCGTCCTGCCGCGGTGCGTAGCGCCACAGGATCCTCCCGCCCCGGTCGAGGTCGAGGGCGTAGACCACGTTGGGGAACGGCGTGTGCACGAACATCAGGTGTCCGACCACGATCGGCGCACCCTCGTGGCCGCGCAGGACGCCGGTGGAGAAGGTCCAGGCGACCTTCAGGCGCCCGACATTGCCGGCGTCGATCTGGTCGAGGGCCGAGTAGCGGGTGTTGGCGTAGTCCAGGGTCTGCAGGACCGGCGACGGGCCGGCCGCCGCCGCGGAGGCGAGGCCGGCGAGCGGCAGGGCCGCGAGCAGTGAAGCACGCATCGACGCACGCATCCTCGTGATCCTCATCGCCGCGCGGCGCGCGCACCTACATGCGCTGCTGGACGATGTTCTCGGCCTGGGGGTCCGGCTCGTGGCCGGCCGCGCGGAGCATCGGCACCACCTCGGCCGCCTCGCGCGCGACGAGGTAGCTCAGGTCGAGGCCCTCGCGGATGAAGCCGTGGCCGCGCATGTGCTCGAACAGGGCCAGCAGCGGCGCCCAGAACTCCGCCACCGAGACCAGCACCACCGGCTTCCGGTGGCGCCCGAGCTGCGCCCAGGTCAGCTGCTCGACCAGCTCCTCCAGGGTGCCGATGCCGCCCGGCAGGGTCACGAACGCGTCCGAGCGCTCGAACATCAGGCGCTTGCGGGTGTGCATGTCGGAGACCACCACGGTCTCCTGGATGTCCGCCAGCATGTGCTCGCGCGCCTGGAGGAAGTCCGGGATGATGCCGGTGACGTGGCCGCCGGCGGCGAGCGCCGCCCGCGCGACCGTGCCCATCAGCCCGACGTCGCCGCCGCCGTAGACGAGGCCCATCCCGGCCTGCGCGACCGCGGTCCCGAGGGTCTCGGCGGCCTCGCGGAAGGCCGGGTCGCGGCCGAAGCCGGAGCCGCAATAGACACAGACTGTCCTCACCGGAGCCATCCGGCGTCCTCCTCGCGCGTCCGTTGCGAGCCGTCCAGATCGCGCCCCGCGCCCAGCACTCCACGTGCCAAACTGCTGAATTCGCGTGGGATTCACCCGCCTGGGCGGCAGGACGGCTTGGTGTGGGGACCATGTACGGTATTATGGGCGGCGCCGTCGACGGCTTTTCGCGCGGGCGGACGGCCGCCCGCCGGGCGGCGGCAGGATGAGGGGAGGCCTTCGTGGCGATGTCGAGACAGGTGCGGCGCAGTCTCGCCCTGGCGCTGGCCGGCCTTCTCGGCGGACTAGGACTCGTGCTGGCGCTGTTCGGCGGCGACTCCCTGCGGCGGCTCACCGGCCGCGGTGGTCCCGAGCCGTCCGCGTCGTCGGCGCCGAGCGGCAGCCTGCGCAGCCTCGCCGATCCGGGTGCCCTGGCCGGCCGCGCCGACCCGACGATCGACTTCCGCGACGACAAGCCGGGGCGGGCGAGTCCGGCGCCGGGGGAAGGCCCGGTGGCGGCGCTCCCGCAGCCCCCCCGCGCCAGCACCCCCGGGGCGCCGCAGGCCGGCACAGCCGGGGCGCAGCAGGCCGGTCCGGGCCAGGACGCGCGCCTGCCGGATGCGGCCGAGGCGCCGCGCTTCGACATCGTCCGCGTCGAGCCGAACGGCGACGCCGTGGTGGCCGGCCGCGGCGCGCCGGACGCCGCGATCGAGATGCTGGTCGACGGCAAGCCCGTGGCCCGGGCGAAGACCGATTCCAACGGTCAGTTCGCGATCGTGCCGCCGGCCCTGCCGACGGGCGCCAGCACGCTCCGCCTGCGCATGACCGGCGCGGACGGGCGCGCGACCGAGTCGCAGCAGAGCGTCGCGGTGGACGTGGCCCCCGGCCGGGACCGCCAGCCGCTCGTGGCCCTGACCGCCCCGGACGCCGCGACCGTCGTGCTGTCGCAGCCCGGCGCGCCGGGCGCGACGGCCGACGCGAAGGGCGGCGCCAGATCCTCCGGTCCGGCTTCCGAGCCGGGTACCCGGGACGCCGACGCGGCGCGGGCCGGCCGGCCGGCCGGGAGCGGGGAGACCCGCGAGGCCGCGGCGTCCGGGGCGGGGCCGACCCGGATCGCCAGCGTGGACGTGCAGGGGAACGGCCGCCTGTTCGTGACGGCCACCGGCACGCCGGGGGCGCGGATCCAGCTCTACCTCAACGACACGATGATCGCCCCGGGCGGCATCGGGCCGGACGGCCGGGCGACCTTCACGATCGGGCGCGGGATCAAGCCCGGGCAGTACCAGGTGCGAATCGACCAGGTCGATCCGGCCACCGGCAAGGTCGCCAGCCGCGCCGCGGTCCCCCTGTCGGTGCCGGAGCCGACGCAGGTCGCCGCCCGGGAGACCGCCGAGTCCGGACCGTCGCCCGCCCAGAGCGGCGCGCGGGATCGCGCCGGCCCCGATCAGGCCGCGCGCGACGGTGCCGACCGGGACCGGCCGGCCGCGGCCTCGCCGCCGGCCGCCGTCTCGAACCCCCAGGTGGCCGACATGGCGGAGCCGGACCGGGTCGGCGCAGTGTTCGTGCCGGAGATCAGCACCGCCCGGATCACCCGCGGCGACAACCTCTGGCGGATCAGCCAGCGCACCTACGGCCGCGGCGAGCGCTACACGGTGATCTACGACGCCAACCAGAACCAGATCCGCGATCCGGACCTGATCTACCCGGGCCAGATCTTCGTGCTGCCCACCGACAAGCGCGGCTGAGCGGCGCCGCCTACTCCACCACCTGGTCGTCGCCCGCGAAAGCCAGCCGGCGCAGGCCGCGCAGCGCCCGGTCGAGTTCCTCCCGCGACGGCGAGGCCAGGGCGAGGCGCACCGCGTTCGGCGCGTGGCCGGGATGGACCGCGAAGGACGAGGCCGGCAGGAGGGCGATGCCCTGGCGCAGGGCTGCGGCCGCGTAGGCCTCGGCCCGCCACGTCTCGGGCAGTTCCAGCCAGAGGTGGTAGGCCTGCGGATCGCCCACGACCCGCAGGTCGGCGAGCGCGGCCCGGGCGAGGGCCTGCCGGGCCGCGGCGTCCCGGCGCTTGGCCTCGGCCAGCGCCGCCGCCGAGCCCCCCGCCATCCAGTGCATGCCGGCCGCGAGCGACAGGCCGAGCACCGTCCAGGCGCCCTGGCGGACGGAGGCGGCGAGCCGGTCGGTGAGGGCAGGCGGCGCGGCGATCAGGCCGACGGTCAGCGCCGGCATCACCCGCTTCGACAGGCTGTCCACGAAGATCACCCGGTCCGGCGCGAGGCCGGCGAGCGGCGGCGCCTCGGCGAGGAAGCTGTAGACCGCGTCCTCGACGGCGGTGAGCCCGGTCCGCTCCAGCACCTCCGCCAGGGCGGCCCGGCGCGCCGGCCCCATCGTGGCGCCGAGGGGGTTGTGCAGGGTCGGCTGGAGATAGACGCCGCTCAGCGGGGTCGCGCGGTGGGCCTGGAGCAGCGCCTCGGGGCAGACGCCCTCCGCGTCCATGGCGAGCGGGATCAGCGTGATCCCGAGCCGCGCCGCGATGCCCTTCACCCCGGGATAGGTCAGGGGCTCGCAGCCGATCCGCTCGCCGGGCGCAGCCAGGGCCGCCAGGGCGGCGGCCAGCGCCTGCCGGCCGTTGCCGGTGAACAGGATGTCGGCGGGATCGGGGGCGTAGCCCGCCCGCGCCAGGAACCCGGCGGCGATCGCCTGCGCCGAGGGCGTGCCCGCGGGCCCGTACTGGGTGAAGCCGATCTGGCCGTCGTCGCGGGCGAGCGCCGCCAGGGTCTCGGCCAGGACCACCTCCTGCTCGGGCAGGCGCGAGTGGGTCCGCTGCAGGTCGAGGGCGGCCGGGGGCGGCTCCGGGCGGAGCAATCCGGCGCGCCCCGGCTCGCTGCGGACGTAGGTCCCGCGCCCGACCTCGCCGGTCACCAGCCCCCGGCGGGCCAGCTCGGCGTAGACCCGGCTCGCCGTCGAGACCGCGATGCCCCGCGCGTAGGCGAAGTCGCGCTGCGGCGGCAGCCGCGCGCCGGGGCGCAGCCGGCCCGCCGCGATGTCGGCCGCGATCGCGTCGGCGACGGTGCGGTAATCCGCGGGGCGCATAATTGCTCCGAGGTCAATGTTTCAATTGATCCGAGCTTTGTATCGGATCAATGCTCCGCCAGCAATCCCGGCCGGACTGCCTTCCCGCCACCGGATCGTCTGCGATGCAAGCCGTCACCCTGTCCTCCTCGCCCGCCGTCACCCGTCCGACCGCGCGCCCGTCCCTGCTCCGCACGTGGCTGCAGCGGATCCGCACCCGCCGCGCCCTGGCGGCGCTCCACCCCGACCAGGCCCGGGACGCCGGCCTCGAGCCCTGGGACCTGCGCGCCGAGGTCGCGAAGCCGTTCTGGCGAGCGTGAGGCGGGGGCCTGCACGCAGCGCGGGTGCTCCGGCGCGGCAGCGGGCCTATATGCGGGGCCAGGACATCCCGCCCCGCAGAACCCTTCATGACCGACAACACCGCGCCCGCGGCCGGGACGCCGATCCCGGCCGAGCGCCCCGGCCTGATCGCCACCTACCGGCGGCTCTGGCCGCATCTCTGGCCCCACGGCCGGCCCGACCTGCAGCGCCGGGTCTTCCTGGCCTTCGGCCTGCTGCTCGCCGCCAAGCTGGTGACCATGGTGACGCCGTTCACCTTCAAATGGATCACCGACGCGCTGGTCGCGGCGGTCGGCGGCAAGGACGAGGCCGTGCCCACCGGCCTCCTCGCCGCGCCGATGCTGCTGATCGCCCTCTACGGCCTCTCGCGGATCGCCATGTCGGCGCTGACGCAGGTGCGCGACGGGCTGTTCGCCAAGGTGGCGATGCACGCGGTGCGGCGGCTGGCGCTCCAGACCTTCGAGCACATGCACCGCCTGTCCCTGCGCTTCCACCTGGAGCGCAAGACCGGCGGCCTGACCCGGGTGCTGGAGCGCGGCCGCGCCGGCATCGAGGAGCTGTCGCGCCTGATGGTGCTGACCCTGGTGCCGACCATCGTCGAGTTCGTGCTGGTGCTCGGCGTGCTGGCCTACGAGTTCAACTGGACCTACGCGCTGACCGCGTTCCTGACGGTCGCGGCCTACCTAGCCTTCACCTACAAGGCGACCGAGTGGCGGATCGCGATCCGCCGCCGGATGAACGCCTCCGACACCGACGCCAACACCAAGGCGGTCGACTCGCTGCTCAACTATGAGACGGTGAAGTATTTCGGCGCGGAAGCCCGGGAGGCCGGCCGCTACGACGAGTCGATGGCCAAGTACGAGAAGGCCTCGACGCAGACCTACGTGTCGCTGGCGGTGCTCAATGCCGGGCAGGCGGTGATCTTCACGCTCGGCATGACCGTGGTGATGTGGCTCGCGGCGCGCGACATCCTGGCCGGGCGCACGACGATCGGCGGCTTCGTGCTCGCCAACACCATGCTGGTGCAGCTCGCGATGCCCCTCAACTTCATGGGCATGATCTACCGCGAGATCAAACAGGCGCTGATCGACATCGACGACATGTTCCGCATCCTCGGGCAGAACCCCGAGATCGCCGACCGGCCGGGCGCCGCCCCGCTCGCGGTCGCGGGCGGCACGGTGCGGTTCGAGGACGTGCGCTTCGCCTACAATCCCGAGCGGCCGATCCTGCGCGGCGTCACCTTCGAGATCCCGGCGGGCCAGACCGTGGCAGTGGTGGGACCCTCGGGCGCCGGCAAGTCGACGCTCTCGCGCCTGCTGTTCCGGTTCTACGAGCCGCAAGGGGGCCGGATCAGCGTCGACGGGCAGGACATCGCCGCGGTGACGCAGGCCTCGCTCCGGGCGGCGATCGGCATGGTCCCGCAGGACACGGTGCTGTTCAACGACACGATCGGCTACAACATCCGCTACGGCCGGGCCGACGCCACCGACGCGGAGCTGCGGGAGGCGGCCCGCCTCGCCCAGATCGACCGCTTCGTCTCGGGGCTGCCGGAGGGCTACGACACCCCGGTGGGCGAGCGCGGCCTGAAGCTCTCGGGCGGCGAGAAGCAGCGGGTCGCCATCGCCCGCACGATCCTCAAGGCGCCGCCGATCCTGGTCCTCGACGAGGCGACCTCGGCGCTCGACTCCTTCACGGAGGCCGAGATCCAGGCGGCGCTCGACCGGGTCAGCCGCGGCCGGACCACCCTGGTGATCGCCCACCGGCTGTCGACGGTGGTCAACGCCGACGCGATCCTGGTCCTCGACCACGGCCGCATCGTCGAGCGCGGCACCCACGCCGCGTTGCTGGAGGCCGGGGGCGTCTACGCGGCGCTCTGGGACCGCCAGCGGGAGGCCGACGCCGCCCTGGAGGTGCTCCAGCGCGCCGACGCGCCGGTGCTCCCGCCCCGGACGGGCCACGCCGCCGTGCCGGAGACCGAGGCCGCGGAGTGACCGAAAGGCCACACGCGGTCCGCGCAACGCGGCCGGGACGCAACCGGAGGCGGTAAGCGCGGTTCTGCGGTTATGCCGCACTTCTACCTGCACATCCGGGACGGTCAGTGGCTGGTCGAGGATCTCGACGGCGCCGACCTGCCCGACCTCGACGCCGCCCGCACCGAGGCCGAGCGCTCCGCCCGGGCGCTCTTGGAGATCCAGCGGGTCGACGGCGCGGTGCTGGCCGGGCAGGCCTTCGAGATCGCCGACGCGTCGGGTCAGGTCCTGGCGGTCGTGCCGCTGAGGGACGTGCTCGAGCTGCCGTAAGATCCAGGGCGCGGGCGGGCCGGTCGGGATCGACCGCCCGATGGCCGCTACGGCCGGCCCCTACGGCCGCGACCGCACCCGGACCCCGAGCAGGTCCTCGAACGGCAGCACCATGGCGCCCTTGTCCCGGTCGCCGTGGCCCTGGCGCAGGGCGGTCTGGTAGGTGGCGGTGGCGGCCGCCGTGACCGGCATCGGGAAGCCGTTCTCCGCCGCGACCGCCGCGGCGGCGACGAGGTCCTTGTAGGCCGCCCCCATCGGGTAGCCCTCGTCGAACTGGCCCCGGAGGATCCGCGGCACGAAGTACTGCGCCGCGTAGCTCCGGCTCGTGCCCGTCGTGACCACCTGGGCGACCTGATCCGGGTCGAGCCCCATGGCGACGGCCATCGGCAGCACCTCGGCCAGCGCCGCGATGTTGATGTCGTAGAGCACGTTGTTGATCGTCTTGGTGAGCTGGCCGGACCCGGCCGGGCCCATGTGCAGGATTGTCGTGCCGATCCGCTCCAGGAGCGGGCGCACCCGGGCGACCGCCCCGGCCGCGCCGCCGCACATCACGGTGAGCGTCCCGGCCTCGGCGCCGGCCGGCGCGCCGGAGACGGGCGCGTCGACGAAGGCGCGCCCGGTCGCCGCCACGGCGCGGCCGACCGTGAGGGCCTTGGCGTGCGCGATGGTGCTGAGGTCGACCACGACCGCCCCCGGGGCGAGGCGCTCCGCCAGGGCGCCGTCCCCGAGGAGGGCCGCCTCGACGGCGTCGCCGTTCGGCAGGCACAGGAACAGCACGTCGGCGCCGGCGGCCTGGCCGGGATCGGTGGTGGCGACGAGGCCCGGCGCGGCGAGGCCGGCGAGGCGCGCCGGGTCGGTGTCGATCGCGACGAGCGTCTCGGCGTCGGAGCCCCGCTTGGCCGCGAGGTTGCAGGCGATGGGGTGCCCCATCGCGCCGAGGCCGAGGAGGGCGAGGCGCGCGGCCATGCGGGTGTCCCTGTTCCGGGTGTCCGGGCGCCCCCTGTCCGTGCGGGGGAGGCGCCGCGCCAGCATGTCGCCGGACGTGGCCGTCTTCCAGACCCGGCCCTGGAATTGTGGCCGATGGCTTCTCGGCACCGACGTCCTTGCGAGCGGAGCGAAGCGAGCCAGCAGCGCGACGCCTGCCGATATTGCGCGACCCTGGGTCGCTTCGCTCCGCTCGCGATGACGGAGAAGCGCCGTCGAGAGCGGCGCGCGGCTCAGTTTGCCTTGACAATGTTCCTATTTTGTGCTTCCTGACCGCACCTGTCCGCGGCGGCCCGGGAGCGATCCCGGGCCGTCCTTCGGGGGCCCGCCCGGTGGCTGACCGTGCGGGTCCGGGGACGGGGCGGCGCCCGCGTCGGTGGCTCTCAGCCGCCATCGCCCCGGGCGACGGACCGGTGCGGGGCGTGCCTCGGACGCGGGCGTGAGACCGGGCGGCACTGTGCCCGGCGGGGTGAGGAAATGCCCCCGCGCCGACCCGCCTCTGGGCCGACCCTGAGCGACCTGCGGACCCGCCCACTACGAGGCGGGG